>OMXA01000072.1 GCA_900314905.1 uncultured Erysipelotrichaceae bacterium
GCAGATCAACCCGAAGCTCCGGATCGAAGGAATCCTGCTGACGATGGTAGACGGCAGGACGAATTACGGCAGGGAGATCTCTTCCCTCATACGGGATACCTACGGTGGACATATCAAAATCTTCAATTCCGAGATTCCCAGATCCGTCAGGGCGGCGGAGATTAGCGCGGAAGGCAAAAGCATCTTCCTTCATGATCCGAAGGGTAAGGTTGCGGAGGCGTATCAAAATCTAACGAAGGAGGTAATGACCAATGCCGAAAAAAGGCGCAAACATCAGCTTGAGCAGCTACGATGACATCTTCTCCACACAGGAGAGCAGACAGGAAACCGGAGAGCATGTCGTTATGCTGCCGCTGGATGCGATACATCCCTTTAAGAACCATCCGTTCAGGATCGTCGATGATGAAGAGATGCAGAAAACTGCGGAAAGTATCCGCGAGTACGGCGTTCTGGTTCCGGCAATTGTCAGGCCCCTGGAGAATGGTGAATATGAAATGATTTCCGGTCATCGCCGCAGATACGCTTCCATGCTGGCAGGAAAAGAGACAATGCCAGCCATCGTTCGTGAGATGGATGATGATACTGCGACGATTCTAATGGTTGATTCCAACCTGCAGAGAGAGCACATCCTTCCAAGTGAACGGGCGAAAGCATACCAGATGAAGATGGAGGCCTTGAAGCATCAGGGTCAGCGAAAGGATTTAACTTCGTCCCAAATTGGGACGAAGTTGCGAGCTGATCAACAAATGGCAGATGAACTGGGAACCAGTCGTAATCAAGTCCAGCGTTTCATCCGCCTGAACAACCTGATTCCCGAAATCATGGATATGGTCGATGAAAAGAAGATTGCCTTCAATCCGGCAGTAGAGCTTTCTTACCTGAAACCGGAGGAGCAGCGGGAATTCCTGGAGGCTATGGATTATGCGCAGACAACACCGTCTGTTTCCCAGGCACAGCGGATCAAGAAGCTCAGCCAGCAGGGGCAGAGTTCTCTGGAGGCAATGTGTGAGGTTATGGATGAGGTAAAGAAACCTCCTGACGACAAATTGGTTATCAAGAGCGATGTTCTGCGGAAATACTTCCCGAAGTCCTACACACCGCAGCAGATGGAAGCAGTCATCATGAAGCTGCTGGAGCAATGGATGAAGAAACGCAGCCGCGAGCAGGAACGTTAAGCAGTCATAATTGAATATCAGTACATGAACGGTCATTTCAATGCAGCAATGCAAAGAGATGGCCGTTTTTTTATTACAGCGCATGGAGGGCGTGACAATGAACAGGAAATATAAAAACAGCTTCAACAAGGACAATATCGACCGGATGTTTTCAGAGCCTAATGATACCGGCTCGATCCGGATGCTTTCGATCCATCCGCAGATGGGCATCAAGATGATTCTGGAATGTGATTCGGAACTGGAAGAGATCTTCTGTGATGACTCTGAGATCATCTTTTCCCTGGATACGAAGAACATTTATCTCAGCTGTCCGGCATCGGAACTGCTTCATATCGGCAAGAGGGTCTATCTAATGGGGACCGGTGTTGCTTACCGGCTGAACCGGGATGACGAATATGCAGACATGAGTTCTGAAGAGATGGCAGAGACCTGCCTGGAACTGTTTGGCAGGATGCAGAGAGTATGGATGGACGGCTTTGGATTCCCGGTTCTGGATCTGACAGATATGGAGGCCGACGATGAAGAAGAAAAATAGAAATACTGTGGCAAAGTCCTCTTTCATCAAGCAGGAGATGAACCGGCAGAACAACATGGTCCGCAGGATGCAGAAATATCAGGAAAGGGTGGTGACTAAGCCGTGCAGGAAGAAGTTGAAAACAGGACAGTAAACCTGGCCATTACGACAACGCGGCTGTCAGCCCGGACGATTGTTACCGGGATCCGGATGTATCTGAACCACAGAAACAATGTCTCCAGACAGAAGGTGGTTCAGGGGATTCATGGAAAACAGTCGGTGAAGGAGCTGATCGGCCAAAATCAAGGCGTTTCGCGCATGCCTATCGGAGATGCCAGCATCCGGGAGTTTGAGCGGGAAGCCAGAAAGTACGGTGTGGATTTCGCTGTTACCAGAGACAAAACAGTGAATCCGCCGCAATATACTGTGTTCTTTAAGGCGAGAGATGCGGATGCACTGCAGCAGATCGCAGAATCCCTGACGGCAAAACAGCTGAATGCACAGAAAAAGCCGAGCATCCTGAAACAGCTGACCAAGCTGAAGGATCTGGTTGCTTCCCTGCCGTCTAAGGTCAGAAACAAAGAACACGACGATATCAGCCTGTGATGAGCAGCTCGATCAAGAAGAAAATCATCCTGCATATCCCATATGCGGTGGCAGGGTTGCTGGCAACAAACTTCGGAGAGGCATGGCGGCTGACAGAAGATGTGGATCCTTCCAGAAAGGTTCTCACACTGATGACGACACTGCAGACCGCTTTCGCCAATCCGCTTCCCAGCTTTCATCCGTTCGACCTGATGATCGGAGTCATCTGTGCTCTGGTCTTCTATCTGGCGGTGTATATGCGAGGGAAGAATGCGAAGAAGTACCGTCACAATACGGAATATGGATCTGCCCGCTGGGGAACGCACAAGGACATTGAGCCGTATGAGGATCCGGTCTTTCAGAGAAATGTGATCCTGACCAGATCGGAATGGTTGATGATGAGCAACAGGCCGAAGAATCCGGCCTATGCCAGAAACAAGAATGT
>OMXA01000061.1 GCA_900314905.1 uncultured Erysipelotrichaceae bacterium
AATCAGTCTACCCAGAGGTGCTCTTCATTTCAGTTCACCTTGTATTAGACGCTTACGGAAGAAAAGTGCTGGCGCATGGAATTGACAGATCGATCAGCCCGGATAGAATGTAATTAATGGCATATGCCATTAATGAGAGGGATACATGCCAAGACCAGTCAGACCGAGAACCATCTATCAGAAACCGAAGTGCAGCCGATTTCAGCCGGAGAGGGGAGCCGAGGAAGAAGTAAACCTGACCCTCGATGAACTGGAGGCGGTACGTCTTTCCGATCTGATCTGCCTTGATCAGTCAGAATGTGCAGAGCGCATGAACATTGCGCGAACGACGTTTCAGAATATTCTTGGCTCTGCCCATCAGAAGATTGCAGATGCGCTGGTCAATGGAAAGACGCTGTGCATCGCGGGCGGCAATGTATTCCTGGAAGATGACCCGATCTACGGCTGCTGCACAGACAGAACGATTCAGAAGATCGGATCTTCAGAGGAACTCGGAGGGAGAACGAACATGAAAATTGCAGTCACTTACAATCCTGAAACGGGAGAGATTTTCCAGCATTTCGGAAGAACAGAGTATTTCAAGGTTTATGACATTGAAGACAGTCAGATTGCAAGTTCAGAAGTCAGAAGCACGAATGGCCAGGGACATGGTGCTCTGGTAGGAGTACTATCCGGGCTTGGAGCGGATGTGCTGATCTGCGGCGGAATCGGAGCAGGGGCGCAGAATGCTTTGGCTGGTGCTGGCATCCGTCTCTATGGCGGCTGTGCAGGAAGTGCAGATGAAGCAGTGAAGGCCTATCTTGCCGGAAAGCTGGAATATCAGGAAGACGTGCATTGCGATCATCATGAACATGAAGGCGGCTGCGGACATGAGGGAGGTTCGTGCTGCTGAACCAACGGCCGGAATGATTCCGGTCTTTTTTCATGATATGATTTCCTTGAAAGGAAGCGCAGGAATGAAGGCATCCGAGGAGGAAGTGGGCAGGAAGATTTCCATGTTTCTCCATGGTTCATTTCCGGATGGGCAGTATGTGAATGAGTCAGATCTTCCGAGGATTGCTGCATTGCTGAAAGAGTATTCCAATGTTTCGGTATCCGTCGGAAAGAGCATTCTCAATGATGGTCATCTTGACTGCATCATCACTGTTTCGAGGTTCCTGGCGGGCAGTCAGCTTCGCTATGAGATCCGTTCACATGGAATCCGGAAGATGTATTATGATTCGCTGATCTGGATTGATGAAATTGAAGGATGGGATGCATTTCTGGATTGAAAGTCCTTCACCGTATGACTGCAGGAAAGGAAATAGCCGATGAAGAAAATCTACCTGATGAGACATGGAGAAACACTTTTCAATCTGATGGATATCAATCAGGGGCAATGTGACAGTCCGCTGACCGAAAAAGGAATTGCTCAGGCAGAAGCAGCGAAGAACTGGTTTCAGAATCATGGCATCCATTTCAGAGAAGTGTATTGTTCTCCGTTATTAAGAGCTTGTGATACTGCAGAATTGATTACCGATCTGCCGCTGCATCGGAGCAGAGAGCTGAAGGAAATCTATCTCGGATTCCGTGAAGCTTCTCCGAATTCAGATAATCCTCTTTTCCCGTACGGTGACTATTTCGTGAAGTACGGGGGAGAAGATCTGGATTCATTCGCCCATCGCATCGTTTCTGCCATCACGGAGATCGCAGACCACGCAGAAGAAGATCCGGTTCTGATTGTGGCACATGGTACCGTGATGCGCTGCTTCCTGAGAGCGATCGATCCGGATCATCGTGATCCGGGAGTTCCGGGCAATTGTGCCATTGCGGAATTGCAGTATGAAGGTGGAAGGTTTGAACTGAAACAGCTGGCGGTTCCGGAAAAGGCTGAATAGATTCTTTCCGGGAATCATCATTGCTGTGCGGGATCATGAAAGCCAGGAGCTGTTTCCTGGTTTTTTTCTTCAGCAGAGGCTTGTGCTGAACGATATAATGACTCCATGGATCTGTTTGAAAGTGCCGGGGAGGAAACCCGTAGAAAAGAAGAACCGCTTGCGTCCAGGATGCGTCCGGAGACGCTGGAAGAAGTAGTCGGCCAGGAAGAAATCATCGGGAAGGGGAAGCTGCTGTATCGGGCGATCAAGGCGGATCGTCTGAGCTCCATTATCCTTTATGGTCCTCCTGGTACCGGCAAGACGACGCTTGCCCGAGTGATTGCCAATAGCACGAAAGCTGCGTTTTATCAGGTAAACGCTACGATTGCAGGGAAGAAGGATCTCGAAGAGATTATTGCCAGAGCAAAAGAAAACTATGCGATGAGAGGAAGGCGGACGATTCTTTTCATCGATGAGATTCATCGCTTCAATAAGGGACAGCAGGATTATCTGCTGCCTTATGTGGAAGATGGTACGGTGATCCTGATCGGGGCTACGACGGAGAATCCGTACTTTGAAGTCAACGGAGCATTGCTGTCGAGATCAAGAATTTTCCAACTGAAGTCTCTGACGGAAGAAAATATCATCACGCTGCTGCATCGGGCTCTGGAAGATCCGATCAGAGGCATTGCCGGAGAGATGGTGCAGATGGATGAGGATGCAATCGCTTTTCTTGCAGAGATGGCAGACGGAGATGCCAGGGCTGCTCTTGGCGCGCTGGAACTGGCTGTGATGACGACGGACCGGGCAGAGGATGGCTATGTTCATATCACGCTTGCGGTTGCGGAAGAATGCATCCAGAAGAAGAATATCCGCTACGATAAGGATGGAGACAATCATTACAATACGATTTCCGCATTCATCAAAAGCATGCGCGGGTCTGACCCGGATGCGACGCTGTACTACCTGGCAAGGCTGCTTGCGGCAGGAGAAGATGTGAGGTTCATTTCACGCCGGATCATGATCGCGGCAGCAGAAGAGTGCGGAACGGCTGATCCGAGGGCTCTGGAGATTGCGGTCAGCGCGGCGGAAGCAGTGGAACGGGTCGGCATGCCGGAGGGACAGATCATCCTGGCGGAAGCGGCGGTATATATTGCGACTGCTCCGAAATCGAATGCCTGCTCTGCAGGAATTTTCAAGGCGAGAGAGGAAGTGGAGAAGAGCGGCAATCTCGAGATTCCTGCCTATCTGCAGGATGCACATTATAAGAGCGCATCGAAGCTTGGCAGCGGAGTGGGTTACAAGTATGCCCATGATTATCCGAATCATTATGTGAAGCAGCAGTATCTTCCGGATGCGATCCGGAATCGGAAGTTCTACGAAATCAGCGATGTTGCCTATGAAGCAAGGCTTCAGAAATATTTTACGTTTATCGGCCGGAACGATTTCGGCCATGAAGGGAAGAAAGAGGGACGATAGGATGCTGTGAATCAAATGCCTTGCGGGTGCACTGATCATGCTGGCAGTGCACTTCATCTCGAAGTCGCCGGTCTATTTCGTGTCAGCGATCATGCTCAGCTTTCCTGGTCTCAGCATGATTGCATACTACTTCATGTATCAGGAACATGGTGCCGGACAAGTGATGGATACTGTGAGGTTTGCAATGTTTTCCCAGATTCCGTTTTTCTGTTTTCTGCTGTCTCTGTATCTGCTGCTGAGAAAGCATTCGATCGGAATTTCGCTGTGCGGGGCGTTCTTCCTCTGGCTGCTGACGGCTGGAATTCTGGTGTTTCTATGGAAGCGCTGACAATGCCTGCACTTTCTTGAAATGCCATTATGATGCGCCTATAATGCGGTTGTTGCAAAGGGAAAGGATGTAAGAAATATGCAGCTGTTGGTTTATATTACCAGTCATGAAGACAGTGTGAATCCGATTATGAAGAAGCTCATGGAGAAAGGGATCCATGGCGGCTCTGTTGTGGACTGCGAGGGAATGCTGAAGGCAGTCAATGAAGACAGTGTGGATGCTCCGGCAATCTTCGGCGGTCTTCGAAAGTTCGTGAATCCGGATCGCCAGAGTAACAAGATGATTCTCGTTGTTCTGAAAGATGATGAAGTAAGCGGAGCGGTTGAGGTGATTCATTCCGTTTCCGGAGACCTGAAGCTTCCGAATACCGGAATTCTGTTTACCATGCCGGTTACCACCTGGGAAGGGGTAAACACGAAGTAATATGAGCGTATTATTCTATATTGCTGTCTGCATGGCTGCTGGCCTGCTGATGACCCGTCTGATCCGGCTGATTCATCTGCCGAATGTGACGGCATATCTGATTGCCGGTGTTCTGATCGGGCCATGTGTTTTTAAGCTCGTAGGTACGGAAGAACTGAATGCATTCAGCGTGATCACGGAATGTGCACTTGGCTTCATCGCCTTCTCGATCGGTGATGAATTCAAGGTTTCAACGCTGAAAGAGATCGGCGGGCCGGCATTGCTGATCACTGCCCTGGAATCGGTCGGCGCAGTCGTATGCGTCATGGGCATCACGATGGCTCTTGGGTTCGATCGCATTCTGTGCATCATGCTTGGTGCATTGTCTGCTTCCACTGCTCCGGCAGCTACCCTGCTGGTGGTACGTCAGTATAAAGCGGATGGCCCGCTCACAAAAATGCTGCTGCCGGTTGTTGCGGCGGATGATGCGACGGGACTGATTGCGTATTCGATCTGTGTCAGCATTGCCATGAGCATTATCAATGGCGAGGTGCTGACGGTTCAGAATACCCTGCTTCTGCCGCTGCTTCATATCATTGAAGCTCTCGCAATCGGAGCTGGTCTTGGGGTGCTGCTTGCTTTGACACATCGGTTCTTCCGCTCTCATACGAACCGGATGAGCTTCTGCATTGCATTTGTGATGCTCGGCGTCGGCATTGCGGACTGGCTGGGTCTCTCGAATCTGCTGCTTTGCATGGCACTTGGTGCGATGTATGTCAATCTCAGCAATGATGCAGAGCGCATCCTGAAGTGCATCGATGACTGGACTTATCCGCTGTTCATGCTGTTCTTCGTGATCTCTGGTGCGCAGCTGAATCTGGCAGTTCTGCCTAAGGTCGGACTGATCGGAATTGTCTATATCTTTGCACGCTTCGGCGGCAAGTTCCTTGGTGCTTGGCTCGGCGGTACGATCACGCATCAGCCGCCGGTTGTCAAAGACAATCTGGGCTGGGCGCTGATGCCGCAGGCTGGTGTTGCCATCGGCATGGCGACGCTTGCGCTGTCTCAGCTTCCGCTGGAATATGGCCAGCAGATTCAGACGGTTATTCTCAGTGCAACTCTGGTCTATGAAGTCATCGGACCGATCGCAACCAAGAGTGCGCTGAAGCGGGCTGGAGAGATTCATGCAAATGCATGATCAGAATGGAATCGCTGCTTAAGGCGAGGGTGCTGAAAAAGTGCGGTTATCGAATAGCCGATTATACATCACCCATTAACCTATGAGCTGCTTGGACACGGATATCCAATCCAAAATGATAAGTTTGGATCTTGGCTCTTATAACGGGCTCTACGATATTCTGATCCCTGGAGATAACTTCTGGCGTCAGATGAACGAAACGATTGACTTCTCTTTTGTTGCTAAAGAAGTTCAGAAGAACTACAGCGACTGTATGGGCAGAACTGCAGCTGATCCGGTACTGCTGTTCAAATATCTGCTTCTTAAGACCGCACGTAAGCTCAGTGATCGTGATCTGATTGAAAGAGTCCGATATGACATGGAAATGAAATACTTTCTGGGCTACAGGCCTGAGGAAACTGAATTCATTGATCCGAGCCTGCTTACCAAATTCCGCAGAACCAGACTCAAGGATACCGATCTGCTGGATGTGCTGATTGGCAAGACTGTTGAAATCGGGAAGAAGAAAGGAGTCATTCATGATCATGAAAAGATCATCGTCGATTCCACTCATACCAATGCACTATACCAGCATATTTCTCCGCGTGAGGAACTGATCAGGCGGGCAAAGGAACTGAGAAAGTCTGTATATGCAGCGGATGAAACCATGAAGGACAGAATGCCGAAGAAGCGGGAAAGCAGCGGTCTTCTGGAGGATGAAATCGAATACTGCAAGGAACTGCTGGATCTGATCGCTTCAGATGAGCGGCTTCAGAAGATACCGGATATCCAGGAACGTCTCAATTACCTGAAAGAAGGAGTTGAAGACACGAGAGAACAGCTGGAATTCTCCAGAGATCCGGATGCGAAAGTGGGACACAAGACTGCAGACACTTCCTTCTTCGGGTATAAGACGCATATTGCCATGACCACGGACAGAGTCATTGTGAGTGCAGCAGTGACAACCGGAGAGAAACATGACGGCAAGCAGGCGGCAGATCTGATTGAGAAAGCAGAAGACGCAGGAGTAACCGTAGACGCTCTGATTGGTGATGGCGCATATTCCGAGAAAGACAATATTGAATACACCTCAGAAAAAGGAATTAAGCTGGCATCAAAGCTGAGTGAGAATGTTCTGCATGGAAGCCGGGAGAAAAAGTTTGAGTTCAACAAGGATGCCGGGATGTATGTATGCCCGGCAGGACATATGGCAGTCAGAAAAAGCAAAGGCGGTCAGGAGAAAGCAGCGAATGGTTCTGATACAAAAGTAGTTACCTATTTCTTCGATGTAGAGAAATGCAGAAACTGTCCTTTGCGAAACGGCTGTTACAAGGAAGGTGCGAAGTCTAAAACCTACTCGGTAAAGATCAAATCAGATACGCATATTGCTCAGATGGATTACATGAAATCAGATGAATTCAGAGAACTATATGCTGAGCGATACAAGATCGAGGCTAAGAATGCGGAACTGAAGCAGACCCTCGATTATGGAAATGCCCATGCGTGTGGAATGAGCGGAATGACGATACAGGCAGCAGTATCGATTTTTCTTGTGAACCTGAAGAGGATAAAAACACTGGAAACCAGCGTTAAGGGAGCACCAGATAAGGAATAATCCTTTATGATCCTCACGATATTCCACTGAAAAGAAGAAAATCCTGGCCAGTATCAGAACCGGTCAGGATTCTCATCCAAAATTTTGTTTACAATCCCTACTTTGTCAGCAGACTC
>OMXA01000026.1 GCA_900314905.1 uncultured Erysipelotrichaceae bacterium
GACAGCTATGATTCAGCTGTCTTCCGTCTTGATCAATGCATGTGACCCTCAGAAACCCGAACTGTCAGAAAACTGTCCTTGACAACGGGGCCACTTTAATGCGGTCTTTTTCTTTACTTGGAAGTGAAAATAATTACAGGAAGTGAAAATATTTCAGAAAAATCTGAAAATATTATGAATGAAGGTGTTGAAATGGTGAAATCGTAACTCTATAATAGGAACATCTTCTTCAGAAGATAGAAAACGAGGGAAGGAATTATGAAGTTTGAAAAGTTCTTCAAAGGAGGATTAGCAGTTGCTATGGCAGCGTCCTTAGCAGCCTGCGGAAGCTCCTCCAGCGCATCTGCATCGTCCTCGACCGCTGCAGCTTCTGACACTGCAGCAGCCGCATCTGCATCTGCTGCCCCAGCTGCAGCTGGCAGCTCCAAGCCGTTCGTTCTCGGCGGATCCGGTCCTATTACAGGCGATGCTGCGGTGTATGGACTGGCTGTCATGCATGGTGCTCAGATTGCCGTTGATGAGATCAATGCAGCAGGCGGCAAGGTAAGCTTTGATTTCCATTTCGAAGATGACCAGGCTGATGGCGAGCAGGCTGTTTCTGCTTATAACACTCTGGTTGATGATGGCATGCAGGTTTCCCTGCTGACCACGACTTCTGGTGCTGGCCAGTCGGTTGCTCCGCTGTATAAAGAGGACAATATCTTCGCAATCACTCCGTCTGGTTCTTCTACTGCAATCGTTTATCAGGATGCAACCAATGAAGCTAATCCTTATGGAAATGTCTTCCAGATGTGCTTCACTGATCCGAACCAGGGCCGTGCTTCTGCAGACTACATTGCAGATCACACCGACCTCGGCACAAAGATTGCTGTGATCTACCGCAATGATGACAACTACTCCAATGGTCTCTACACCAAGTTCATGGATGAAGCAAATGCCAAGGGCCTGCAGATTGTCTATCAAGGCGCATTCCAGGATGGCACAACTGATTTCTCCGTCTACATTCAGGGTGCTCAGTCCGCTGGTGCTGATCTGGTATTCCTGCCGATCTATTATCAGCCGGCTTCTCAGATTCTCGCTGCTGCAAAGAATGCAGGGTATGCACCGACCTTCTTCGGATGCGATGGCATGGATGGAATTCTGACTCTCGAAGGATTCGATACTTCTCTGGCAGAAGGACTGTATATGCTGACACCGTTCTCTGCTGATGCTTCGGATGAGAAGACACAGAACTTCGTTTCCAAGTACAAGGAAGCATATGGTGGTGAGACACCGAACCAGTTTGCAGCAGATGCGTATGACTGCGTCTACGCAATTGCCCAGGCTCTGGAGGCTTCTGATGTAACTGCAGATTCTTCTACGGATGATATCACTGCTGCTCTGGAAAGCGAGTTCACTTCCATGACCTTTGATGGCATCACCGGAACAGGTGTGACATGGTCTGCTGATGGTACGGTTTCCAAGGATCCTAAGGCGGTTGTGATCCAGAATGGTGCTTACGTCAGCGCTGAGTAATACAGGATTTACTGAATAAGAACATGGAGGCTGCCAGCACGCACTTGCATTGGCAGCCTCTGTTTCGCATATGATAGTAGAGGGAGGTAACAGCATATGATGACTTTTCTGTCATACCTGATCAGCGGACTCGGACTGGGAAGCGTATATGCGATTATCGCTCTGGGCTACAGCATGGTCTACGGCATTGCGAAGATGCTGAACTTTGCCCATGGCGATATCATCATGGTCGGTGCATTTGCCGCCTATTTCTGCATTTACACGTATCATCTGCCGGTAATCGTCGCAGTCCTTGTCTCCGTGGCGGTCTGCACGGTACTTGGCGTGGTGATTGAAAGGCTTGCATACAAGCCGCTTCGCGAGGCGTCCAGCCTTTCAGTTCTGATCACTGCCATCGGCGTATCGTATTTTCTTGAGAACGCTGCGATGATGCTGTGGGGAACGGATACGAAGATTTTCCCGACCGTTCTGAGCGGTTCCGTGAATATCGGCGGAGTATCTATTTACTACACTACTCTGGTCACGATCGCAGTCTGCGTAGCCATCATGCTGGTGCTTACCTGGTTCATCGGCAACACGAAGACGGGACGTGCGATGCGTGCATGTTCTGAGGATAAAGGTGCTGCTGCCCTGCAGGGAATCAATGTGAACAAGATCATCTCGATCACGTTCGCAATCGGTTCCGGCCTTGCGGCAATTGCGGCAATTCTGCTCTGCGCGACGTTCCCGTCAGTCTATCCTACCCTTGGTTCCATGCCGGGCATCCGTGCCTTTACGGCGGCAGTTCTCGGCGGCATCGGTTCGATTCCGGGGGCATTCCTCGGCGGCATGCTGCTGGGGGTCATCGAGAATCTTTCCAAGGCATATATCTCAGCCCAGCTTTCCGATGCCATCGTGTTCGGAGTCCTGATCATCGTGCTTCTTCTGAAGCCTGCCGGACTGCTTGGCAAGAAAGTAAATGAGAAGGTATAAGGAGGAGAACGTATGAAGAAGAATGCACTTTCATCAATCTTCGGACCGAAAGTCCGGAAGCGTACGATCTCCTATGTACTGGTTCTTGCCTTGTTTGCAGTGGTCCAGATTCTGAGATCCTCGGGTTCCCTCTCTCGCCAGATCACTTCCCTGCTTGTTCCAGTCTGTGCTTATACGGTTGCGGCAATCGGACTGAATATGAATGTCGGTGTTTCCGGAGAGCTGAACCTCGGCCAGGCCGGTTTCATGAGCGTCGGCGGCTTCAGCGCCGTCATCTGTTCTTCTGTGCTTTCAAGCTCCATAACCAGCGGACCTGTCAGACTGCTGATCTCGATTGCGGCCGGAGCAGTCGCTGCAGGCGTGATCGGCTGGCTCATCAGTATTCCGGTCCTGAAGCTGGAGGGCGACTATCTCGCAATTGTCACGCTGGCGTTCGGCCAGATCATCATGGCGCTGATCAATAACATGTATATCGGCTATGACAGCAGCGGCCTTCATTTCTCATTTGTGAATAACACGCTGAAACTGGGCGAAGGCGGGGTCATGATCGTCAGCGGCCCGATGGGAACGGCAGGCATTCAGACACTTTCGAGTTTCACCGCCGGCGTGATCCTGATCGTCATCGCCCTGATCATCGTCTATAACCTGATTTATTCCAAGAGCGGCAGAGCGATTCAAGCATGCCGTGACAACCGCATTGCGGCGGAAACCATCGGCATCAATGTCGCCAGGACCAAAACCCTTGCATTTGTGGTTTCTGCTGGCCTGGCCGGGGCTGCCGGCGCGCTGTATATGCTGAACTATTCCTCGGTTGCAGCAACCAAGTTCGACTTCAATACTTCCATCCTGATCCTCGTTTATGTCGTGCTTGGCGGTCTTGGCAATATGACCGGGACGATCATCTCCACGATCCTGCTGGTCATGCTGCCGGAGATGCTGCGCTTCCTGTCCAGCTATCGCATGCTGATTTATGCCCTGGTGCTGATTGCAATCATGCTGATCTCCAACAATGAGAAGCTGAAGACCTGGGTAGGAGAAGTCAGGGAAAAGCGATTTTCAAAGAAAGGAGTGAAGACCAATGAGTGAAGTCAAGTCTGAAACTCCGGTTCTTGAAGTAAAGGAACTCGGAATTGATTTCGGCGGTCTGACGGCTGTCAATGATCTGAACATGTATGTGAAGCCGGAAGAGATCTATGGTCTGATCGGTCCGAACGGTGCCGGCAAGACGACGGTATTCAACATGCTCACAAGAGTCTATCAGCCTTCCCGCGGAAAGATCTATCTGTGCGGAAAAGATACAGATGGCATGAATACGATTGAAGTGAATAAGGCGGGCATTGCCCGTACGTTCCAGAACATCCGCCTGTTCCAGAACATGACAGTTCTCGATAACGTCAAGGCAGGCATGCATAATGCGATTTCCTATTCTCCGTTTGACAGCATCATCCGAAGCGGAAAATTCCGTCAGCAGGAGAAAGAAGTTGAAGAGAAAGCTCTCTCACTCCTTGAAATCTTTGAACTGAAAGACGAAGCAGACACGGTGGCCGGTTCCCTTCCGTATGGCCCTCAGAGAAGACTTGAGATCGCGCGGGCAATGGCGACGGAACCGAAACTGCTGCTGCTTGATGAGCCGGCCGCTGGCATGAACCCTCAGGAGACGGAAGAACTCATGAAGATGATCCGCTTTGTCAGAGATCATTTCCATATCTCGATTCTTCTGATTGAGCATGACATGCGCCTGGTGATGGGCATCTGCGAACGGATCACGGTCCTGAACTACGGCACGCTGCTTGCCCAGGGAACTCCGGCAGAGATCCAGGCAAATCCGGAAGTCATCAAGGCTTATATAGGAGATTGATGCATATGCTGAAAGTGGAAAATCTGGTTGTGCGTTATGGCATGATTGAAGCAATCAAGGGAATCTCCTTTGAAGTCAATGACGGGGAAATCTGTACGCTGATCGGGGCAAACGGAGCTGGCAAGACCACCACGATGCATACGATCTCCGGCCTGCTGAGACCGGCATCCGGAAAGATTGAGCTGGATGGCGTGGATATCACGAAGGTGCCGAATTACAAGATTGTCGAAATGGGAATTGCGCAGTGTCCGGAGCGCCGCCGTGTATTTGCACAGCAGACGGTTGAGGACAACCTGGTTCTCGGAGCGTATTCGCGCAAAGACAAAGAGGGCATTGCCGAGGACATGAAGAAAGTCTATGAACTCTTTCCGCGTCTTCTGGAGCGCAGGAAGCAGCTTGCGGGAACCCTGTCCGGCGGCGAGCAGCAGATGCTGGCCATGGGCAGAGCGCTGATGGCAAAGCCGAAGATCATCCTGCTGGATGAACCTTCCATGGGACTTTCTCCGTTACTGGTAAAGGAAATTTTCCATATCATCGAAGATATCAACAAGCAGGGTGTTACGGTCCTCCTCGTTGAGCAGAATGCGAAGATGGCGCTTGCGATTGCAGACCGTGCATACGTGCTGGAAACTGGTAAAATAACATTGCAGGGAACCGGAGCGGAGCTTGCAGACGATCCGCGGGTCCAGAAAGCATATCTCGGAGGCTGATCATTATGTATGTTAAGGATTTCATGACGAAGAATCCGATTGTCATCACCAAGGATACTTCCATTCGCAAAGCACTCGATCTGATGGCACACCATGATTTCCATCGCCTGCCGGTCGTGGATGAAAACGGCAGGCTGATCGGACTGGTCACCGGCGGACTGGTAGACGAAAGCACAGGGGTGAAGTCCACTTCGCTGTCGGTTTATGAGCTGAATTATCTGCTTCAGAAGACACCGGTTTCGGATATCATGATCACCGATGTCGTCACGATTGATCCGGATGCCTTTGTCGCAGATGCGGCAAAGAAGATGATCGACCACAAGATCAACGTGCTTCCGATCGTCGAGGAAGATGGCAAGGTCACCGGAATCATCACGGAAAAGGATATCTTCCAGGCGTTTGTGGAACTGCTTGGATACGGAACCCAGGGAACCAGATTTGTGCTTCGCATGGAGGACAAGCCGGGTGAGTTCGAAAAGGTATGTGCGCTGTTTGCGCAGGAGAATGCAAACCTTGAGAATCTTGCTATTTACCATAATGCAGAGCGCGGTACCGAAGTGGTCGTGAAGGCAACCGGTGAAGTCTCCGTAGAGAAGATGCGTCAGGTTCTGGTTGATGCTGGATATGAAATCACGGATATCTTCCAGAATAAGAAAGACGGAACCACCGAGCATTTCAAAGTGTAATCCTGATTCTGCATAGCCAGGCGATGTCCTGGCTGTTTTTAAGGAGGAGTTCTGATGGATTATTATGATCTTGTATTCTACATTCTCGATCTCATGATTCTGATCATGGAAATCCGCATGATCCGGGTTTCGAAGAAGGTCGAGATCAGGACGGATGCCGGCCCGCGCTGGCTGATTCCGGCTTTGTTCTGGGCAGTTGCAGCGATCGGAATGTTCAATTATTCCGGCTTTTTCCGCATTGCGCAGACGATTGCCCTGGTGGTGCTCGGGATCATCTACTGGTTCATGCAGAGTGGGCTTTCCCCGGAAGGAATCGTGATTATCGGCAGGCTTTATCCATGGAATAAGGTATCGAAGGTCCACATTGAGGAAGCAGAGAAAAATGTGACATTCAATATCGGCAAAGGCCCGGTGACGATTCCGTTCAAAAAAGCAGACATGAAGGAAGTGCGTGCCTATCTTTCCAGGCATGGCGGCATTGCCAGAAAGAATGTCAGGACAAAATAGAAGAGGCAAGAGTTATGAATGAAGTGATTCGTGTTCTGGAAAACCGGAAGAGTGTCCGCGGCTATAAGCCGAAGCTGATTCCGGAAAGCGATCTGAATCAGATTGCGGAAGCAGGATTGCATGCCCCAAGTGGCATGAACCGGCAGGCAGTGAAGCTGGTGATCATCACTGATCCGTCTGTCATGAAGCAGCTCAGCCAGATGAATCAGAGAATCATGGGCAGCGAGACGGATCCGTTCTATGGCGCTAAGGAGATGATTCTGGTACTGGCAGACAAGACTGCTCCTACGTATGTGTATGATGGCTCTCTTGTGATGGGCAATCTGCTCAATGCGGCTTATGCACTTGGGTATGGTGCCTGCTGGATCCATCGGGCGAAGGAAGAATTTGAGTCGGAAGAAGGAAAAGCACTGCTGAAGAAGTGGGGCATTGAAGGAGACTGGGAAGGTATCGGGCATTGCATCCTTGGCTATCCTGCGGACCCGATCCCGGATCCGGTTCCTGTCAAGGAAGGAAGAATTCTCAGGGTCTGAGATCGATTCTGTTCTTTTTCTGCAGCATTTTCCTGCCTGGAGCTGTTTTCATAGCAGAGAAAAGGAATTCGGAAGTCATGGAGATTGCCGGCAAGGGAAGGACATGAGCGAATCATCTTATGCAGAACAAAGGGCAAGAAAAGTGCTGTCTGAGTATGGAGACAGCATTTTCAGGCTGGCTTATTCCTTCTTGCACAATGAGCTGGATGCCCAGGAAGTCGTACAGGAAACGCTGATTCAGATGCTGAGATATGACCCTTCTTTTGATACGCCGAAGCAGGAAAAAGGCTGGCTGCTGAAGACAGCGGCCAATCTGAGCCGGAATAAGCTGAGGTTCTGGAAAGCACATGAGACAGATGAACTGGATGAACGGCTGAAGGCAGAAGAGAAACCAGATCTTGCGTTTGTGTGGGATGCGGTGAGAACGCTTCCGAGTGATTATCAGAGTGCGATCTATCTGTTCTATCAGGAAGGCTATTCCACGAAGGAAATTGCAGAGATTCTGAAGAAGCGCGAGAGCTCGGTCCGTTCGGATCTGACCAGGGCAAGAAAGCAGCTGAAGCTGATTCTGAAGGAGGAATATGACTTTGAGGAATAAGTATGATCAGCTTATGGAAGAAGTTCATCTTTCTTCCCGGCAGCAGGAAGAAATTCTGAAGAACATTGCCTCGGCAGATCTGAAACCGGAAAAGCACTTCTTTGCAAGACATGGTAAGCAGCTGATTGCGGTGGCAGCAGCGGTTCTGCTTGTGGTAATGATTCCCCTGATCAGTGACTTGTCTTTACCGAAGACTGAGGATGCTGCTCCGGCAGAGTACGCACTTTCGCTTTCCAGCGCCTCAGAAGAAGTTTCCGACGCTGAGACATTGAGGAAAGATACCGGACTGACCTTTACAGAACCAGAGCTCCCATTTCAAGTCATCACTGTGTCTTATCATAGCTATGGGGACCTTGCAGAAGCGATCTATACCGGAAAGGAAAATGAAGCAGTCTATCGGATCAGCCGCGGTGAGGAAGATAACTCAGGAGATGATTCGGAATATCCGGAAACAGGAGAACGTGAGATTTCCGGGGTGAGGGTGCAGATATCCATGGATCAGAATGGCAATCGCCTGGCAGTATGGAGTACTGACAGCGAGTCGTATTCGCTCTGCTTTGCGATTTCTGTGAGTGAAGAAGAGATGAATCAGGCAGTGGAAAGCACGCTGAAATGAGCGGGAAGCTGAAAGGGCTTCCTGCTTTTTGGCGTCGACTTTTGGCCATTTCTGTGTCATATTAGTGTCTAGCAAAGAGAGGCATGCATGAATTCTTCAGAAGAGATCAAGGAAAAAAATACTCAGCGTGCTCTCGCAATTCTTGCGATTGCGGCGATCATCACCCTGACGATCTGGCTGATTGTGCGCCTTTTCGGAAAACAGTTCACGGATCTCTTCCAGATGCTGAATCGCGGAGATGAGGATGAGATTGCGTCTTATCTGAATGCACAGGGAAAATGGCAGGGGATGCTCAGCATCTATCTGATTTCGATTCTTCAGGTCGTTTCCATCTTTATCCCAGGCATGGTGATTCAGCTGGCGGCAGGACTTGTTTATGGATGGGCAAGAGGCTTTCTCATGACCTATGCCGGATTTGTCTCGGGGAATGTTCTGGTTTTTCTGGCGGCGAGAAAACTTGGCAATAAAATCAATGATCTGATGCCGAAGAGTGCGAAATCCAACTGGCTGGTAGATAAGATCAACGGAGCAAACTCGGCGTTTGTGATCGGTCTTGCATGTCTGATTCCGGGTGTGCCGAATGGCATTATTCCTTATCTTGCATCTACAACGGATCTGACTTCAAAGAAGTTTGCGTTTGCGATTGCGGCATCCTGCTGGATTCAGATTCTCTGCAACTGCATTGCTGGTCATTTCCTGGTGCGCGGAGAATATCTGTTCATGATTCTGTCCTTTGCTGTGCAGATTCTGATCATCGTGCTGGTCGCGTCGAACCGGGAGAAAGTCCTGGCCTGGGGCAGCAGGATCACGCGCCGTCATTCTAAGCAATAATTTCCGGAAAGGATTCGTGATGAACATTGCAGTGTTTCTAGGCTCTTCAGTCGGAGCCCGCGCGGAGTTTGAACAGGAAGCGGAAAAGGTCGGCAGCTGGATCGCAGATCACGGGCATGTGCTGGTTTATGGAGGTGCTTCCTGCGGAACAATGGGGAGTCTTGCCAGAGGGGCACTCAGCCATCATGGTACAGTGATCGGCATCATGCCGCAGTTCATGGTTTCTCATGGAAAGCTGCTCGAAGGTCTTGGTGAGACCATCGTGGTTCCTGACATGGAAACCAGAAAGCAGAAGATGCTGGAACTCGGCGAAGTGTACCTGGCAATGCCAGGCGGACCGGGAACACTGGAAGAAATCGCAGATGCGTATTCGCAAGTGCGGCTTCAGCTGCACCATGGAAGACTGATCTGCTATGGACCAAAGGGATTCTGGAATCCGCTTCAGACTCTGATCAGGCAGATGAGGGACAGCGGATTTGCCGATCAGAATGCGGCAGATCTGATTTCTTTTCCCGGGACATATGCGGAGCTGATCGAGCTTCTGTCGGAAATTGCAGGAGGGAAGGCATGAGAAAGAAAGTCATCACATCACTTGCTGCTGTACTGGTTCTCTGCGGCTGCTCAGCCGCGGAGGAAGAACCGGCGGCAATGCCGGCAGAAAATACCGCTGCAGCACAGCAGGAAGTGACTTCGGCCAATGGATACGGCGAGGGAAAACCAGGAGATCTGGTGCATACATCGTTCTTCGACTGGACGGTGAATGATGCCTGGCAGACAGATGAATATGAAGGAATCAAGCCTTCTGCAGACCATTCGCTGCTGGTAGTCGATATGACGCTGACCGATACGCGGACAGATGAATCGGTTCCGATGTATGACTCTGATTTCCAGGTTCAATGGGGCGGCAAGGAAGAAATGGATTTTGCGGTTCCGGTCACTTATGAGAGTTCCATTGAAGGCGGAGAAACGATGTTTGCGGCACAGTATACGCTGGAGCCAGGAACTCCGGTCACGAATCATCTCGTATTTGAGGTTCCGTCTGGAAATACCGACTTCTCGATGCTGTTTCAGGAATATTTTTCTGATGAATCGCTGGGCGATCTGTTCTGCGTGAAGTTCACGGCAGCCTATCGCTGAGGTTTCTGATACAGCGTGCGGCTGACGACAATCGAATTCGGGTTCAGATACTCTGTGTTCAGGAAAGAAAGATAAGCTCCTGGCGTGACAATGCCCGACAGGTCGATCAGGTTGAGATCCCGATTCCGGATCAGGGTATCGGCAAGCAGCACGCAGTTGGTATAAGTGACGAAATATGTGCGGAACTTTCCCTTCATGAACTTGTAGAATCTGCAGTGTGTATATTCATAGACGCGGCTGGCGTAGTCATGGAATCCTTCAAAGGGGATTCCTTTTTCTTCTGTGATCTGCGCTTTCGGTTTCCATGGAATCGTGCGTTCCATCATATGAGCGATATTCTGTTCCAGCTGCTGTTTTTCTTCCTTGGTCAGCCGGATTCCGTAGGAGAGGATCGTCTTATGCTCGACTTCCAGATGCTGATTGCGGAATGCTTTTTCTTCTGAGACGATCAGAACCCCGTCTCCGTAGATGCCGAACATCTTCCTGGCAAGAGGATCATGACAGCCATAGGAATAGATCATTCCCTGATAAGCAATATCCAGATGCCCGAGAATCTCCGGGCCTTCTCCTTTCAGGTAGACATAGACCCGAAGGTCAGAGTCCGGTTCTTCCGGGTTGATTTCATGATCGGATTCCCTGATCAGCTTTGAGATGGAAAGATAGGCACGCAATGGCAGAAAGATGGAAAAGAATACGGGAATCGATACAGAGAAGACTCTGCGCTTCTCCGGAGTGACCGCAGGGTTTGTGACCAGCAGATGATAAGCCAGAGAGATCAGCCCGCTGCCGATAAAGTAGATGCCGGCAAGGATCGTCAGAAGATCAGTCTTGGCACTCAGGTTTTTCCCGAAGACAAGGAAGATGCCAAGCAGTGCGGAGATGATTCCGGCGGCCATCATCCCGACTGCTCCGCGCAGCTGGTCTCTCTGGTCGACATGCCAGGTGACGAGATACACATAAGCGTGCAGAAGCATCCACCAGCCGTAGAAAACATGAGCCCAGTGCAGGAAATCATCAGGGGTCAGAAGCAGATAAACGGCAAAGCCGACCTGGATCGCGATCAGGAAGTATTCTGTCCGGTTTCCTTTCTTGTATCCAAGGAGGATGGAACGGGAAAGGAAGAATGCCGAATAAAAAGAATAGCCGATGGTCAGAATATAGAGGATGCTCCAGCCGGTGACGTGATTGGTCAGAAACAGGATTCCGATTGCGCAGAGCATGAGGTCTTCAGAACAGTTTCCGATCCGATCAAACCAGTTTCTCTTCTCCATGTAGGGTATCTTAACACGAATTGAGAATGAGAAGCGCATGCAAGTGTTCCGGGGAATACCGGGGCGGTCGCTGTCAAGGGCTGTTCTTTTTTCAGAGTATGATAAGATTGATGGGCAAAGGAGTTTTCATTATGGACGAGAAAATTGTAAAACAGCTCGCAGGAGATCTGAAGATCAGCGAGAAGCAGGTCACGACGGTGCTCAGCCTTCTGGAGGAAGGCAATACAGTGCCGTTTATTGCCCGCTATCGCAGAGAGCAGACCGGAGGTCTGGATGAAGAGCAGATTCTTGCGATTGATAAGCAGTACCGGTATGAAGTGAACCTGGCAGAGCGCAAGGAAGCAGTCCTTGCACTGATCGAGCAGCAGGGCAAGCTGACAGATGAGATCCGTGATTCCATCCAGGCTTGCACGAAGCTTTCCCAGGTTGAGGATCTCTACAAGCCTTATAAGCAGAAAAAGAAGACCAGAGCAGGCATTGCAATCAAGAATGGATTGCAGCCGCTGGCCGACTGGATGCTCTCACTGCCAGAGAGCGGAGATCTGAAGGCGGAAGCAGAAAAGTACCTCAATGAAGAAGTAAAGACCGCCGAAGATGCAATCCAGGGGGCAGAGGACATCATTGCTGAAAATGTCAGCGATAATGCCAAGCTTCGCTGGTCGTTCAAGGATACGATTGCCAAGTCCGGAGTTCTGGTTACCAAGCTGAAGAAGGGTGCTCAGGACGAGAAACATGTTTATGAGATGTACTATGATCGCTCTGAGAAGATCACGACGATTGCAGATCATCGCATCATGGCGATTGACCGCGCCGAGAAAGAGAAAGTCATTGCAGTGACTTTCTCCTATGATATGGAAGCCCTGGAACAGCAGGCATTCAAGGCATATGAGAAGGGACAGAACACAGCGGTTCAGGAAGAGCTGGAAAAGGCTATCAAAGATGGCTGCGAGCGTCTGCTGTTTCCATCCATCGAGAATGAGATCCGGAACGATCTGAGCGATCGGGCACATAAGAGCTCGATTGAAGTATTCTCGATGAATCTCGAGAAGCTCCTGCTGCAGGCTCCGCTGAAGGGCAGAGTCGTCCTCGGATTTGATCCTGGTTTCTATAATGGCTGCAAGCTTGCGGTCATCGATGAGACCGGACATATGCTGGACAATGTCATCATCTATCCGTTCAAGGGAAAGACAGACAATCCGGAAGCCATTGCGCGTGCGGATGCGAAGCTATTGGATCTCATCAGCAAGTATCATGTTCAGATCATCGCAATCGGAAATGGAACGGCCAGCAGAGAAAGCGAGAAGCTGATCTCGGATCTGATTCATGAGAATCATCTGAATGTGCAGTATGCAATCGTCTCAGAAGCAGGAGCTTCGGTCTGGTCTGCCCAGGAAGGCGCGCGAGAAGAATTCCCGGATCTCGACACCGAATCCCGTTCGGCAGTATCCATTGCAAGACGTCTGCTGGATCCGCTGGCAGAGCTGATCAAGATTGATCCGAAGGCAATCGGAGTCGGTCAGTACCAGCATGATCTTCCGGAAAAGGACCTGACAGAGCGGCTGGATGAAGTGGTGATGAAAGCAGTCAACCGCACAGGAGCAGATGTGAACACTGCTTCGAAAGAACTGCTGACGCATATTTCCGGACTCAATGCCGGCATTGCGAAGGAAATCGTGAACTACCGCAATGAGAATGGCAGATTCACGAACCGCAATCAGCTGAAAGAAGTCAAGAAGCTCGGTCCGAAGGCATTCCAGCAGTGCGCAGGCTTCCTGCGTGTGGTCGGCGGCGACGAACCGCTCGATGAAACGAGTATTCATCCGGAATCTTATGATGCTGCCCGCAAGGTCATGCAGGCATGCGGAATCACAACCCTCGGAACTCCGGATGCGCAGTTCCCGGAAGAACAGGTCCGCACGCTTGGCATTGATCCGTATACACTGAAGGATATCGAAGAAGCGATCCGGCAGCCGCTGCGCGATTACCGCGATCAGTTTGAGACGGCTCTTCTGAGAAGCGATGTTCTGGAGCTCAAGGACCTCAAGGTCGGCGACCAGCTCAGCGGAACAGTCCGCAATGTCGTGGATTTCGGTGCCTTTGTGGATATCGGTCTGCATGAAGACGGTCTGGTCCATATCTCTCATATGTCGATGAAGCGGATCTCTCATCCGAGTGAAGTCGTATCCGTCGGTGATATCGTGACGGTTTATGTCTACGGCATTGATGAAGCAAAGGGCAGAGTGCAGCTCAGCCTGCTGCCGCCGGAGCAGATTGAAGCACGTGATGCGGCAAATCACAATGCATGGAAGAACCGCAAGAAGAACAGAAACCGTCCGGAGTCCAATCAGCGCAGGCAGGAAGTGAAGAAGCCGGTGACGATGGAAGATGCTACCGCAAGGCTTCTGGAACGGTTCGGAAACAAGCACTGACCCTTGCATGCATGGATTCCATGCGGGTTTGGATTGTGTGAAGTATCCCATAATGCTTGCATTCCATCCGCGATGTGATTAATATACTTGTAAGCAGAAACGATCAGCAAGATCATTGAGCAGTACCGCAAGGTATCATGAAAATGTTTTTGTGTTTGACTGTCTGCTTATTGTCCTAGGGTGATGGGTGAAGAGTAACTAAGCCCAGTGACAGAAAAAAGCGTCTGATCTCTTTATGGGATCAGACATTTTTTTGCGGCATGCCGGAGGGTGGCTGAAGCCTGTTTCAATTGTCTGCTTTCTTCTGCATCATCTCAATGAGATCCGGCAGCGCCTGTTCGAAATTCACCCCGTAGAGATTGTGATCCGGTTCCTGAAGCGTGAGGGCAATGCTTTTCTGCACAAAGACGCATGCTGTCTGCATGGCTTCCTGGAGCCTTCTGCCGCTGCATAATGCTCCGAGGAATGTGCTTGCCCAGAGATCTCCGGTTCCATGGAACTGCTGAGGTTCTTTTTCTGTCATGGCGATATGGAAAGCGTCTTCACTCCGGGAATAAGCGATTGCACCGATCGTTTCCGGCTTTGTGCTGATGCCGGTCAGAACAGCAGTCCCGCGGCAGAGATCAGCAAGCTTTCTCAGCATGGCATGCAGGTCTTCTTCAGAAAAGGATTCCTGATAAGGAATGTTCAGCAGGAGACATGCTTCGGTCAGATTCGGGCAGATGATCGAAGCCTTGCGGCAGAGCTGTTTCATCTGCTCTGCGAAATCCATCGTGAAGCCGCGATACAGTCTGCCATGATCTGCCATGCATGGATCCACGAGAATCAGGGCATCTTCCCCGAACTGATCCATGAGATCTCCGGCATAGCTGATCTGCTTTGCAGAGCCGAGATAACCGGTGTAGATTGCTGAGAAAGCAAAGTGTTCTTCTTTCCATGCATGAAGAATAGACGGGATCTGATCGGTCAGATCAAAGAAGGAGACATGCTCGAACATCGTGTGGGAAGAGAGCACCGCAGTCGGCAATACCGCAGTCTCCAGTCCCATGGCGGACAATACCGGCAGGGCAGCAGTCAGAGAGCATTTTCCGACGCAGGAAATATCCTGCATGGTCACGATCCGTTTCATGGCTGGACCTCCTTGCCGGAATCGATTCGCTGCAGCCATTTTCCGCGGTACAGTCGGATCAGGAACAGAATCCCGCGGAAGCAGAGCTCAATTGCCATTGCATACCAGACACCTGGAAGACCGAGGAATTGTGACAGAATGGATGCCAGGGTGATGCGCACGCCCCAGATCGATATCAGGTTAAGGATGCCGGGAACAGCCGTATCGCCAGCACCGCGCAGGGCGCCGGTTGCGACGATGGATGCTGCAAACAGCGGCTCGGCATGCAGCTCAATGCGCAGAACTCTTGCCCCTAGTTCCTGTACTTCTTGTACCGGGGTGAGAAAAGAAAAGACATATGGGCAGAGATAATACATGAGCAGACCCGAACAGGTCATCAGGACAATGCCGCTGAAGGTAGTCAGCCAGGCAAAGCTTTTCGCAAGGTCTTTCCGCTGGGCGCCAAGCGCCTGGCCGACCAGGGTCGTGGCGGCGGAACCGATGCCGTAGCCGGGCATGTAGCAGAAGGATTCTGCAGTGACCGCAAAGGAATTGGCCGCAATTGAGATGGTGCCTAAGGGAGCGACAATGCGGGTGGAGAAGACCTGGGCGGCTGAGAGTGCTGCCTGTTCCATGCCCATGGGGATGGCGATGGCAGCAGCTTCTTTCAGAACGGGTTTCTGCAGTTTCCAGCTGCCTTTATGACGCTTCAGGCTGAGGAGAGGGGAATGGAAGATGGCTGCGATGACCATCAGAATGCCGGCAAAGACATATGAGAATGCGGTCCCGTAGGCGGCTCCGGCAACGCCCAGACCAGCTCCCGGAATCGTGATTCCGGAAACCGTGCGGGATGGGAAGATCAGAAAGTAGTTGAAGATCACATCGCTTGCGCAAAGGAGAATGGAGAGCAGGCTCGGGGTCTTCATGTCGCCGGAACACTGCAGCATGCTCTGGCAGAGAAAATAGAGTTCTCTGACTGGCAGGAACAGGGCATAGATTCGGAAATATGCAGACGCATCTGCCCAGATGGAGGGGTCTGCTCCGAGCCATTGCGGAAGGGAAAACGAAAGTGCAAAGGCAATTGCCAGAAGGGTGCTGGAAATGAGAAAGGTGACAATCAGCGCTTGACGGAATACGGATCTGGCATGCTCGGCATCGCCTGCTCCGATGGCATGGGCAACCTGCACGGAGAAGCCATAGGCAGACGAACTGATCAGCCCGCCGATCAGCCAGGTGCTGCTTGCGACCAGGCCGATGGATGCACTCGCTGATGCGCCGAGGCTTCCGACCATCGCGGAATCGATATACTGCATCACGATTTCCGAGATCATGGCAAGGATCGCTGGAAGACTCAGCTCTGCGACAATCAGCAGTTTTTCAGAAAGAGAGATTTCCTGATGCTCACGCATGCGGGCGGCAAGATCAATTGATTTGTTCATGAGGAATATTATAACAGCCTGTTCAGGCTGAGAGAGTGTGCGGAATACGAATCGCTGGGTCTGCGGGAGCGGACCGAGTTGCTGTATAATAAAGAAAACACAGAAAAGCGATCGGTTCTCGTAATTTTACGCTTTTTTAACATCAGTTCTTTACACTGAACGTGCGTGACTGAGGTGATAGGATATGCAGAAAAATATTTATCTGGAAGGGTATACCCAGAATCGTGAGATTTCCTGGCTGCGCTTTGATGATCGCTGCCTGATGGAGGCAAAGGATCCTGCGGTGCCGCTTCTGGAACGAATGAAGTTCATTTCGATCTTTTCTTCGAACCTGGATGAGTTCTTTTCAGTCCGGGTCGGGAGTCTGACCGAGCTGAATCAGGTCCACCCGGATCAGATTGATAACAAGACAGGCTGGAATGCAGAAACACAGCTGAAGAAAATATATGCCTATTCGGGC
The DNA here is from genome assembly GCA_900314905.1 of uncultured Erysipelotrichaceae bacterium. Taxonomy (GTDB): domain Bacteria; phylum Bacillota_I; class Bacilli_A; order Erysipelotrichales; family Erysipelotrichaceae; genus Bulleidia. The sequence continues at coordinate 16,671 of OMXA01000026.1, forward strand.
AAGCTCTGCCGCAAGCGGGAGACGGTCTATCAGGACCTCAAGCAGAAGATGAAGGAGGCGGGCATTGAGGATCTTTCCATGTCTGACTGGACTGCGGAGGATAATGCCTGGCTCAAGAAGTTCTTCCACAGCTATGTGGAACCGATCCTGGGGGCACAGATCGTCGATACGAGACATCCGCTTCCGCAGCTGCAGTCCGGAGTCGTATATGCGGCAGGCATCATGAAGTGGAAAGGCTCACAGGCTTATGCGATGGTTTCTGTTCCTTCTTCCCTGCCGAAGATCGTTCAGATTCCTTCGATGGACACAAGCGTGCGGTTTGCCCACATGGAAGATGTCGTGCTGGCAAATATGGAATCCGTGTTCCGGGGCGCAGCAATCAAGGACCGCTTCAAATTCTATGTGATCCGGAATGCGGATGTCAGCGTGGATGATGATACGTTTGATGATCAGTTTGAAGACTATCGGGAACTGATGTCTGACATGCTGAAGAAGCGGCGGAAGATGGATATGGTCCGGGTCGAAGTCTCGGAAATACCTTCCGCTCCGATCCGGAAGTATCTGTTCCGGCAGCTGAAGATCACGGATTCGATGGTCTATTGTTCCAAGATGCCGCTGGATCGGAAGTATATGTTCCAGATTGCAGACCTTCTTACGGAAGAGAAGAAAAAGAAATTCCTGTATCCGGAATATACGCCGAAGCTGAGCCCGGCATTTGATTACCAGCAGAATCTGTTTGATCAGGTTCTGAAGAAGGATGTGCTGCTTTCCTATCCGTATGAGTCGATGGATCCGTTCCTGCTTCTGGTCAGAGAAGCAGCCAATGATCCGAAGGTTGCCTCAATCAAGATCACGATCTATCGGCTTGCCAAGCGGGCAAGGCTGGTGGACTATCTATGTCTGGCGGCAGAAAATGGCAAGGAAGTGGATGTGCTGATTGAGCTGAAAGCAAGGTTTGATGAGCAGAATAATATTGATTATTCGGAGAAACTGCAGGATGCAGGCTGCACTGTGATGTATGGATTCACAGACTACAAGGTTCATTCCAAGATCTGCCTGATCACGAGGCTGAAGGAAGAAAGACCAGAACATGTCGTTCTGATCGCGACCGGCAACTTCAATGAGAATACGGCAAAAAGCTATACGGATCTGGCTTATCTGACAGCCCGGAAGAATATCATCAAGGACGCGGTGATGTTCTTCCAGAACATGATGATCGGCCGGCTGGATGGTCATTACCGCCATCTGCTGGTTTCGCCGGTATCGCTGAAGAACGGTCTATTGGATCTGATTGAGGAAGAGATTGCAAAGGGATCGAAAGGACAGATCACGATCAAGCAGAACTCCATTACCGATGAAGACCTGATTGCCCGCCTGCAGAAGGCAAGCGAAGCCGGAGTCCAGGTTCGCATGATTGTGCGAGGGATCTGCTGCATCCTGCCGGAGGTTCCGGGGAAGACGGAGAATCTGACCGTGAGATCGATTGTCGGAAGATATCTGGAACATTCCAGGATCTATCGCTTCGGCTCGGGCAGAAATGAGAAGATGTATATCTCTTCGGCAGATATGATGACGCGCAATACGGAACATCGGGTAGAGATTGCGGTGCCGATCATGGATGCTTCGATCCGCAGACGGATTGATGAGTATCTGGATCTGTGCTTCCGGGATAACACCAAGGCAAGACGGATGACGAAGGATGGCAAGTACCATCATATTCATGACCATATGCCGCTATTGAATTCCCAGGAAGAGATGATGCGGCTGACGAAAGCGTCGGATCAGACGGTGCCATCCCTTCGCTCAGCTCATGCAGCAATGCGCGGAAAGATCTTTGATACGCAGTATCGCCCGGCGGAAGAAAGACCGGAAGAACTGAAGAAGAAAGCGAAGAAGAAAAAGAAATCATGATAGAGATTGCGGTGAACTACAGAGGTAAGGAAGACGTGCGTCTGACTTATCAGAAGCCTCTGATATTTGAAGACATTGTAAAGGCGGTGCAGCCGCAGTATCCGGATCGGATCTATGGGGTGAGGTTCAATCATCAGCTCAGGCATATGAAGGAATGCGCGGATCAGTCCGGGGTTCTGGAACTGCTGGATCTGAGAGATCCGGAGGGAAACATGATCTATCAGTCGTCCCTGACCTTTCTGTATCTCAGCGCCATTCATGATCTGTTCGGAAGCGATGCAGATGCGGTGGTGAAGAATTCGCTTTCCAAGGGACTGTTCACGACGATCAGAGCAAAGCAGCTTGACCGGGATACTGCCGATCGGATCGAAGCACGCATGCATGAACTTGCAGGCATGGCATTGCCGATCATGAGAATTCCGGAAACGAGAGAGAATCTATTGAAGCGGGAGACACTGCGGAAAGATCAGCGGAAACTCCTGGAGACTGCTTCGGATCTCAAAGAGCTCTTTCTCTATCGTCTCAATGAACAGGAAGAGCTGTCCTATGAACCGCTGGTGCCTGATACCTCGTATCTTTCGCTGTTTGAAGTACGGCGGTATATGAATGGGTTTCTTCTGCGGTTTCCGCATCCGTCTGACCCTGGCAGGATTCCGCCATTCGAGGAGCAGAAACTGCTTTATGAAGCATTCTCGGAAGAGACTCGCTGGAACCGTCTGACTGGCATTGAATATGCCTCTGATCTGAATACGGCAGTGAAAGAGGGAAAAGCAAAGGACCTGATCCTGCTGAATGAAGCCCTGCACGAAAAGCGCATTGCCGAAATCGCTTCCCGGATCAAGGAACAGGGAAGCCGTCTGATCCTGATTGCCGGTCCTTCTTCTTCCGGAAAGACGAGCTTTGCAAAACGGCTGCAGATTCAGCTGCGTGTGCTGGGGCTGAAGCCTCTGTATCTCGGCACCGATGACTACTATGAAGAGCGGAAGAATATTCCGCTGAAAGCAGATGGAACCAGAGATCTGGAGGGCCTCGATGCGCTGGATCTGAACCTCTTCAATGAGCAGATGGAAAGCCTTCTGAGCGGCAGGAAGACAGATATTCCGGTCTATGATTTCGTGACCGGAACGAAGAAGTTCGGAACGAGGATCACCTCAATTGAAAGCAGTCAGCCGATCATCATGGAAGGATTGCATTGCCTGAATCCGGATCTGACCAGCAGAATCGGAAATGAGGTGAAGTTTCGGATCTATATCAGCCCATTGACGCAGATCAATATCGATGAGCATAACCGCATTCCGACTACAGATGCCAGAATGCTGAGAAGAATCGTGCGGGATGCGCAGTTCCGCGGTGAAAGTGCAGCTGAAACCATGCAGCGCTGGCCAAGTGTCAGAGCTGGCGAAGATCGCAATATCTTTCCGTTCAGCAAGGAAGCAGATGTGTTTTTCAACAGTGCGCTGATCTATGAGCTGCCGGTGCTGAAGCATTATGCAGAGCCGCAGCTAAGGGAAGTGACGGAAGACCAGGCGGTTTATCCGGAAGCAGTCCGGATGCTGAGATTCCTGAGTTTCTTTGAGGAGCTGAAAGACGATCAGGCAATTCCGAATAACTCGATCATGCGGGAATTCATCGGAGGATCAATTCTGGTACACTGATAGGATGAACTGGATTCTTGTCATACTTCTGATTCTGCAGTCGATCCTGCCGGTCCATGCGGAAGGCGGATCATTTTCTGCTGTCTTCAGCGATTATGGAAAGAAGAAACAGGCCTCAGCAGAGTATGCGTATCAGAACCTGGATCATGCGGTCATTGATGTCTGGAGGGAGGATCGTTCTTCAGCGAAGATTGCGGTCTCTGCGGATGCGGATATGACGATCTCGGCTTCTGCTTCTGCATTCCGCCGCAGAAATGGCGAGGTCCTTTCGGAAGAAGCAGTTTCGATCGGGTGGCTTGAGAATACAGAAGCGAGTCTTGGGACCAGCGAGGGCTCTCCTTCCATTACTGTCGCAGACAGGATCACAGACGAAACCAGGAAATCATTCTCGCCGGGAGAAACAGGATATCTCTGGATTTCGATCCGGACGGATTCTGATACTGCTGCAGGGACTTATGATGGGACGATTGTGCTCAGCAATGGCACCTCTGAAAAGACATGCAGGCTCAGAATCCGGGTGGCTGCCTTGATTCCCGAAGAGAATTTCTCGCTGGATCTCTGGCAGTATCCATATGCATCCATGCGCTATTATGACATTCTGAATCATGAAGAGGCGTTTTCTGCTGCGCATCAGGAGGTGCTGAGACAGACGCTGAAGGCTTACCATGATGCGGGCGGAAGAACCATCACCGCCTCAATTCTGGATGAGCCGTGGAGTCATCAGACTTATGATGATTATCCTGGCATGGTTCGCTGGAGCAGAGATGCAGAGAACCGGATCGTATATGACTATTCTGCGTTTGATGCCTGGGTTTCACTCTGCATGGAGGAAGGAATAGACGGGAGAATTGAATGCTTCACGATCCTGCCCTGGAATCACAAGATCACAGTGCATCATGAGGATGGTACGGCAGAGGGAATCACTGCGATTCCGGGAACAGAAGAATATACGTGGATCTGGTCTTCATTTCTGAAGGATTTCATTGCACATCTGGAGGCGAGGGGATGGAAAGACAAGACCGTCATCGCGATGGATGAGCGCAGTCCGGAGATGGTGCAGGCAGCGATTCAGACCATTCAGTCCGTGACAGGCAGCGATGGAAAACCGCTCGGAATATCTGCTGCGGTCAATTCGCTGATCGAAGAAGTGTCTTACTATGATGACATCGACATTCTTTCAGTGAGTCTCGGCTGTTTTTCGGATTCTAGTCTGATCAGAGAACTGACATCACATCGAAGATCACTGGGCAGAGAAACGCTTCTTTACAACTGTTCCGGAAATTATCCGAATGCGTTTGCATTTTCGGAACCGGAAGAGTCTCTATGGGTCATGGATTACGCTGCCGCGCTCGGATTTGACGGATACATGCGCTGGGCGCTGGATGCGTGGAATGAAGATCCGCGTTCTTCGGCAGACTATATGCCCCTGGAATCCGGCGATACGTTCCTGCTGTATCCAGGAGAGAAAGATGGAGATGGCATGGACCTTTCCGAATCTGTCCGCTTTCAGATGATTGCCCAGGGAATCTGCAATGCCAGGAAGGCGCTGTATCTGAAAGAACATCTGGCGGAAAAAGAACTGTTTGAAGAAGGCCTGGAATCCATCCGCAGAGGAGAAGGTGCCTACCATGCCTATGGAGCGATGATGGCAGCAGATGGTTCAGCAGAACTGATTGCCTCGGAAGCATCCCGGATGCAGGAACTCATCCGGCTTGGTACGATACTCATGGAACGGGAGGCCGCAGGAAGCGATCCAGGATTATATGTCCTGCGCCTCAGAAGAACAGCAGAACAGTAAGGAGAAAAAACAATATGCTGAAAATCGGAACAGAAGCACCGGATTTCAATCTGCCGGATCAGAACGGCACTATGCACAAGCTCAGCGACTACCGCGGAAAGAAGGTCATCCTGTATTTCTATCCCAAGGACAATACATCAGGGTGCACGAAAGAGGCCTGCGGCTTTGCCGAGCGCTATCCGCAGTTTCAGGAAAAGGATGCCGTGATTCTCGGAGTGTCGAAAGACAGCGTGGCGTCCCATAAGAAGTTTGAGCAGAATTATCATCTTCCATTTACTCTGCTTTCTGATGAGAACAAGGAAGTGCTTCAGAAGTATGAGGTATGGAAAGAAAAGAATATGTACGGAAGAAAGACGATGGGCGTCGTGCGTTCCACGTATCTCATTGATGAGAATGGCATCATCGTGAAAGCGATGGAGAAGGTAAAGTCAGCGGAGAATCCGCAGCAGATGCTGGAGGCATTGTGATTGTCCTCTTTTCTCCAGCCAAGAAGATGACGGATACGGGCGATGATTTCCCGCCGGAACAGATGCCTGTTTTTCTGGAACAGACCCTGCAGCTGAAAGCAGCATTGTCTTCTCTTTCAGAAGAGCAGAGAAAGAAACTCTGGAGCTGCAGCGATGCATTGGCAGCGAAAGCCGAGCAGATGCTGCAGAATGATCCGTCGCACCCGCATTCGGCAGCAGTATTCTCGTATTCCGGGCTTGCGTATCAGCATCTTTCTGCCTCTTCGATGAGTGATGATATGCTTGCGTGGGTCAGGGCTCACCTCAGAATTCTGTCTGGTTTCTATGGCATTCTGAAACCGTATGATGGGGTCGTTCCGTACCGGCTTGAGATGCAGGCGCCGCTTGCATGCGGAAATGCCAGAAATCTGTATGAGTTCTGGAATCATCGTCTCTATCAGACGATCTCTGATGAGAAAATCATCAATCTTGCGTCTGAAGAATACAGCAGAGCAATCCTGCCATACGCAAAGCCGGGCCAGGTGATCACCATCACTTTTCTGCAGGAGCACCATGGAAAGCTGGTCACAAAGGGATCTTATGCCAAGATGGCAAGAGGAGATATGGTCAGGTGGATGGCTGAGCAGAATGTGGACGATCCGGAAGAACTCCGGAAATTTGACCTGCATTATTCCTATTCCGAGGATCTTTCAAAGCCGGGAGAATATGTGTTTATTCAGAAGCAGAAGGAACAGAGAAGCGATTGGCAGTAAAGCGGGTCATAATGCTTGCAGAGTTCTTTTTCCAATGGTAGAAATAAAGGCGTGTCAGGGGTGACACGAGAAAGAAGGAGAACAATTCATGAAATACAGATGCACAGTTTGCGGTCACATTTATGACGAGGAAAAAGAAGGAGTGAAGTTTGCGGATCTGCCGGAGACCTGGGTATGCCCGATCTGCAAGCAGCCGAAATCCAAGTTTGAGCCGGTTGAGGAAACCGAAGAGCTGACCTGGGCAAGCGAGCATAAGGTCGGCATTGCCAGCGATGTTCCGGAAGAAATCAAGGAGCAGCTGCGGGCTGAATTCCAGGGCGAGTGCTCTGAAGTCGGCATGTATCTGGCAATGAGCCGTGCAGCAATGCGCGAAGGTCTTGCTGAAGTCGGAATGTACTATCGTCAGGCGGCATTCGAAGAGGCAGATCACGCTTCCCGCTATGCAGAAATGCTTGGCGAAGTTGTCTCCGACAGCACCAAGAAGAACCTCGAAGCACGTGTCATGGCAGAAAATGGAGCAACTGCCGGCAAGACTGCTCTTGCCAAGAAGTGCAAGGAGCTGAATCTCGATGCGCTTCATGATTCCATTCATGAAATGGCTCGTGATGAAGCACGTCATGGCAAGGCATTCAAGGGCCTGCTGGACCGCTACTTCAAAGACTGATCATCGTATTTCCTGCATCAGGGGCATCAGCGGTTTACCAGCTGATGCTTTTTTTATGGAAATTAACGGTCTGCGCCAGATGCATGCAGGAGTGCGTGAGATGCGTAAATGGTGAAATCGCTGAAGGCTAAAATAATAAAAGAACAGGATGCGTTGAAGCATTCTGCATAGGCAGATATCAGATGAATACCAGGAAAAGACATTTCTGGATGGCCGTCTTTGCAGTGATCGCAGCATCCCTGCTGGTTCTGTGGACTATTGTTCAGGTCAATGGAAACCGTCGCAGGGCAGAACATGCATCTGAATTGCTGATTGCACAGGCAGAGAAGATCATACAGGACAATGAAGAACAAGAAAAAATCCTGACTGAGTCTCTGAAGGAAAACTATATAACCCGGGCAGAAGCGGTTTCTTATATTCTGGATCATGGTGGTACTCAGGAAGACCTGGAAGAGATTGCTGCGCTCATGAAGGTGGATGAGATCCATATCTTCGATGAAACGGGCACCATCATTGCCGGAACGCGGCCGGGGTTCTACGGATACAGTTTTGATTCCGGAGAGCAGATCGGCTATTTCAGACCGATGCTGGAAGATAAAGAGCGCACCATGTGTCAGGATGTCATGCCGAATACGGCAGACGGCAGACAGATGATGTATGCCATCTGCTGGAGCAGCACTGGCGATTATATGGTTCAGATCGGAATCGAACCTCTGCGGCTGCTGGCAGAACTGCGCGCGAATGAAATTCCGGAAGTGATTGCCGGGATGACTTACTATGAAGGAACAGAACTGATTGTTGCATCGCGGGATGGCACGATTCTCGGAGCAACGAATACGGATCTGGAGGGACTGTCTCTGCAGGAAGCAGGAATTGATCCCTTCCGTGCAGATCCTTCGTATACTTCTTTCACTGCTGAAGTGAGCGGCAGAAAATGCTATTGCAATGTGCAGATGACCGGAGAGTATATCTTTGCGGTGGCGCAGGATGTGAATATGGTGAATGAAGACCTGCCTGCTTCTCTGATGATGCTGGTGATCTATCTGGCTAGTGTATGCATCATGATCTGGACCCTCATGGGGATCATGAACGGGAGAATCAGACGTGCACATACAGAGGCCACCACGGATATCATGACAGGATTCCTGAATCGACGGGCATATGCAGAAGCAATGAAACAGGAACAGCTGAATTCAGATCCTCTGCGTGTCTATGCATTTATTGACATCAATGGTCTGAAACGAGTCAATGATACGCTTGGCCATGATGCCGGTGATGAGCTGATCGTCGCGACGGCTCAGTGCATGCAGAAGTGTCTTGGCCCTTATGGCGACCTCTATCGGATCGGCGGAGACGAATTTTCCGCTTTGCTGAGAGCGGATGCAGAGCTTGAAAAGCAGATCCGGGAAGAGTTCACTCAGGAAGTAAGAAACTGGCATGGGAAACTTGCAGATCATCTATCCGTATCATGCGGCTGTGCGTCCAGAGCGATTCATATCGGCGCTTCCATTCAGGATCTGGAACGGCTGGCAGAAGAGGAGATGTATGAGGCCAAAAAACGGTATTACCGGGAAAACAACAAGGAAGACCGGCGGAGAGGATCTGCTGGAAAATCAGGGGTGGAAACAGGAATCGGTTTCTGATCATGCGGACCGATCACCAGAAGTTCTGACTGCAGGAATACAGAAGAAAAGGAAGCTCAGGCTCAACGTCATTAAGTTAAGAAAGAGGTTTACAGAGGAAATTGACAGTATTCTGTAGACCTTTTTCGAGATTGAATGGGCGGGCATTATGAAAAAACTA
>OMXA01000028.1 GCA_900314905.1 uncultured Erysipelotrichaceae bacterium
CCCAGGGCCGCGGCGTCTACATGATGCACATGGATCACTACGAAGAAGTACCGAAGAGCATCGCCAAGACCATCATTGAGTCACGCTCTACCGAATCAAAGTAAGCATTGAAAACCAAGGCTGTTTATCATAAAATGATAGCGGTCTAAATCTAAAAAACTGGAGGAAAATTACACTATGGCAAAGCAGCATTTCGACCGTACGCTGGAACATGTAAATATCGGCACGATCGGTCACGTCGATCATGGCAAGACTACATTAACAGCAGCAATCACCAAGTATCTTTCCACGCATCCGGAAGCTGGCAAGGCTACATTCGAAGCTTATGACCAGATCGATGGTGCTCCGGAAGAGAAGGCTCGTGGTATCACGATCAACACCGCTCACGTCGAGTACCAGACGCTGAAGCGCCACTATGCACATGTTGACTGCCCAGGGCACGCTGACTATGTCAAGAACATGATCACCGGCGCTGCACAGATGGATGGTGCAATCCTTGTTGTCGCTGCTACCGATGGACCGATGCCTCAGACTCGTGAGCACATCCTGCTCTCCCGTCAGGTCGGTGTTCCGAAGATGGTAGTATTCCTGAACAAGTGCGATATGGTTGACGATCCGGAACTGATTGATCTCGTTGAGATGGAAGTCCGTGATCTGCTCACCGAATATGGCTTCGATGGCGAGAATACCCCGGTGATCCGCGGTTCCGCTCTCAAGGCTCTCGAAGGCGACCCGAAGTGGGAACCGGCAATCAAGGAACTGCTCGATGCAGTTGACACCTGGATCCCGGCTCCGGTTCATGAGTTCGACAAGCCGTTCCTGATGGCAATCGAAGATGTTTTCACCATCACCGGACGTGGCACTGTCGCTACCGGACGTGTTGAACGTGGTAAGCTCAACATGAACGATGAAGTTGAAATCGTTGGTCTCAAGCCGACCAAGAAGACTGTCGTCACCGGAATTGAAATGTTCCGCAAGACTCTCGACTATGCTCAGGCTGGTGACAACATCGGTGCTCTGCTCCGCGGCATCAACCGTGATGAAGTCGAGCGCGGACAGGTTCTCTGCAAGCCGGGTTCTGTTACTCCGCATGAGGAGTTCAAGGCTCAGGTTTACGTTCTGACCAAGGAAGAAGGCGGCCGTCATACTCCGTTCGTCTCCAACTACCGTCCGCAGTTCTACTTCCGTACGACTGACGTCACTGGCGTCATCACTCTTCCGGAAGGAACTGAGCTCTGCATGCCGGGCGACAACGTCGTCATGGATGTCAAGCTGCTGGCTCCGATCGCTATGGAAGTCGGAACAAAGTTCTCCATCCGTGAAGGCGGACGTACTGTAGGTTCCGGATCCATCACTGAAATCGTTAAGTAATCGTTCTTAACAGACTGATCAAGACTATCGGCTCATTCGCTGATAGTCTTTTTCTGTTTCGGTTTTCTGCCTTGCTGAAGTGAATAGATCCTTATGAAGAAACAGTTTCCCTGAAAGGGAGCGTATCGCGGTGTGTGATCTGTATTGATCGGCTCATTGTGCTGCAATCGCAGTCCGGATATCCTGGTAATTCTTCAAAGCTGCAGCTTCCTATTCTTTTTCATGCTTATGCTACAATGTCATCATTCAGGAGTGCTTTGAAATGATACGAGGAATCTTATTTGACTTTGACTGCACGCTTTCCAATCGGCTGGAATCTGCTTACTACATGTATCGCTGGTGTCTTCATGAGATCTTTCCGGAGATGGACGTCAATTCCATCGACTTCGAGGCAAGGGTGCAGAGATGCATGCTGTGGGATGAGTACGGGACGATCAACAAGCGCCATGTATTCAATAAGATCAAGGAGAAATGGGCACCGGATCTGGACGTGGAGAGCTGGATCCCGCGCTGGTATGAGAATTTCCACAATTATCAGGAACTGCTTCCTGATGCAGAACCGGTTCTGCAGGAATTGCAGCAGAAATACAGGCTCGGCATCGTCTCCAACGGCGATGGTCGCCTGCAGAGCCGCAAGATCGATGTGCTGGACCTCAGAAAGTATTTTGAGGTTGTTCTGATTTCCCATGACTTCGGCGTGGATAAACCCGCGAGATCGATCTATGACGAAGCCGCCCAGGAGCTGCACCTGGCCAATGAGGAAGTAGCCTTTGTCGGAGATACCTTCGATACGGATATTCTCGGTGCCTATAAAGCAGGGATGCTGCCAGTCTGGTATAACAATGAACGCCGCGTCGTTACGATGTGGAATGTTCTGCAGGCTCATGACTTCAATGACCTGAGGAAGATCTTTCTGAAATGAAGCGGCTTCCTGTATTCCTGCTGGCCTGTTTCCTGTATGCATGCGTGCCGTCGGGAACGCATAAACACACGATTTCCCCTTTTTCGTCCTCGATTTCAGCAGGTTCGCCCTCTGCAGAAGCGATTTCGGAAAATACGACCTGCGATGATCAGGCATGCGTTACAGAATATCTGATTGCCTACGATCATCTGCCAGAGAACTACATGACCAAGAAAGAAGCGCGGTCGTATGGCTGGGAAGGCGGACCGCTATGGAAAGTCATACCAGGCAAGTGCATCGGCGGAGATGTATTCGGCAATTATGAAGAACAGCTTCCGGAAGTTTCCGGAAGAACCTATTACGAATGCGATCTGAATACGCTGGGTGCAGACAGCCGTGGTGCAGAACGGCTGATCTATTCTTCAGGAGATCTGAATATCTACTGCACCACTGATCACTATGATTCGTTTGAACTGGTTTACGGAGATGACAGATGAAGCGGACAATTGAACTGGACTCAGAACAGATCAGAGATAAGGAAAGCATGTCAGGGTACATGACCAGGGTGTTTTTCCCGGATCGCAGAATCACGAACCTCGATGCCTTGAAAGATTCTCTCTCAGAGCTGAAGGATGAGACGGAAGTAGTGCTGACGCCTTCTGCAGTTCATGCGATCTGTGAGAATCCCTATGCGTATAAGGTGCTGATGGTGCTCGGGAAAAGCGCAGAAGAAAATCCGCATCTGCGGATTCTGTTCCGGAATCAATGAGAAGAAGTTCAATGCTTCTTCTTTTTCTTTGCCTTCTTCTCTGCAGCAGCCAGCCTTGCCTGCTCTGCCCGTACCGCTGCCATGCCGCCTTTTCTGGACAGGTTGATGGAAGATATCATGCCGATCATCGCAAAGACCAGCAGAATTCCGGCAAATACCGTCATGACCGTGATCTTCGCATCGAGGCAGTACCAGGAGAGAATCAATGCGGTCAGCACTTCCAGATAGCTGGAAGTCATCAGCATTTTCTCGTCATCCACATGGAGGAACACCAGGATCAGCGATAAGCCAAGCACAATGCCCGGAATGCCGCTGTTATTCAGCGCAATCGTGAGGGCTGCGGCAAGAATCCCGAAGCCAAGCGAGAACATATGATTCTGCTCGATCTTTTTCTCGCAAAGCGCGGAAAGCACGAGGAACGCATAATAGGAGACGCCCGCCAGATAGCCATAGGAAAGAAATACCATGGCACAGAATGCTTCACTCAGAATCCGGAAAATCAGTGCCATCCGCTCATTGTTCAGAAACGGTGCCGCAAAATAAAGCAGGATGGCCGGGACGCCGATCATGGTTCCAAGACTGATATCGCTCATGAAAACTCCTCACTTATGGAAGTATTATACCGTTTCCGCTTCTGCTTACCCAGCCAGGATGAAAGTAACCGCTTACATCCCGCCCCGCTGGGATACTGGGAGGAAAAAATCATGAAAATTCTGATCATCAGATAAAATTTGAAAGCATCTTTCATCAGAAACAAGTCCTTTTCCGCCCCCTGTCAGAACTGTCGAAAATATTGAGAAATATGCTTGCAATGGGCTTTTTCGGATGCTACTATAGGAAGGCACTCGCGTAGACATGGGAGATTGCCGGCACGCTGAGAGACGTTGTCACTCTACCGTGATAACCGGGGAACTCACATCGAGCGATCTGTCGTGAGACAGAGTGAAATAAAGGAGGAAAATTTCATGGCAAAAAATTCTGTAAGAATTCGCTTGAAGGCTTACGAGAACAGAAGTCTGGACGCTGCCGCAAAGAAGATTGTGGAAACAGCGAACAGCCACGGCGCGAAGAAGATCACAGGACCTGTCCCGCTGCCGACTGACAGAGAAGTGGTAACGGTTCTGAGAGCAGTCCACAAGTACAAGGACTCCCGCGAGCAGTTCGAACTTCGCACGCACAAGAGACTCATCGAGATCATCGGCCCGAGCGCTGAAACGATTGACGCGCTGAGCAGACTGGATCTTCCGAGCGGAGTCGATATTGAAATCAAGCTTTAAAAAGAAAGGACCGGCAATTAAAGAATGAAGGGTATCTTAGGAAGAAAACTGGGAATGACTCAGGTATTCACCATTGACGGTGCGCTGATTCCGGTCACTGTCATCGAAGTGAAGCCGAATGTCGTTCTTCAGAAGAAGACGAAGGAGACGGATGGCTACGAAGCAATCCAGCTCGGCTACGAAGACGTCAAGGAACAGAGAGCAACCAAGGCTGCGATCGGCCATGCAAAGAAGGCGAATACCGCTCCGAAGAAGTTCATCCGTGAGTTTGATGAAACAGAGCTCGGCGATCTCGAGCTGGGCGCAGAGGTGAAGGCAGACATCTTCGCTGCAGGCGATGTCGTCGATATCACCGGCACCTCCAAGGGCAAGGGATTCAACGGTGTCATCGTCCGCAACAACGGCACGATCGGCCCGAAGTCTCATGGATCCGGACATCATCGTCATGTCGGCTCCCTGGCTACCAACGGCCGTAACAACGGTGTCGTCAACAAGAACGCTCCGATGCCTGGCCACGAAGGCGGCTACACCACAACCAATCAGAATCTGACGGTTGTCAAGGTTGATGCAGAAGAGGGATACATCCTCGTCAAGGGCAATGTCCCGGGACCGCGCAAGGGACTGGTTGAGATCCGCACGACGGTCAAGCCTGTCAAGAAGGTCAATGCAGAAGAACTCATCAGCTACAAGGGCGGTTCTGTCCAGGATGAGCTGAACAAGGTTTCTGAGGCAATCAACGAGGAGCTCGCTAAGGAAGCAGCCGAGAAGGAAGCAATTGAAGCTGCCAAGAAGAAGGCTGCAAGCGAAGCCCGCAAGGGAAAGTAGAGGTTAACTAATGTCCAAGATTGATGTTTACAATCAGGAAGCTAAAGTCGTGAAGTCGATGGAGCTGTCCGACGCCGTATTCGGAATCGAACCGAATCAGCAGGCAATCTATGACTCAGTCCTCGCTTATCAGGCGGGTCTGAGACAGGGAACACATTCCACCAAGACCAGACACTTCGTTTCCGGAAGCGGCAAGAAGCCGTTCCGCCAGAAGGGAACCGGCCGTGCTCGTCAGGGTTCCACAAGAGCTACGCAGTGGAGACATGGCGCAATCGCTTTCGGACCTCATCCGAGAACATACAGCATCAAGCTGAACCGCAAGGTTCGCCGTCTGGCTCTGAAGTCTGCTCTGAGTGAGAAGGTCAAGGAGAGCAGCCTGACAGTGGTTGAGAATCTGAGCTTTGATGAAATCAAGACGAAGAAGGCAGTAACACTGCTCAATGCCTTCGGCTTCGACCGCAAGACGCTGCTGGTCGCAGATGCTTCTGAGGATTACGACAATGCATTCATGAGCTTCCGCAACATTCCGAATGCTCTCGTGGTCTCGGTCAGCGATCTCAATGTCTATGACATCGTCAATGCGGACAAGATTGTCTTCACCGAGAAGGCTGCGGAAACAGCTGGGGAGGTACTGGCATAATGAACGCACGTGACGTGATTATCCGCCCGATCGTTACCGAGAAGTCCATGAAACTGAACGATCAGGACAATAAGATTACATTCGAAGTTGCAAAAGGCGTGAATAAGACGCAGGTTGCAATGGCAGTCAAGGAAATCTACAACATCACTCCGATCAAGGTGAACATCGTGAATGTCCGCCCGAAGACCAAGCGGATGGGACGCTACGTCGGCAAGACGAATGCAGTCCGCAAGGCAATCGTGAAGCTGCCGGAAGGACAGGATATCAGCCTGTTCAATGACGAGAACAAGTAATCGTTCTCAAACTATCGGAGGAACATCGCTATCTCCGGAAAATCTGCGAAAGGAAAAATAAAGGAAAATGGCAATCATCAAGTATAAGCCTACGAGCAACGGCCGCCGCAACATGAGCAGCCTCTCCCGGGCTAACATTACCAAGACCACTCCTGAAAAGAGCCTGCTGGCTCCGAAGAAGAGCAAGGGCGGACGCGGAAATACCGGCCGCATCACGACTCGCCATCAGGGTGGAGGTGTCAAGCAGAAGTACAGAATCATCGACTTCAAGAGAAACAAGGACAATGTCGAAGGAACGGTTGCAGCAATCGAATACGATCCGAACCGCAATGCCAACATTGCTCTGATCAATTACAGAGATGGTGAGAAGCGCTACATCATCGCTCCTCAGCAGCTCACGGTCGGTTCGAAGGTTGTCTCTGGCGAAGCTGCAGATATCAAGGTCGGCAATGCCATGGAACTGAGAAATATGCCTGAAGGAACTTTCGTTCATTGCGTTGAGCTGGTTCCGGGCAAAGGCGGACAGATGGCACGTGCTGCCGGATGCTCCGCACAGATCCTCGGCTTCGACGGCCCGTATGCAACGCTCCGTCTGAGCTCCGGTGAAATCCGCAAGGTCCGTTCCCAGTGCCGTGCTACGGTCGGCATCGTCGGCAACGAAGATTATTCCCTTGTCAACCTCGGCAAGGCAGGCCGTTCCAGATGGATGGGCATCCGTCCTACGGTCCGCGGTTCTGCAATGAACCCGGTTGATCACCCGCACGGCGGCGGCGAAGGCAAGTGCCCGGTTGGCCGCAAGAGCCCGATGACCCCTTGGGGAAAGAAGGCAATGGGTGTCAAGACCCGCAAGCACAAGCTCGCTTCCAATGCGCTGATCATGAGCAGACGCAATGGTAAATAACTGAAAGGAGAAGAGAAGAGATGTCAAGAAGCATTAAAAAAGGCCCGTTCTGCGACGCCAGCCTGATGAAAAAGGTTGATGCCCTGAACGCCGCAAATAAAAAAGAAGTCATCAAGACATGGTCCCGCCGTTCAGTCATTTACCCGAGCTTCGTTGAGCATACCTTCGCGGTATACAACGGCAAGGAATTTGTTCCGGTCTATGTCACAGAGGATATGGTCGGCCATAAGCTCGGCGAATTCGCTGCAACCCGCAAGTTCGGCGGTCATGGCGATGGCAAGGTGAGCAATGCCGGAGCTGCTTCTGCAGCAGCATCTGTGGCTGCTGCTGACAAGAAGGCGTAAGGAGGAGAAACAGCATGGATGTAAAAGCAACTGCAAAAACCGTTCGTGTCACTCCGCGCAAGGCACGCCTGGTACTGGATAATGTCAGAGGCAAGAGCGTTGAAGAGGCTCTGGCAATCCTGAAGTTCACACCGAACGAAGCAGCAAGAGCTGTGGAGAAGGTCGTGAAGAGTGCTGCAGCAAATGCAGTGCATAACAATCAGCTCGACGAGAGCAAGCTCTATATCAAGAGCTGCTACGCAGACTGCGGCGTTGTAATGAAGCGCTTCATGCCGAGAGCTAAGGGCAACGCAGCACAGATTCTGAAGAGAACGAGCCACATCACAGTTGTGGTATCGGATGAGAGATAAGGGAGGAAGATCGAAATATGGGACAGAAAGTTAGTCCGATCGGAATGCGCGTCGGCGTCATCCGCGACTGGGAGTCCAGATGGTACGCTGATAAAGCAGACTACGCGAATCTTCTGAACGAAGACGTCAAGATCCGTAAGTTCCTCGAGAAGACGCTCAAGGATGCATATGTTTCCCGCATTGAGATTGAGCGTACTTCCAAGAAGGACTGCCACATCATCGTCCGCTGCGCAAGACCTGGCGCAGCAGTCGGCAAGGATGCTGAGGGCAAGGATAAGGCTGATGCACTGAAGCAGAAGCTTGTGAAGCTGACTGGCGGCAAGGCTGTCAAGATTGACTTCGTGCAGGTTGCAAATCCGGATCTGGATGCTCATCTGGTTGCCCGCAAGATCTGCGAACAGCTGGAAGCACGTCAGTCCTTCCGTATTGCTCAGAAGAAGGCAATTCAGCAGACCATGCGTTCTGGGGCAAAGGGAATCAAGACTCTGGCAACCGGCCGTCTGGGCGGTGCAGAAATTGCCCGCAAGGAAGGCTATTCCCAGGGTGTCGTTCCGCTGCATACGCTGCGCAGCGACATCGACTATGCATGCGAGGAAGCACATACCACTTATGGCAAGCTGGGCGTGAAAGTCTGGATCTGCCGCGGTGAAGTTCTTCCTGGAAAGATGGTCGAGGAACCGAAGGCTCCGGAACGTCCGGCAAGAGATGGACGCCGCAATGGCCGCGGACGCGGTGACAGACGCTTCAGCGGCCGCCGTCCTGCTAACGGAAATGCAGCAAAGCCGGCAGATGCAGGCAAGGCAGCAGCTCCTGAAGCAGCACAGGGAGGTAAGAACTGAATATGTTGATGCCGAATCGAGTAAAGTACAGAAGACCTCACCGTCTCAGCTATGAAGGCAA
This sequence comes from uncultured Erysipelotrichaceae bacterium, assembly GCA_900314905.1. Lineage (GTDB taxonomy): Bacteria > Bacillota_I > Bacilli_A > Erysipelotrichales > Erysipelotrichaceae > Bulleidia. The sequence goes on from OMXA01000028.1 coordinate 8,572, forward strand.
GTCCAAGGCCGGCCGTGACATCACGTTCGGTGAATACGGACTTGTTGCGATGGAAGGTGCTTATGTCAGCAGCAACCAGCTGGAAGCTGCACGTGTAGCCATGACACGTTATATGGATCGTGGCGGCAAAGTCTGGATCAAAGTATTCCCGCAGCTTGCTAAGACAAAGAAGCCGCTCGAAGTACGAATGGGTTCTGGTAAAGGTGCTCCGGATCACTGGGTAGCAGTTGTTCAGAAAGGCCGTGTTCTCTTCGAGATCGGCGGCGTCGATGAAGCTACCGCGCGTGAGGCTCTGAGACTTGGCGCAAATAAGCTCGGCGTCAAAACCCGCTTTGCAAAGAAAGGCGAGGTAAAGTAAGCCATGAACGTTAAGGAAATCAGAGATATGAGCAACGAGGAACTCACCAAGGAGATCAGCTCCCTGTCTGAGGAACTCTACAGCCTGCGTTTCGCTCAGGCTACCGGAAGTCTTGAGAATCCTTCCAGAATGAAGGATATCAAGAAGACAATCGCCCGGATCAAGACTGTTCAGACCGAGCGTGCAAACGCAAAGGATGCGCAGTAAGGAGGACATGAATGATGGAAGAGAGAAATAACCGTAAGGTAATCCGCGGCACCGTCGTGTCCGACAAGATGGATAAGACGATTGTTGTTGAGATCGATACTACGAAGAGCCATCCGCTTTATGGAAGACACGTCAAGTATTCCAAGAAGTTCAAGGCTCATGACGAGAACAATGAAGCACATGTCGGCGATATCGTCGAAGTGATGGAGACCCGCCCGCTGTCCAAGGATAAGCATTTCCGTCTGGTCCGCGTCGTTGAGAAAGCAGTTGTTCTTTAAGCACTAGGAGGAGAAAGCAATGATCCAGAATGAAACAAGATTGAAGGTCGCTGACAATACCGGTGCTAAGGAACTCCTCGTGATCCACTGCATGGGAGGATCCACACGCAAGAGCGCCAATATCGGCGATGTTGTCGTGTGCTCCGTGAAGTCTGCGATTCCTAACGGCTCTGTCAAGCAGGGTCAGGTAGTCAAGGCGGTCATCGTCCGCACGGTCTACGGAATCAGCCGTCCTAATGGCAGCTACATCAAGTTCGATGAGAATGCTGCAGTCATCATCAAGGATGACAATACTCCGGCCGGAACCCGTATCTTCGGCCCGGTCGCAAGAGAGCTCCGTGACAGGGGATACATGAAGATTGTCTCCCTGGCACCGGAAGTACTGTAAGGAGGTCAGTCTGATGAAAATCAAAACAGGCGATAAGGTCAAAGTAATCACTGGCCGCTACAAGGGAACCATCGGCGAAGTCAAAGCAGTTTCCCCGGCCAAGGGAAAGGTCATCGTCGAAGGCGTCAACATGATCAAGAAGTCCGTGAAGCCTACGCAGGCGAATCCGGAAGGACAGATCGTCGAGCATGAGGCTCCGATCGATGTATCCAATGTCATGTACTATGATGAGAAGGCAAAGGATACCTGCCGCATCGGCTTCAAGGTCAATGAGGACGGAACCAAGGTCCGCGTGAACAAGAAGACCGGCAAGGAAATCAAGGAGGGCAAGAAGAAGTAATGAACCGTCTTGAGCAGAAATACAAGGAAACTGTAAAGCCTTCCCTGATGAAGGAATTCGGGTATACCTCCGTCATGGAGTGCCCGAAACTCGAAAAGGTTGTCATCAACCTCGGCGTCGGCGATGCAATCACCAATCCGAAAGCTCTGGAAGAAGCAGTCAGCGAACTGACGCAGATCTCCGGACAGAAGCCTGTCATCACCAAAGCCAAGAAGTCCATTGCAAACTTCAAGCTCCGTGAAGGCATGGCAATCGGTACCAAGGTTACGCTCCGCGGCGAACGCATGTATGACTTCCTGGACAAGCTGGTCAACATCTCGCTGCCGCGTGTCCGTGACTTCCACGGTGTCAGCACAACAGCATTCGACGGCCGCGGGAACTATACCCTGGGCGTCAAGGAACAGCTGATTTTCCCGGAAATCAACTTTGACAAGGTCAGCAAGGTGCGCGGCATGGATGTCGTCATCGTGACAACTGCAAAGACCAATAAAGAGGCATATGAACTGCTTGCTCAGCTCGGCATGCCGTTTGCGAAGAAGGAGGCCTGAAACCTATGGCAAAGACAAGTTTGAAGGTAAAGCAGAGCCGTCCTGCTAAGTATTCCACCAGAGAATACACACGGTGCCAGAGATGCGGCCGTCCGCACTCCGTGCTGAGAAAGTATGGCGTCTGCCGTATCTGCTTCCGCGAGCTGGCTTACAAAGGCCAGATCCCGGGTGTGAAGAAGGCAAGCTGGTAATCAGGAGAGGAGGAACACTAAGATGAATATGACAGATCCAATCGCCGACATGCTCACAAGAATCCGCAATGGCGTCGGTGCTCACCTGGACACAGTCGATGTTGCTCCGGTCTCCAAAGTCAAGCTGGAGATTGCCCGCATCCTCAAGGAGGAAGGCTACATCGGTAAGTATGAAGTCAGCGGCGAAGGCATTGAGAAGAAGCTCACTGTTACTCTGAAGTATACAGAGGACAAGAAGAGCGTCATCACCGGCATCAAGCGTATCTCCAAGCCGGGTCTGCGTGTCTATGCAAAGCAGGAGAATGTCCCGACCGTCCTCAATGGACTCGGAATCGCGATCATCTCCACAAGCGAAGGCATGATGACCGACAAGGAAGCACGTAAAAAGCACGCAGGCGGCGAAGTCATTGCCTACGTCTGGTAATTAGAGAAAGGAAAAAGAAATGTCACGTATCGGTAATAAAGCGATTACCATTCCTGAAGGCGTTGAAGTTACGATCGCTGCCGGGAATGAGGTGACGGTTAAGGGTCCGAAGGGCACATTGACGAGAACATTCTCTCCGTTGATGTCCATTGAAGCTAAGGACGGCACTGTCACAGTACGTCGTCCTAACGAGGAAAAGCACACGAAACAGCTTCATGGAACAACCAGAGCGCTGATCGCAACAATGATTGAAGGCGTTCACCAGAGCTACACCAAGACCCTCCAGATTGTGGGTATCGGCTATCGTGCTTCCCTGTCCGGGAACAAGCTCACGATGGGACTGGGATTCTCTCATCCGATTGAGATGACGGTTCCGTCTGATCTTACCGTAACCTGCCCGGATGCAAACACGATCGTCATCAATGGCATTGATAAGCAGAGAGTCGGCCAGTTCGCTTCTGAAGTCAGAGCGCACAAGAAGCCGGAGCCTTATGGAGGAAAGGGAATCCGCTATAAGGATGAGCATGTCCGCCGCAAGGAAGGCAAGACTGCTGCTGCCAAGAAGTAATGGGAAGGAGAGAGTAATATGCTGAAGAAGACAAAGAAGAATGAAGAACGTCTCCGCAGACATGCACGTGTACGGAGAGTGGTCAGCGGAACTCCCGACTGCCCGAGACTGAATGTATTCCGTTCCAACAAGCAGATCTATGCGCAGGTCATCGATGATACGACTGGCCGCACGCTGGCTGCATCCAGCAGCCTGCTTTTGAAGCTTGAGAACGGCGGCAATGTGGAAGCTGCCCGCAAGGTCGGCGAAGATATTGCCAAGAAGTGCAAGGAAGCAAACATTGAATCCGTACGCTTTGACCGCGGCGGGTATGTCTATCACGGAAGAGTCCAGGCACTGGCTGACGGTGCTCGTGAAGCAGGGCTCAAGTTCTGAGGGGAAAGGAGAATACAGAGATGGCAAACGAAGGAAGAAAACCGTTCAGAAGACCTCGCGAACCGAAAGAGTTCGATGATGTTGTAGTCTCCATCAACCGTGTCAGCAAAACCGTGAAAGGCGGACGCAGAATGCGTTTCGCTGCGCTGGTCGTCATCGGCGATCATAAGGGCAGAGTAGGATTCGGCATGGGCAAGGCTGCAGAAGTACCGGATGCAATCAAGAAGGCAACAGAAGCTGCTAACAAGAATGTGTTCCGTGTTCAGCTCACAGATAACAACCGTACAGTTCCGTCTGATGCACTTGGCAAGCATGGCGCAACGAGTGTCGTGCTGAAGCCGGCTGCTCCGGGAACCGGAGTGATTGCAGGCGGCGCTGTCCGTTCCATTCTGGAACTGGCTGGTGTCTCTGATGTCGTATCAAAGGTTATCGGAAGCCGCACGAGCGTCAACGTTGTGTATGCAACTCTGGATGCTCTCCGCAGCATGCGTACGGTTGAAGAAGTTGCTAAGCTGCGCGGCAAGAAGATCAGCGAGATTCGCTGAGGAGGGACTCTAGATGAAACTGAATGAAATGAAAGCATCTGAAGGAGCCCGTTTCGTTTCAAAGAGAATCGGACGCGGCCTCGGATCCGGCACCGGCAAGACTTCCGGCAAAGGACAGAAGGGTCAGAATTCCAGAAGCGGCGGCGGCGTCGCAATCGGATTTGAAGGCGGCCAGACGCCTGCCTTCAAGAGATTCCCGAAGCGCGGCTTCACGAATTTCACCCGCAAGGAGTATGCAATCGTCAATGTTGAGGATCTCAACAAGTTTGACGAGGGCGTAACGGTCGACTATGATGCGCTGAAGGCTGCAGGACTGGTCGGCAAGAAGCTTGATGGAGTCAAGGTCCTCGGTCAGGGCAAGCTTGAGAAGAAGCTGACCGTCAAGGCAGCGAAGTTCTCCAAGACAGCTCTGAAAGCAATCGAAGAAGCAGGCGGAACAGCCGAGGTACTCTGAGATGATGCATACGTTCGCCAGCTTGTTCCGGAATAAGGAAATCCGCAAGAAGATCTTCTTTACTCTGGCAATGCTGCTGATCTATCGCATCGGTTCGGCAATCCCGGTACCAGGGGTTGACAGCGCAGCGCTGTCGGCATCCGTTTCGGATAACTCGATCCTGAATATGATGAATCTTCTCGGAGGCGGTGCCTTCGAGAGGATGTCCGTATTCGCTCTTGGTGTTACTCCGTATATCACCGCAAGCATCATCATCCAGCTGCTTTCCATGGATGTCATTCCGGCTCTTACCGAAATGGCAAAGTCCGGTGAAACCGGGCGGATCCAGATGGATAAGATCACCCGCTATCTTGCAGTTGTCCTGGCGTTTGTTCAGGCATTCTCCATGGTTTACGGGTTTGATAAGCAGTATGGAATTCTGACGAATTCCGAACTGTCTCAGTATCTGTATACGGCAACCATCCTGACTGCAGGAACCCAGTTCCTGGTATGGATCGGTGATCGTATCAGCATGTTCGGCATCGGAAACGGAATCTCGATCATCATCTTCGCAGGAATCGTCTCCAATATGCCGGCAAGCTTTGCGGAAGTCTGGAGTATTCTGGTAAGCGGCTCTCAGCAGGGAGCAGTCTTCTCCGGCGTGCTTCAGTTCGTGCTCTACTGTGTTCTGTATTTTGCGATTATCGTCGGGGTCGTCATCATGGAACTGGCGGTTCGCAAAATTCCGATCCAGTATACTTCCAGCTCGAATGTCAGAGGAGCAGGGGATATCACCTATCTGCCCTTCAAGATCAATTCTGCTTCTGTCATCCCGGTCATCTTCGCATCTTCGATCATGACCGCACCGCAGATCATCCTCAGCTTCGTCGATACTGAAAAGTACACGGCACTCAGCAATTTCCTGAGTCTGCAGAAGCCGGTAGGACTGATCATCTATGCAGTGCTGACCTTCCTGTTCACGTTCTTCTACACAGATCTGCAGGTGGATCCGGATAAAGTAGCAGAGAACCTCGGCAAGTCCGGTGCTTATATTCCAGGCATCCGGCCGGGTTCCGAGACACGCACGTATCTGCACAAAGTTCTCAACCGCATCACGGTTCTCGGCGCAACCGCCCTGACTGTGATCGCAGTGATTCCGTATCTGCTTCCGATGTTCACTTCGCTGCCGACCAGCGTTTCCATCGGCGGTACCGGAATCATCATCGTTGTCGGTGTTGCCATGGAAACCATGGCACAGCTGAAGGGACAGCTTACTCAGAAGCAGTACCACGGGTTCCTGAAGTAATCCGGGAAAGGCAATGAGATGAACATTCTGATCATGGGACCGGCAGGAGCAGGCAAAGGCACAATGTCCGACCTGATTCTGAAGGAATACGACATTACTCACATTTCCACGGGAGATATGCTCCGCGAAAATGTGCGCAGCCATACGGAACTTGGTGAGAAGGCCAGATCCTATATGGAGGCCGGTCACCTTGTTCCGGATGAAGTGATCAATGCCATGGTTGAGAAACGGCTGCAGGAACCGGATTGCGAAAAGGGATATCTGCTCGACGGCTTCCCCCGCACTCTCGTGCAGGCAGAAGCTTTCGATGAGATTTCTTCCCGGATCGGCCGCCCGGTTCAGGCAGTTCTCGCACTCCAGGTCGATTACGAAATCCTCAAGGAGCGCATTACGGGCAGAAGGATCTGTCCGAAGTGCGGGGCAATCTATCACATTCCGAACCATCCGCCCGTCAGAGAGGGAATCTGTGATGTGTGCGGGAGCGCACTTGTTCAGCGCAAGGATGATACCATCGAGCAGCTGAATGTACGCATGGAAGAGTATGAGCGCAGCACGAAGCCGGTGATTCAGTATTATGCAGATCGCGGCCTCGTGACGGCGATCGACGCTTCCGGGGAACGGGATAATACCTTTGCACAGATCCGAAAGGCTTTAGGAAAGGTTGCATAATCAGCAGGGATGCGGGTAACATATAAAGTGACCCGCATCGGCGCTGGTTTTATGAAGAAAGAGAGAATCAATGGGGAAACAGGACGTCATTGAAATGGACGGCATTGTTGAAGAGACACTACCTAATGCCAATTTTAAAGTGAAACTCCAGAATGGCATGGAGATCCGTGCCCACGTTGCTGGTAAAATCCGTATGAACTACATTCGCATTTTACCGGGAGATCGGGTCACCGTGGAGATTTCACCTTACGACTTAACACGTGGGCGTATTACCTACAGACACAAGTAGTCCAGGAGGCACAATCATGAAAGTAAGACCATCCGTAAAACCGATCTGCGACAAGTGCAGAGTGATCAAGCGCAAGGGCGTTGTAATGGTCATCTGCGAGAACCCGAAGCATAAACAGCGTCAGGGTTAATTCAGGAGGAGAAGAACACATATGGCACGTTTTGCAGGTGTGGATATTCCGGCTAACAAGAGAGTCGAAGTAGCCCTGACCTATATCTACGGCATCGGCCCGACCACTGCGAAGAAGATTCTTGCAGCAGCTGGTGTCAGCGGTGACATCCGTACCAAAGATCTGACCGATGCGCAGGAGACTGCGATCCGTCAGCAGATTGATGCAATCAAGACCGAAGGCGACCTCCGCCGTGAGCGCGCACTCAATATCAAGCGTCTGATGGAAATCGGCTGCTACAGAGGCATGCGCCACAGAAGAGGCTTACCGGTTCGCGGTCAGCGTACGCGTACCAATGCCCGTACCCGCAAGGGACCGAGACGTACGGTTGCGAACAAGAAGAAGTAATCAGGAGGTCGTAAAATGGCAAACACAAAGAAGACCGCTGCTAAGAGCGCAGCTGTTCGTAAGAAGAAGAACAGAAGAAATGTGGCGAAGGGTGTTGCACACATCCATTCCACATTCAATAACACCATTGTCACGATTGCAGACGAACAGGGCAATGTCATCTCCTGGAGCTCTGCCGGAGCACTGGGTTACAAAGGTTCCAGAAAGTCTACCCCGTATGTCGCACAGCTGTGCGGTGAAGCAGCAGCCAAGGCTGCTGTCATGCAGGGCATGAAGACTGTTGAAGTCAATGTCAAAGGTCCGGGTCCCGGACGTGAAGCTGCAGTTCGTTCCCTGGCTACTGCCGGACTTACGATTACTGCAATCAATGATGTGACTCCGATCCCGCATAACGGATGCCGCCCGCCGAAGAGGCCGCGTGGTTAATCTATAGAACAGGAGGATTGTTGCATGCAAAAGTTCGAACGCGCCGATTTTGAAGTTAAGGAATACGTTGAATCTGAAAACTATGGGAAGTTCGTCCTTTCTCCGCTTGAGAGAGGATTTGGCACCACGATCGGTAATGCACTGCGCAGAGTCCTGCTGTCCTCCCTTCCGGGAGCTGCGGTATTTTCCATCAAGGTAGATGGAGTTTACCACGAGTTCACTACAATCCCGGGTGTCCGCGAAGATGTTTCCATGATCATCCTGCAGATCAAGCAGCTGATCATGAAGATCGAAGATGATGAAGTTTATTCCCTGCAGATTTCTGCCAAGGGGCCGTGCACTGTCACTGCTGGTGACATCATCTGCCCTGCCCAGGTAGAAATTCTGAACAAGGATCTGCCGATTGCACACCTCGAAAAGGGTGCAACCCTTGAGATGGAACTGAAGGCCAAGAATGGCCGCGGCTATGTCGGCAGCGATCTGAACAAGCAGCTGAATCAGGGAAGCTCCCAGGGAATCGGAACCGTATTCACCGATTCTATCTATACTCCGATTGAGAAAGTTGCTTATGATGTAGAACCGACTCGTGTCGGTCAGGACACCAAGTATGATGAACTGACAATGGAGATCACGACAGATGGCTCCATCAATCCGCAGAAGGCATTGGCCCTGGCTGCGAAGATTCTGATTGACCACCTGGATATCGTCGCCGGCATCAATGATGAAGTCCTGGCAATGGATAACGTCATCAAGGAAGGCGGCGCAGAAGCTCCGAATAAGGGACAGCAGATGATGATCGAAGATCTCGATCTTTCTGTCCGTTCCTATAACTGCCTGAAGCGGGCTGGTATCCAGACCGTGGATGAGCTGACACAGAAGACCGAGGATGAGATGATGAGAGTCCGCAACCTCGGAAAGAAGTCTTTGAAAGAGGTTAAGGACAAGCTCACCGAACTCGGTCTGGGCTTCAAGTCCTTCGATTAATCAGGAGGAAATCAACATGTGGAATCGTAAATTCGGCAGAACTGCCGATCACCGCAAGGCGATGATGCGCAATCTCGCTACTTCGGTCATCCTCTATGGCAGAGTTGAGACAACTTATTCCAAGGCAATGGATATGCGTTCTGTTGTCGATGAGCTGATCACACTCGGCAAGAAGGGCGACCTTGCGGCTCGCAGACAGGCTGCAGCTTATCTCCGTGATGTCTATACCGACAATACTGAGAAGGAGACAGTTCTGAAGAAGCTGTTTGACGAGGTAGCTCCGAAGTATGCTGACCGCAAGGGCGGATATACCAAGGTCACGAAGACCGGGGTTCGCCGCGGCGATGCTGCAGAGATGGCAATCATCGAACTGATCTAGTACAATAAAGCCTGTGAAAACAGGCTTTATTTTTTTATCCGGGAATTCCGGCAGAAATCGGAAAGCACAGGCCTTTGCATTCCGGTTTCTGGCTGCAGCAGTCCTGGCCTTTGCGGCCTGGCTTCCATTCCTCAACGGCTCGATCGTGATGGGCAGCGATACTGCCTTCCATCTCAACCGGATCGAAGCACTTTATACTGCCTTTTCCAATCATGACTATCTTCCCGGCATCTTCTGGGAGCAGAATTACGGGTGGGGCTACGGATCCCCGCTTTTCTATTCCAGCTTCTTCCTGTCCGTGCCTGCATGGTTCCGCCTGAACGGCATGTCCATGATGGATTCCTACCGGCTTTTCTGCTATCTGATCTTCTTTGCCAGTGCCTGGACGATGTATGGCTGTGCAGAGACCGTGATCAGGAAGAACCGTCTGGCCTATGTCCTGACTGCTGCTTTATATCTGTTCTGCACCTATTGCTGGAGCGATCTCTATAACCGCGGAGCCGTCGGCGAAGCACTGGCCGGGATCTTCATCCCCCTGGTCCTTCAGGCTGCGTATACGCTCTTCTATCGCGGCGGAAAAGGGTGGCTGAGACTCACGATCGGTTTTGCGGGATTGCTGCTGTCTCATAACATCTCATCTTTTCTGACTCTGATCTGGTTTGCACTCTTCACACTGCTGCATTTTCGAAAGCTGATCCATAAGCCGCAGATTTTCGTGAAGATTCTGGCGGCAGGGCTGCTCGGCTTCCTGCTTACTGCCTGGTTCTCGCTGCCGATGCTGGAACAGCTCAATTCAGGCCTTTACCGCATCAGCACGTACTTCAACCAGGGGGAATCCCTGCAGAGCCTGGGAAATACCTTTACGGGGCTTCTGACGCTGATTCCGTTCGACCATGATCATCTTACCACCACCTGCGGACTCTGCCTGCTCGTGATGCCTGCTCTGATCTTTTCCGTTCCGGCACGGAAAGGGATCCGGTATATCAGAATCATTGCGATTTCCGGATACGCCATGCTGTTCATGACAATGAAGTATTTTCCATGGAGTCTGTTTCCGTTCATGAGCTTCATGCAGTTTCCGCACCGGTTCTTCACGATCAGCGCGCCGTTCCTTGCCCTGGCTTCCGGATATGGCTTTGCCTGGTTTCCTTTTCCTGCGGCAGATGCCCGCAATATCCGCCTCAGCATTACCGGGACGGCGGCGATCCTGATGCTCCTGCAGGTCAATGCTCAGTATAGCTACGGCGGATCATTCACGGATTCCACCACCCCTGATCAGCTGAAAACCAATGATGCATTTGCCTATAACGTTGATCAGGCATGGTATTCCATCATGGAACTTTCCACCCCGGACTATCTGCCATCCGATAAGTTCCTGAACTACCCGGAAGACAAGCGAACCATCGTGCACGGGGATATGACGGACAGCGTTTTCGAGGAAACCTACAACCATCTCGCCTGGCATTATGACGGCGGCGGAACCTATCGCTTCCCGAAGACCTGGTATGCCGGCTATCTCGTCAGGGTGGAAAAAGATGGAAGTATTCTGTATGCTTCCTCAGAAACAAAGCCGGACTCAGATACCGGCGAAGTTGTTTTCGATCTTCCGGACGGTCTGGACCATGACAGCACCATTGTTCTGTCCTATGAAGGAACTTCCCTGAGGAAGAACATGATCCGTCTTTCCCGCATGGCGTTTTCCGTGTTTCTCTGCGGATATGCTGCATATCTGATTGCAAGAAACAGGAAGAAGAAAGGAGCAGCCAGATGAAATGGGATTATTCGCATAACCTGCTTCAGGTCAGCGCCAGCCTTCATCGCTGGTATGGTCTTCCTTCCGAATACCAGGGAAACAGAATCATTGATCAGTGGCTGAACCAGAATCAGTTCCGGACCGTGATCGCTCTGCTCATCGACGGCATGGGCACTGAGATCCTCAGGCCGAACCTGAAGGAGAATTCTTTTTTCCGCTCGTTTCTATCTGATTCGGCATCCACCGTATATCCGCCTACCACAACTGCTGCGACGACTTCATTCCTGACCGGGAAAAGCCCGAGGGAAAACGGATGGCTCGGATGGAATCAGTACTTCCGGGAAGAAGACGATCAGATCATTCTCTTCCGCCATCACAGCGAATACGGGACCGCAGAATACCCGGATGACTTCGCGGATCGCCACCTTCCGATTCTGAGAATCTATGATGAGCTCAATGCTCATGGCATCAAGGCGGACAGCGTATGGCCATCCTGGGCTTCTCATAATCCTTCCAGGGACTATGAAGATCTGCTGAATCATCTGCTCAGAGAAGCAGAGGATCCTGAGATGCGCTTTGTGTATGGCTATTGGGATGAACTGGATTCCTTCATGCATGAACACGGTCCCTCTGATCCGGGAACGGCACAGATGCTGAAGGACCTTGATGAGAAGACCAGGGCCTTTGCGGAAAAGCTGCCTGATGGCATCGGTCTTCTGATCCTTGCAGACCATGGCCAGATTGATGTGCACAGCTATGACATGAAGAATGACGGAGAACTCTGTTCCTTCTTTCGCAAAGCTCCTGCCCTTGAGGCAAGAACCGTTGCTTTCTATCTGAAGGAAGAAAAGAAAGCTGAATTTCCGGAGTTCTTTCATCATCGCTTCGGCGATCAGTTCATCCTGAAAGCCTCCGGCGATCCGGAAGCACAGGCAATGTTCGGGCCAGGGAAACCTTCTGGCCGGTTCGAAGAATTCCTCGGAGACTTTGTCGCATTTGCTGTGACGCCATTGCAGCTATGCTATGGCAAGGGAACGGATCTTCGCGGGAACCATGCTGGCATGATGGAGGCCGAAGCACTCATTCCTGTCATTCTCTATCCGGAGGTATCGGAATGAAGCGGCTGCTTCTCTGTTTCTGCTGCATAGCGCTAGGGGCATGTTCCGCTTCCGTGGAAGCTCCCGCTGCTTCTCAGGTTCCTTCTGCAGAGAGCACAGCCTCTTCTGCAAGAGAACCAGCAACAGAGGAAGGCTCAGATTCCTGGACCGTATCCGTGCAGCGATCTGAAGAATTTGAATTTGAAGATGGCACCATGCAGACGTTCGATCTCGACGGGATGCTGGCAGCAGCCCATGTTTCAGAGAATCCTGATGCTCACCTCCTGCTGAATATCAATTCCAACGGACTGGAGTCGAAGATGGAAGGCTGGTATACCGGCGGCCGTCTGTATAACACTTACAACAGCGTGAATTATTATGAAGATCTGACGCTCAGCAATCTTGAGGAGATGCTGATGGTTCCGATCCAGGCAGAAACTTATTCAGAGGTAGAGATTGCTTCAGAAGAAACCACCCAGAAGGACAATGGCAGTGTGCGGAAGATCACGCTGACTCCGGAAGGATCCCGCAGTCTCTATCTCAGCAGATATGATCAGAACAGTCTCAGTCAATACGAGAACCTGCAGATGAATTCCGGAGTGATTGAAGAAACATTTGATTCTGAGGGAAACCTGTACCGCAGAACTGCTGAATTCCAGTGCACTTTTTCCGTGCAGGGGAGCCCGGTGGCTCTGAAGACTGATACCTCAGCAGAATATTCCATGCGCAATGAAACTTCAATCGAGATTCCATCGGAAATCAGGGAGAATCCGGATTCTTATGTCAGCTATCTGGATATTGATACGGAAGCAATCTCCGATGCTGATCTTGAGGCAGATGCCCCGGCCTCCACGTCGACGGAAACATTCCGCAAGCGGCTGATCACAAGACTCGGGTATCAGGTGAAAGACAATGGCGTGTATTACACGGAATTCAATGATAATGAATCCTATGAAATCGATTTTGAACATGATCAGTTCCTCTACCGGAATTACTCCATTTCGTATGTCTATAACTGGAAGGGAGATACCGGCGGGTTCGGAAGTTCCTGCAGCATCGATTTCCACAGCGGAGCATATAGCGATGGATGCGATGAAGAAGTTGTGGAGATGATGAAAACTGTGAAGAATTTCTTTATCATGGAGCTGTATTACTGCGGGGTTTCGCTGAATGACCTGCAGAAGGAAGCAGAGTAGGCAGACTGGAGGAAATACGATGAAAGCAGTTATCTCTGTAGTGGGCAGAGACCGCCCGGGAATTCTGGCATTTGTAGCAGATCAGTGTGCAGATCGCAATATCAATATCGAAGACGTCACGCAGAAAATCCTGCAGGATATGTTCACGATGGTCATGATCGTCAATATTCCGGAAGATCTTCCGAACTTCGGAAAACTGACGGAAGAAATCGAAAAGGCCGGAGAGGAACAAGGCCTGAAGATTCATCTCATGCATGAAGATATCTTCAATGCCATGCATACCATCTGAGGAAACAGACATGCAGATCAGAGAAGAGAAGATTCTGGAAACCATCCGCATGATTGATGAGGAATGCCTGGACATCCGTACGGTGACCATGGGCATTTCCCTGCTCGACTGCGCAGATGCGGATATCGGGAAATCCTGTGAGAAGATCTACCGGAAGATCACAGACAAAGCAGCCAGCCTGGTAGAAACAGCAGAAGAAATTTCCCGAGAATACGGCATTCCGATCGTGAACAAACGGATTTCTGTCACACCGATTGCTCTGCTTCAGAGCGTCAGCGGAGGCGATCCGGTGCTCTATGCAAAGACGCTCAACAAGGCTGCCAGAGATCTGGGAGTCAATTTCATCGGCGGGTATTCTGCCCTGGTGCAGAAAGGAATGACGAAAGGCGATGAAGAACTGATCCGGTCCATTCCGAGAGCACTCAGTGAAACCGAAGTGGTCTGCTCCAGCGTGAATATCGGATCGACGAAAGCTGGCATCAACATGGATGCCGTAAAGATGATGGGACCGATCATCCGGGAATGCGCAGAACGCACGAAAGACAATAATTGCTTCGGAGCATCAAAACTGGTGGTATTCTGCAATGCAGTAGAAGACAATCCGTTCATGGCCGGAGCCTTTCATGGCATCTCGGAGCCGGATTGCGTGATCAATGTCGGCGTATCCGGGCCAGGCGTGGTCCGCGAAGCGGTCCGCAAGGCAGGCCGAAACTGCACGATGGATGAGATTGCAGAAGTGATCAAGAAAACTGCATTCAAAATCACCCGCATGGGGCAGCTGGTCGGTACGGAAGCTGCACGCCGCCTGCATGTTCCTTTTGGAATCGTGGACCTTTCACTGGCTCCGACTCCGGCAGTCGGTGATTCTGTTGCCCGTATTCTGGAAGAGATCGGACTTGAAAGCACTGGGGGACCCGGGACAACGGCTTGTCTTGCCATGCTCAATGATGCCGTCAAAAAAGGCGGGGTCATGGCAAGCTCTTCGGTCGGAGGTCTGAGCGGAGCCTTCATTCCGGTATCCGAAGACGCAGGGATGATCGAAGCAGCAGAAAAAGGAAACCTGACTGTGGAAAAGCTTGAGGCAATGACGGCGGTCTGTTCCGTAGGACTGGATATGATCATCATTCCGGGAGATACCCCGGCTGAAACCATCAGTGCGATGATTGCAGACGAAGCGGCGATCGGCATGATCAACACGAAGACGACGGCAGTCCGGGTTATCCCGGCAATCGGGAAGAAAGCCGGTGACTCGCTTGAATTCGGCGGGCTGATGGGCTATGGCCCGGTGATGCCGGTAAGAACCGTAAGTCCAGAGGTGATGATCCACCGCGGCGGAAGAATTCCTTCCCCGATCAACAGTCTGAAGAATTGAACCAGAAGGCCGGAAGATTCCGGCCTTTTCTGAATGAAGAAGACAGGGAAAACAGAATGAAAAGCCGCAGGTAAAGAATTTTTATGAAAAATGAAAATTTTCGTTGACTAGAGTGACAGAGGGATGCTATATTCTTTGAGCACGCGGCAAGAGAGCCGGTCGATAAGCTGAGAGCGAAGGAATTTGCAAGAAAGCAGTTGACAGGAGCGTGCGGAAGTGATAATCTCTTGAATTGCACGGCGAGAGCCGAT
>OMXA01000029.1 GCA_900314905.1 uncultured Erysipelotrichaceae bacterium
ATCTCCAGCTCCCCTCAGACACCCTCCATAGATCACCTGGGAGATCTGGAAGATCACAATCACCATTGTGAATCTCGCAATCAGCACTCCCATATCCAGAAGCTCAGATCCCTGAAAGAACAGCTGGAACAGTTCCTTCCCGAAGAAGAACAGAAGCGCAGCCAGCACAAGGGAACTACATAACCCCACTTTCTGACAGATTCCTCCGAAGACCTTTGCTTTCTCCGGCTGTTTCTCACCCAGAGATCTTCCGATCAGAGCTACAGCAGCAACCTGCATGCCATCTCCGAATGAGAATCCCAGACTCAGATAATTCATGCCGACCTGATGCACTGCAAATGCATCTGTGCCAAGTCTTGCTGCAATGACAGCAGTTGCCATGAACCCGACTCTCATCGCAAAATTCTCAATCAGAAGATTGGAAGCCAAGGCCCAGATCGATTTCATGGCTGCTCCTGATGGCTTCAGTTTCTCTTTCAGAAGATAAGGAATTGATACATAGCTGTTCTTCCTGAATAAGGAACGAAGAGCCAGAAAAAAGGAAGCGACTGTGCCAAGCACCGTAGCCACTGCAGCTCCGAACAAGCCCCATGCCGGGAACCCGAAGTTGCCTCCGATCAGCAGATAATTAAAACAGATATTGACCAGAGAAGAAACGACGTTCGTCGTCATGGCAATCCTCGTGTTTCCTGCGCCTCTCTGGGCGGCATTGATCACCATCGTCAGCACATTGAAGATCATTCCTCCCTGGATTACCTGGAAATAAGTAATTGCAGGTTCATGAGTATCTGCTGAAGACCCGCATAGACGGATGATGGGATCTGCTGCTGCCACTGAAATCACAGACAGTGCAATTGCCGCAAGAATCGTGAATGCCAAGGCTGTCAGCAGTACCTCATTGGCATTCTTGCGATCCTGCTGTCCCCTTCTTCTAGCTACTAATGCGCTTACCGCAACATTCGTAGAATAGAACACAGCAAGGGTGATGAACTTCGGCTGAATGGTCAGGCCTACTGCCGCAACTGCGTAGGTCCCAAGCGATGAAACCATCATGGTATCTATCATTCCGGCGAGTGCCACAAAAAACGACTCCAGAACCGCCGGCCAGGCAATTCGGATCGTCTCCTGAAGCATTGCCTTCCTGTCGCAATTCATACCATACCGCCTCTCTTTCTCAGATGAAGATCCATTGATGAAACAGTTTTAATATTGCTTTGTATTCTAGCACACTCACTGTATCAGAAGGCAGTGCGATCAGGCAATGCTGAAAGGAAATGGCATCATGACCCTTGCTGAACCAGGGATTGTTCTTCTGGAAGATCCAGAAACCAGATATGCAGTACATTCTGATCCCGAAGCCTTCAGAAGCTGGCAGCTGCTCTTCTGACCCAGCACCATTCCTGCAAAGCAAGGCTATGCCGGACTTCTGATCGAGGAAATAATTTTCCAGGTTTCTGAAGAACATCAAAATAGAAGATTTGTGGCATGCAAGAAAGAGACAATTTCTCTCTATTCTTCGTCTGGTGTTCAGAATCAAGGAATCTGTGCCTTTGTATATGAAATACCAGATGGCATCGGATACGTCTCTCCTTCTGGAACATTTCTATGCCGAGATCCCTAAAGTAAGGTAAACTAGTTCCGGGAGAAATATCAGAGACAATGGCAAAACTGTACTTCTATTATGGTGCAATGGGCAGTTCCAAGACCGCCAACGCACTGATGGTCGCATTTAATTATGAAGAGCGTGGTCAGAAAGTGCTGATCGCAAAAAGCGGAGTAGATACCAGAGATGGTGAACGCATCATCCGTTCCAGAATGGGCCTCAGCCGCCCCTGTGTCCTCCTGGAAGATATCTGCAGAATGCCCGAGGAAGAGCTGCATACCTATGATGTCGTGATTGTAGACGAAGCCCAGTTCGCCACCCCGGAACAGATTGATTTCCTAGCTCACATCGTAGACGACCTGAACGTTCCGGTCATGTGCTATGGTCTGCGCGCAGATTTCCAGAACAAGTTGTTCCCGGGCAGTGAAAGACTGCTCACGATCTGCGACGAGATTCATGAAGTAAAAACCATGTGCTGGTGCGGCCGCAAAGCAATCTGCAACGCCCGCTACAACAAGCATGGCATTGTCAGAGAAGGTGCCCAGGTCATGCTTGGCGCCAATGACGAATATATCGCTCTTTGCCGCAAGCATTTCAATGAAGGCAAGCTCTCCGCAGATGATCCAGGAGATCACCCGGCAAAGAAATAGAACGGACCGGGCAGAGGGAAACCCTCTGCCTTTTGTCTGTTCTTGATAGCATATTATCATGCGTTATTGTGCAATTATTTAGATATATATTTATATTTTATTGTGATAATTTCTGATATCATGCAAGTAAAGGAAGGAATTATATCATATGAAATTAGTATATGCTTCCCGTACCGGGAATGTTGAAAAACTTGTAAACAGACTGAATGCTGATCATGTACTGAAGATCACAACCGGAGAAGAAACCGTTGACGAACCGGTTCTCCTGATCACCTATACCGACGGGGTCGGACAGTTGCCTGCGATTGTTGCAGCATTTGTTGAAAAGAATCGTCCGTATGTCAAAGCGGCTGCAGTCTCCGGAAACAAAGAACGTCATCCGGACACCTTCGGATTTGCCGCAAATGTTCTGAAGGATACCTATCAGGTTCCGGTTCTCACAGTCTTCAATAAAGATGGAGACGAAGAAACGGATGCTGTCATCCGCAATGCACTGAATGCATAAAATTCAGTAAGATTCCGGATATTATTTCCGGAATCTTATTCTTTCCAAAAACGAAGGAAGCTCTTTCGCTTCCTTCGTTTTTATTTATCCCTGATTGTCTTCTCCCGAAGCAATCACATCGCTGAGAATCCGATGAAGATGAATCGCCAGATACATCTGTTCCTGGCTGGAAAGCTTCTGGCGGAACTTCTCCTCGACATAGACTCTGATCCGGTCTACGCACATGAATTCTTTCCGGCAAGTCTGCTGCAGCTGTTCATACAGCATGTGATCCGGTTCTTCCGGAAGAAGCGTCCCGGTAACCAGCCTTTCAGCAAACAGCTGCACATGCGTCAGATACCTGGACCATGCTATGGTGTCTTTGCGGTACGTGATCCCGAACGTATACCTGACAATATTCAGAATATCTTCAGTAGTTGCCGCAATTGCCACACGATTGATGCTGTCATGACTCCCGGTTTCTGCATTGATGAAATGCCAGGCAATGTTTCCTGCCTCAGCTGACGGTATCTCGATGCGCTCTTTGTCCTGGTGCAGAGGTCTGATGAAAAAGATTCCGAGAAGCACTGGAACCGGATCCGGGAAATCATGGATAAAACAAAAGAACGTGTCAGCTGAGACACGTTCTTTCATACCCGATTACAGATTCTCTTTGATTTCCTTGTAAACGCCCTCGGCATCCAGGCCGTACTTCTTCATCAGTCCTGCTGCCGGTCCGCTTTCTGCATACCGGTCCTTTACTCCGATCCGGTGAATCGGCTTCGGGCACTTCTCGCCAGCCACTTCAGCAATCATGCCTCCCAGTCCGCCGATGATGTTGTGCTCTTCTGCTGTGAAGATCCTGTCGTGGCTCTTCAGAATCTCCACGATTCCTGCCTCATCTGCCGGCTTGATCGCACAGACATCAACTACCGTCAGATCAATTCCATCTGCTTTCAGCATCTCGGCTGCGCCTAATGCCGACTGCACCATCACTCCGCAGGCAAACACTGCGACTTTCTCTCCCTTGCGGACTACATTCACCTTGCTGAAATCAAACTTCGTTTCTGCCGGATATACATTCTCCACGGCTGCTCTGCCAAGTCTTACATAGCAAGGAGTCTTCGTCTCTGCAACATGATCGATAACTGCCTTCGTCTCTGCTTCATCGCAAGGCACATAGACTTCCATGCCCGGGATCACTCTCATCAGCGCAATATCTTCAGTTGCCTGATGGGATACGCCGTCTTCTCCGACTGTGATGCCTGCATGCGTTGCACACACTTTGACATTCAGATGCGGATACGCAACACTGTTGCGGATCTGTTCCCACGCTCTCCCTGCTGCGAACATCGCAAATGTCGATGCGAACGGAATATATCCGCTTGCCGCTAGTCCTGCCGCATGCCCGATCATATCTGCTTCGGCAATGCCCATATCAAAGAACCGTTCCGGGCATGCTTTCTTAGCCATCGCTGTCTTCGTCGCTCCGGCAAGATCGGCATCCAGTACCACGATCTTCGGATTTTCCACTACGAGCTTTGCAAGCTCTTCTCCATATGCTTCACGCGTTGCCTTTGCCATCTTATTCTGCCTCCAGATCTTTCAGTGCCTGTGCAAGCTGTTCTGCATTCGGTGCCTTGCCATGCCAGCCTGCCTGGTTCTCCATGTACGATACGCCCTTGCCCTTGATCGTATGCGCAATGATCGCCGTCGGCACTCCCTTCGTCTCTCTGGCAATCTTGAATGCCGCTCTCAGCTCATCGAAGTCATGTCCGTTCACTTCCACCACATGCCATCCGAAGGCCCGGAACTTATCCGTCAGCGGGTTCGGTCCGATGACGTCATCCGTTGAGCCATCAATCTGCAGGTTATTCACATCAATCACTGCGCAGAGATTGTCGCTCTTGTAGTGATGTGCTGCCATCGCTGCTTCCCAGATCTCGCCTTCTTCGCTTTCGCCATCTCCGACCAGTGCATACACTCTGTGGCTGTTTCCACTGAGCTTATTCGCAATGGCCATGCCATCTGCCGCTGCTAATCCCTGTCCTAAGGAACCGGTGCTCATATCAACACCCTTCACATAATTCATGTTCGGATGTCCCTGGAGCTTCGAATCCAGCTTCCGGAAAGTCATCAGCTCTTCCATCGGGATGATGCCCTTCTCTGCAAGGGCTGCATACAGAAGCGGTGAAGTATGTCCCTTGGACAGCACGAACCGATCTCGATCGATCGTTCCTGCATTCTCTGGCGTGATGTCCATTTCTTCAAAATACAGATACGTCACGATATCTGCTGCTCCGAGAGATCCTCCCGGATGTCCGGACTGTGCATTCGCAATTTCCTTCACGATATTCTTCCGGATATTGCGTGCGTGCTGCTTCAGTTCTTCATTGTTCATGCTTGCTTCTCAACCTCATAGAACGCGATCTGATTGATCTCGCGGTTGGTGGAAACCAGACGGATTCCTCCCTTGCAGTCAAACGGATAGATATTTGCCGAGCCGACATCATGCATCAGCACATTTGTCTTGTATTCACCATCTTCATAATAGAATTCGATCAGATCTCTGTTTCCCTTGCGATGGCCGATGATCGCTTCTTCTCTGCCGAAGAAATCTCTTGCCCAGATCGAGTGACCCATTTCCGTCAGGAACGGGCAATCCCATACCTTTGCATACTTTCCGGAGTCATCCAGGTGATAAATCGCAATATGATCACCATGGAACGGACAGATCACGATCATCTCCTTCTTCCCGTCTCCATCAAAATCGCAGAGCACCATATCAGAAGTCGGATCTTCCGTCAGCTGCTCGCAGGTCCAACTTCCATTCTTCTCGCACGGCGGAACACAGCGGAATACGCCATTCTCCGTTCCGACTAATGCATATTCACCATTCTCATCTTTTTCCGTTGCATAGCCATGGTTCTTGAACAGACCATCCTTCAGCACGGTCCAGGAAATCTCATGGCCATCCTTGTAGTTCTCGATATCTGCAGGCAGGTCAGCAACATAGACCGCACCCGGGAATCTCCAGTCATCCTTGTACTCCATATTGCTTTTGATCGTGCAGGCAATCAGGTAATAGGAACCATTCCGTTCCAGGATCGAGAATCTGTGGCAGAACGGAAGCGTCGCAATGGTCTGTACTTTCCAGCTTCCATTCTCCGGACGGACCAGAACGATATGTGCCTTGTCGCCGTCATTCGGGCTGTAGAACTGGTGCGTAGCCAGGAACCAGCCATCACTGCCCGGGATCTGGATCATGGACATCGTTCCGCCCGGTTCTTCCCAGATGGTTTCTTCCGGATTTCCATCCAGATCAAACAGAATGCATTTATTGACTTTCTCTGCCGCAACCAGGATATGATCCTTTCCCTGATAATGCAGCGGAGCAATGGAATAGCAGCGGTCAAGCTCATAAGAATTCAAGAGATTCAGTTTCATAAGTATCAGCTCCTCTTCTTCACTTTAATGAAAGAAAGGAACATCACCCGGACAATCAGTCGGGAACGTTCCTTTCTCAGCATGCGGAAAGTATTACTTCAGATTCAGTCCGGTTGCGTTGATCTTCTCCGTCATCTCTTTCTGAGACATGACGTTCTTCAGACCGACAACCTTGACGCCTTTAGCCTCTGCATCCTTGAACATATTCGTGAAGTTCAGCGGGCAGAGAACGATATCATAATTGACCGCGGTATTCTTTCCTTCCGACAGGGAGCAGTGATGCGTCTTCGAGACTTTCCATCCCTCTGCCTTGATTGCCTTGTCCAGCGTCATTGCCATCATCAGAGAAGTACCAGAACCATTTGCACAGCAAGCAAGAATACTAACCATTGTGATTTTTCACTCCTTCCGGATTGCCAGCTCAGGCAATTCCTTTTTCTTTCTTATATTCTTCCCAGTCATCAACTTCCATGAAGTAATGCTCCGGGTCTTTGCGATACTGAATCTGCGGAATCATGATCAGGAAGATCACAACCAGAGCAAGACCGATCCAGCTGAGATACTTCATGACGATCGTGAAGATCGGCCACAGAACTGCCCAGTCCCACATTCCGAGATATCCGCCATACTGAGCAAGACCAGTCCAGGTAGCGATGAATGCAGAACCGAATACCTGCAGCAGTCCGGAGATGAACGGGAAGATAACCGCAGCCTTCAGGCCGCCCTTGGAATTTGCAAACAGAGCGATGGTCGCATTGTCGAAGAACATCGGGATGAATCCAGCGACGACGATCGTCGGAGAATGCGTCAGAACCAGGATCAGCATAGCAACGATCTCACCAAGAGCACCGAACAGGAAGCCGATCGTGACTGCATTCGGAGAACCGAATGAATAGGAAACAGCGCAGTCAACACCAGGCACTGCACTCGGCAGCAGTTTGTCAGAGATACCCTTGAATGAAGTCGTGAGTTCAGCAACCATGGTGCGTACGCCAAGCTGCAGGATCGCCAGGTTTGCCGCAAACGAGAGCGCCGTGCTCAGCACATAGAAGAAGAAACTGTCCGTTTCCTTCATCAGACCAAGCTCTACGATATAAGCCTTGCCGACGACACAGAGAATAATACCAAAGAAGAACAGCATGATCAGCGCGGTGCATACCATATTATCGTTGAAGATCTGCATCCAGCCAGGGAGTTCGATATCTTCGAGACGTCTGCTCCAGAGCGCGGACTTCTTGCCGGTCTTCTTTTCTTTTTCTGCATCATGCTTTGCCATCTTCTCAGCAAGCTTCGTGCTGAGCGCGACACCGAACATCTGCTGATGAGCCAGAGAGAAGCCGGCACCATCGGTGAGTTCCTGTGTATAGCGTACTAAGAGATTGGAACCAACTGCCCAGTAGAGACCGAGGACAACTGCCATGACAATCAGCGTCACGGTCGGCTGCGAACGAAGAGCAGGAAGTGCAAACAGAATCAGCCAGAATGCAGTAGAAGCCTGCTGAATCTGAACGTTGCCGGTGGTAAATACAGCTCTCAGCTTAGTCCACTTGTTCAGACGGACCAGAACGATGTTTGCGACAAAGGCAATTGCCATCAGCAGCATGACCTGGCCGAATGCCTGGCCGCCGATGACTGCATCTCCTGCATCTGCTGCCGCCTGAACTGCATTCTGTCCATTATAAGGGTCAATGATGATTGCCTGTAATCCGAAGCGTCCGCCCAGTCCATAGAGGATCGGCTTCAGCGTGTTGATCATTCCACCGGATCCGGTAGAAAGAATCATGTAGCCGACGATTGCCTTGATCGTACCGGAGACGGTGTCATACCAGGGCTTTCTCAGCAGCAGGTAGCCGATCAGCACGATCAGACCGACCATGTACTGCGGCTTGGTAAGAATGTTGTTGACGAAAAATGTCCAGATTGCCATAATTTCCCTTTCTCTTCCCCTTTTCAGAGATTGTATTTTTCACCCAAGGCTTCCAGGTCCGCCTCGGAAGTGACCTTATGAAGATCCTCTACCACCGCATCATCTGTGAGCAGGGCAGCCAGCTGCTGCATTTCTTCCAGATGTTTTTCTGCATTCTCAGAAGCAATGGTGAAGAACAGATCCGCATGCTTCTCAGGATCCTGATCATCGAAGCTGACCGGCTTCGCCAGCTTCATGAATGAAATACATGTCTTATGAACCAGTGCACCGCCCTCCGTGGAATGCGGCATCGCAACTCCAGGAATCAGAATGATATAAGGTCCGTACTTCTCGACACAGCGCACAATCTCATCTGCATACTCCGGTTCCACCGTTCCATCGGCAATAATCGGTTCACAAGCCTTATGAATTGCGTCCTTCCAGTCAGACGCAGAATCATAGAACACGCAATGCTTCTCCTGCACAAACTCCTTCAGCATGTCGTTTCCTCTTCTTACAGCACGGAACGGAACGGAACGTTCGGTTCGTAATCGAAGCAGTCCTCGAAGCCGCGATCATGATGATAAGCAACCCGATCCTTGTCTCTCGGATACATGTATCTGCCGCCCACTTCCCAGCTGAACGGATGGAACTTGTAATCCAGACGGTCTTTTCTCATCCACCAGAGCACATTGATCTCGTTGAGATCAGCCTGGAAATTCGTCCAGACATCCCAGTGAATCGGAATGACAACCTTGCACTTCAGAGCCTCCGCCATACGCAGCACATCGGTAGCCTCCATCTTGTCCTGGATTCCTACGGGGTTGCAGCCATAAGACGCAAACGCAACGTCTACTCCGCCATACTTCTTCTCGATATCCTTGCCATGCTTTGCAAAGTAGATCGAATAATGCGAATCACCGGAATGATAAATATTTCCGCCCGGTGTACGGATCAGGTAGTTGACTGCCTTCTCATCCATATCCATCGGGCACTTTCCCCAGAGGTCTTCACGATCCGGTCCGGTCGAATCCGTCGTCGTGATGCAGGTACGATCGAAGGAATCCAGAACGACAATCTCCAGATCCTTGAACTTGATCACGTCACCCGGTTTCACCGTGATGCAGCGATCTTCCGGAACACCCCAGCCGACCCAGGTTTCAACCGACTTCTTCGGTCCGATGAACGGAACCGGAATCTCTTTTCCGGAATCATCCGTAGTCGTCATGCCGCTCTGCAGAACATGAGCCGCAAACTCTGCGGACATATGATCCTGATGATAATGCGTCGCGAGCACTGCATCAACATGCTTTACCGCAAATGGATCAATCACGAACGGGATGTTGCGGAGATTCGGCTGCATCTTTCTGACGCCAGCCATATTCGCCATCTGGTGACCTACCTTCATCTTACCGTCGCCATGCGTGCGCTTCCCGTTTCCTGCCCAGAGATCAATCGTGATGTTCGTATTGCCCGGGGTCTTGATCCAGATGCCCGTGCATCCGAGCCACCACATGCCTACATTTCCTTCCGGAATCTCGGTTCCCTCAATTTCCTCATTGAGCCAGGTACCCCATTCCGGGAAAGTAGACATGATCCATTTGTCGCGCGTCATTTCCGAAACTTTGCTCATAAACCAATTCTCCTTTTCCTTTTACGTATGTTCAGGGATTGTTTCAGACGTTAACTCTGAATCTTTCCCGTCTGCACCTCTAACATATCCGCTTTTATTTACGTATTCAATCGTGTTTAACGATCATTATATGATTTATACGATCATTTATAAAAATGTAAACGCAACCATCTTGAATCTTTGATCGTTAATCGTACATTAATATTGTCTTACGATCGTTTTTACTTATATTTATGCACAAGGAGGATCACTTTATGCCCATTGAATCCCTGTTCCTGGTCCTGATCGGCGTGCTTCTTCTGGCTGCCGGAATCAGCTCCCTGGATTCTGTGCTCCGCTTCCGGAAACCAGACTCTTCTTATGAAGGAACGGTGCTGGCTTCCACGCTCAGAACGCAGATAGACGAGAAAGAACGTCTCATCCAGCGCTACTACAGCCTGGATACCAATTACACAGATGAGAAAGGAGCCCGGAAGACTGCAGGCATCCGCAGCACAGAGCAGTACTACCCAGGCGACCCGATCCGTCTGATGCGTCAGAACAATGTGCTTTATCCCTATATCCGTTCCGGAACCGATACGCTCTCGAGCATCTTCCTGATTCTTTCAGGCGTCATGATGGTCATCACGGAGCTTCTCTACGTGCATGTATCAATGAAAGCAGCTTCGCTCGGACTTGCCGGCGTCTTTGCATGTCTGGCCGTCTCCTTATTCCGCTCCTGGTACCGGGACAGCAGGCTGCATCTGATTCCGGAAGAAGGAACCATCTCCGAACTGCTCTGCTACCGCGAAGAAAAGCAGGAACGCACGATCTTCCGAACGAACACCTGGTATCCGGTCATCACCTATGAACGGGACGGAAGATCTTATTCCTTCCTGAGCCGCAATGGCGAGAAGTCTTCCACCAGCTTCAAGGTCGGAAAGAAAGTCTCCTTCTTCTTTGATCCGGAAGCCCATTGCGTACTCGAGAAGAAAGCAGGCCCCGGCACCATCGCTGCAGCCGGCGTGATGGCAGCGATTGCTGCATATGGATTGATCGCAACCCTGATCGGCTGAGAAAGGAAAAAGAAATGAAGTATTCACTGGCACTCTACGAAAAAGCAATTCCGGCAGGAAAACCATTCGAGGAACTCTTCGACATCACGAAGCGCTGTGGCTTCGATCGCCTTGAAATCAGCATCGATGAGTCCGACTGGCGCCTCGAGCGTCTGGACTGGCCGACGGAGAAAGTCGTCGCGCTTGGCGCAGAAGCACGCAATGCCGGAACTCCGATCACGACCCTCTGCCTCAGCGGCCATCGCAAGTATCCGTTCGGTTCTCACGATCCGGCAGTACGGAAGAAGTCGCTGGAAATCATGTACAAAGCCGTCGACTTCGCCGCTGGCCTCGGCGTGCGCATCATCCAGCTGGCCGGTTATGACGTCTACTACGAAACCGGCGATGAACAGACCCGGGCATGGTTCCTCGAGAACCTGAAGAAAGGTGTTTCCTATGCCGCATCCTGCGGCATCATCCTGGCCTTCGAAACGATGGAAACGCCATTCATGGATACGGTTGAGAAATCTATGGCCTATGTCACCGCAGTGAACAGCCCGTGGCTTGGCGTCTATCCGGACATCGGCAACCTGAAGAATGCCGCCGTTCTCTATCACGGCGATGTCGTCGAAGATCTGAAGAAAGGCGAAGGCCATCTCTTCGCCATGCACCTGAAAGAGACGAAGCCAGGCCTCTACCGCGACATGAACTTCGGCGACCCGAGCGGACATACCGAATACGTTCCATGCATTCAAGAAGCCCTCCGTCAGGGCATCCGGATGTTCACCGGCGAATTCTGGTACCACGACGGACAGGATTACGAAAAGATCATCACCGATTCGGCAGCGTTCCTGCGTGCAAAGATCGAGCAGGCGGCTGCGGAATCCGGAATTGAAGAATAAGAGGAGAGAAGAAAACATGCTTGAAGAACTGAAACAGGAAGTCTGTGCTGCCAATCTGCTGCTGCCCGCGTATCATCTGGTTACATTCACCTGGGGAAATGTATCAGGAATCGATCGGGAAAAAGGCCTGATGGTCATCAAGCCGAGCGGAGTTCCGTATGAAGAGCTGACTCCGGAGAAGATGGTCGTCACGGACCTTGAAGGAAATGTCGTCGAAGGAGATCTGAATCCTTCTTCGGATACGAAGACCCACGTAGAACTCTACAAAGCATTTCCCGAACTCGGCGGCATCGTCCATACTCACAGCCCGAACGCAACCAGCTGGGCGCAGGCCGGCCGCGATATTCCGTGCTATGGAACGACTCATGCCGATTACTTCTACGGACCGATTCCGTGCCTCAGAGTTCTGACTGCTGAAGAAATCGAAGCAGACTATGAACGCAATACCGGTTTATTGATCGTGAATGAATTCCGCCGCATGAACCGCAAGATGCTTGAAGTTCCGGGATGCCTCTGCACGAACCACGGCCCATTCAGCTGGGGAAAGAATCCGAAGGAAGCAGTTCACAACGCAGTCGTCATGGAAGTATGCGCAGAAATGGCAACGAAGACGGAACTCATCAATCCGAAAGTGCAGCCTGCTCCGCAGTGCCTGCAGGACAAGCACTACATGCGCAAGCATGGACCGAATGCCTACTATGGACAGAAAAAACAGTAAGATCCTGTTTCTCGATCTCGACGATACGCTGCTGAATCATAACAAGGAAATCACTGAAGGAAACCGCACCGCAATCCAGGAAGCAGTAAAAGCCGGACATCGCATCGTGCTCGCTTCCGGAAGACCTCTCTTAGCAGTGCTGCCGATTGCTGAGGAACTGAAGCTGCAGGGGGAAGGAACGTATGTCCTTGCCTATAACGGTGCTGAGATTTATGACTGCTTCAGAAAGAAAGTGCTGTACCGAAATCCGGTCACGACCGCCACGGCAGCCGAACTGTTTCAGGAAGCACACCGGTACGGCATCCATGTGCAGACCTATAACCATGACGATATCTTCTTAGCAGAAGCAGAAGATGAAGCAACCCTCTATTATGCAAAGCGCATCCGCATTCCTTATCAGATCGTCGAAGACCTTGAGCATCATCTGCCCGAAAATCCGGTCAAGGTGCTGCTGATCGATCTGCATGATCATGAGAAACTCGAGCAGTTCCGCCTGGACCATCAGGAATCTCTTGCCAGCCGCTGCTGCATGTTCTATTCCAATCCGATGTTTCTCGAATGCGTCGCACCGGACTGCTCCAAAGGAGCAGCGATTCATCAGGTAGCAGAATTATTCGATCTCCCGATGGAGAATACAATCGCAGCCGGAGACTCCGAGAATGATCTTTCGATGATCCGGGAAGCCGGCATCGGCTGTGCAATGGCCAACGGAACAAAGACCTGCAAAGAAGCTGCAGACTATGTGACGAAGGCCGATTGCGACCATGACGGCATCGCCGAAATCATTCATAAATTCCTGCTGAATTAACTCATTTATGCATAAAAATGATGTATGAGCCCCGCTTTCGAGCTAATATAATCATATTATGAAAGTAAAATATGAAATCGTTCAGAAGCGCAGAGACGACATCATGCTGCTGATCCAGAAACTTGGTACCGTCTCCGTGGAACAGCTCTCCAAGGAGTTCAGCACCTCAGATGTCACCATCCGCCGCGACCTGCAGTACTGGGAAAGCAAAGGCGCCATTCAGCGCACCCGGGGCGGAGCAAGACTGATCCAGCGCATGGTCAATGTGCCGGACGTGAACTACAACAACGACCGCTACCTGCACGCGATCGCAAAGTATGCTGCCCTGTTTGTAGAAGACGGAGACACCATCTTCATCAACACCAGCTATACAGCTCTGCTGATGATTCACTATATCCGCTACAAGTCCTGCACCGTCATCACCAATAACGCTGCTGCCACGCAGATCCAGCACGATGACCACGTTAAAATCGTCCTCACCGGAGGAGAGCTCAATACTCCGAAGAAGTCGATGGTAGGAGATTTTGCCCTCAGCAACATCCGCAAAGTACTTGCCAACAAGTGCTTCTTAGGATGCTCCGGTATCACCGCAGAAGATGGAATCACGACAGCAATCATGGCAGAGACGACCATCAACGAGATGATGCTGCAGCAGACCACCGGCAAACGCTGCGTCGTCTGCGATCATACCAAAGTCGGTCTGAAGCACAGCTTCATTACCGGCTCGCTTGCCAATGTCGATACCGTCATCACCGATATCGCTGCAGATAAGACAGAAATCTCCAAGATCGAATCCAAGAATGTCGAAGTCGTCTGTCTCGAGCCTCTGCTGGTGGTTCCGCAGGAAGATACGAATATCTTCTGCTGAACAATCACTATTAAAGATGGAGCAGCATCCGCTGCTCCGTCTTTGCTTATTCTGCCGCTTTCAGCAGGTCCTGTTTCAGGGCCTGCAGTTTTTCTTCTGCATCTGCATCATTCTTTCCGCATACTCCGAAGTAGAACTTGATCTTCGGTTCTGTTCCGGAAGGACGTGCGCAGCACCATGCATGATCCGCCAGTTCATAATAGAGCACATCTGATTCCGGAAGCGTCAGTGCACTGATGGTTCCGGTTCTGCAGTCTGTCCGGACTCTCTTCTTGTAGTCTCTGACCGCAAGCACTTCACTGCCGCCCAGGTTCTTCTCCGGGTTGCTGCGCATGCGCTCCATGAGTGCATGGATCTTCTGTGCTCCGGTGATGCCATTCATCTCAATGGATACAAGTCCTTCTCTGTAATAGCCATACTTCTCATACAGATCATGCATGGCATCGCAGAGCGTCTTTCCTTCATGTTTATAGAACGCTGCCAGCTCGCACAGCATCATGACGGCAGCCGGCGCATCCTTGTCTCTTGCATAGGTTCCCGGCAGGCATCCGTAGGACTCTTCAAAGCCGAAGACATAGTGATACATATGATTCTGCTCAAACAGATGGATCTGCTCGCCGATATACTTGAAGCCTGTCAGTGTTTCAATATGCTTCACGCCATACTCTTCACACAGCGGTTCTGCCATATCGGTCGTCACGATCGTATCTACTAATGCAGGATTCTCAGGCATCGTATGATTCTTCGTGCGTTCCCGGAGAATATACTCTGCAATCAGCATTCCTGACATATTGCCGGTAAACGACTCGAACTTCCCGGTCTTCGCATTCTTCGCATAGACGCCGAGCCGATCCGCATCCGGATCAGTTGCGAGGATGATATCCGCATTCTCCTTTTCTGCCTGAGCAAGCGGAATCTTCCATACTTCCGGATTCTCCGGATTCGGCGAAGGAATCGTCGAGAACTCAGGATCCGGTGCTTCATGTTCCGGAACGACAGACACATGCACGAAGCCAAGTTCCGACAGCAGTCTTCTCACCGGCAGATTGCCCGTTCCATGCAGCGGCGAATAGACAATCCGGATGTTCTCTGCTTCTCCCCGGATCACTTCCGGATGAATGGACAGCGCTTTGACTTCCGCAATATATGCATCATCAATCTCTTTTCCGATCACATGATACAGACCAGCTTTCACAGCCTCTTCTTTCGGCATGGTCTTCACCTGAGAGAACTCCGTGACCTTCGCCACTTCCTTCATGATGTTTCCATCATGAGGCGGCGTGATCTGAGCTCCGTCTTCCCAGTAGACTTTATAGCCATTGTAGATGGCAGGATTATGACTAGCCGTGATGACAATGCCCGCCTTGCAATGCAGCTGTCTCACCGCAAACGACAACTCCGGCGTCGGCCTCAATGTCTCAAACCGGTACGTCCGGATGCCATTGGCATTCAGCACCAGCGCCGCTGCTTCAGAAAACTCCGGCGACATGTGCCGGCTGTCAAACGCAATCGCACAGCCCTGCTCGGCCCCATGCTGAGCCAGAATATAGTCTGCCAGTCCCTGCGTTGCCTGACGCACCGTATAGATATTCATGCGGTTAGTGCCAGCCCCGATCACTCCGCGCAGCCCGCCGGTCCCGAACTTCAGATTCCGATAGAACCGATCTTCGATCTCTGCTTCATTTCCAGCCAGATCTCTTAATTCCTGCTTTGTCTCCTCATCGACATAGCTGCTTGTCAGCCATTCCTGATAGCGTGCTTCTGCCTGTTCATTCATGTTCATAACCCTCCGGGAAAATGATACTCCATACCATCCGATTCTGTGCATCATGAAAACATGGCCCTGCAGATTCCGCGCAGGACCATGTACCATACTCTGAAGCTGATTTCCTTACTGAACCTTCTGAACCATTTCCAGCACTGCATCGCGGATCTCATGATTCACGCTCACTGCATGTTCATGCGTATCCTGGCAGGAATAGAAATAGAACTTGATCTTCGGTTCCGTTCCCGAAGGCCGGATTGCGAACCAGCTGTCATTATCCAGATAGAACCTGAGGACATTGGAAGCAGGGATGTCTTCATAGCCATTCTGGTAGTCAATGACCTTCACGACCTTATGACCGGCAACCTCAGAAGGCTGATGGCCGCGTACATATACCATCATGCGGCTGATGCGCTCAGAACCCTCAATGCCCTTGAGCACAAGATTCGGTTCATCTTCTGCAAATGCGCCATACTTCTGATAGATATCCTGGAGGACATCATACAGCGTCTTGCCCTCTTTCCGGTAATACGCAGCAGCCTCGGCCACCAGCATACCCGCACTGATGCCATCCTTGTCACGGATCTCATCGCAAGCCGAATAGCCGACCGACTCTTCATAGCCGAACAGATACGTATAGCCATGCTCCTGCAGATACGGAATGCGTCCGCAGATATTCTTGAATCCGGTCAGGGACTCAAACATCTTCACGCCATACGCCTCGCAGATTCTTGTCGAAAGCGTGGAAGTGACAATGGACTTCACCATCGCTCCCTTAGCCGGCAATGTGCCCGCAGACTTTCTTCCTTCCAGAATGTAGTTGACTAAGAGATATCCCGTCTGGTTTCCATTCAGCGGAACATACGTTCCATCCTTTGCCAGCAGCTCAATCGCAAACCGGTCAGAATCCGGGTCCGTTGCCATCAGCAGCTCAGCACCCGTTTCATGTCCGAGCTTCTCAGCCAGTCTGAACGCCTTCGGATCCTCCGGGTTCGGATAGCCTACCGTAGAGAAATCCGGATCCGGATTCTCCTGCTCCGGAACAATATGCCAGTTCGTGAACCCGCGGTCCTTCAGCATCGTCCGGAACGGAATCGAACCCGCACCATTGAGCGGCGTATAGACCAGCGGAATGCTCAGATCCAGCTCATCCCCGGAATGAATCGCCAGACCCTCAATCATATCCAGATACATGCGGTCATATTCCGGACCAAGCACTTCAATCAATCCCTGAGCCTGAGCTGCTTCATAGTCCATCTTCTTCACGCCTGACCAGATGTCGACCTTCTCGATCTTCTCGGTCATGCCATCTGCCACATCCGAAGAAACCTGGCAGCCATCTTCCCAGTAAGCCTTGTATCCGTTATATTCCGGCGGATTATGAGAAGCTGTGATATTGATTCCTGAAATCGTATGCAGACGGCGGATCATGCAGGCAAGTTCCGGCGTCGGCCTCAGATCCGGGAACACATATACATGAATTCCGTTCGCAGCCAGAATCGAAGCAGTCAGCTGCGAGAATTCCTTCGAGAAATGACGCGGATCATGCGCGATGACCACGCCTTTCTTCTTCGCTTCCTCGCCATGTTCCGCGATATAATCTGCAATTCCCTGGGTAGCTTTTCCTACCGTATAAAAATTCATCCGGTTCGTTCCGGCACCGACCACTCCGCGAAGACCTGCCGTTCCGAACTTCAGATCCTGATAGAAGCTCTCTTCGATCTCCTTCTGGTTTTCTGACATTCCCTTCAGCTGTTCATACAGAGGATCGCTCTCCGGCACATTCCGGAGCCACTCCTCGTATCGTTTCTGTGCATTCATTGATTATTTCCTCCTGGTTTTTTTCTGCACTCTGATGATACATCATTCCAGGCAGAAATGCGACGCATCCAGCTCATCAGAATCTCAATCCTGTATACCTGTTTCTCTCATAAAAAGAGCCTCCCGCTATGAGAAAGGAAGCTCTTCGTGAGGACATGTGCAGCTTTCATAAGTTCAGCCGATTCAGAAGGATCCGTTGATTATGCCAGGCATCAGCACCATGAGGGGTTAGTGATGAAGCCATTGCAGACGGAGGTCATACGCCGCACATGCATGCAGCCAGGAACTGTTTTCTTCCTGTCTTTTCTGCCTTCTCATTGTATTGTCAGGAAACCGGATTCTCCAGCCCCTCTTCCGTCCACTTTCTTTCAAATGTCCGAACCAGGTATTCAGAAAGACAGATCCATCTGATGAGACAATGCCGTGATCGAAGCCGGAATCGAACCTTTCATCATCGCATAGCACTGTCTGACGATCTTTTCCGGATCCTTCTTCATGCCCTGTTCCACATACCGGTACAGCAGTCCTGAGAATACGCCATAGTAATAATCCACCATGAAATTCTCATTGTCCGGATCCAATTTCGTATGCATGCTCTCGCAGTTCTGGTTCACCGCATCTTCCAGCACCATGCGCCCGTATCGCTCCACTTCCCGCTTGAAGTCGCTGTGATACCTCGAGAAATAGATATTCATGATCTCTTCGCGATGTTCCTGGAAATACTTCAGAATCAGATAATACGCTTTCGTCCAGCTCTGATAGTTCCGGACGCCCTTCGTCAGTTCATCAATCTCCGTCCGGATGCAGTCAAACACCAGATCCTCCAGGTCATGATAATTATAATAGAACCCGCTCTTGCTGACATGAGACACCTTCAGCACATCCCTGCATGTGATCTGATCCATTCTTCTGGCCCTGAGCATCGGAAACACGCAGCTTCTCAGCTGTGCAACCGCATCCGTCACGGACCTTTCCGCAATTCCTGCCGTCATATTCAAACCCTTTCTGCGGAAGAAAAAACACCCTTGGTGAAACCTATGATTGTAATGGGTTCTTCCGGAATCCTGCTCTCCCATTCTAACGCGCAGGTATTCCTCATGCAACGTGCAGAAAAGAGACCGCATCTCTGCAGTCTCTCATAATCCTCAGGCTCTTGTGCTCTGATTGATATAACCGATGATATTTGACGCATTGGCATACGTCTCAGCCATGCCATCATGCACTCTCACCAGCGTCGGTGCCTGCATGATGCCGTACTTCTTCACGAGATCCGCATGCTCATCCGCATCGATGATCTGATAGCTGAAATTGCTGCGATTCAGAAGCTCCTTCACCATTCTGCAGTTCGGACACGTCTTCGTCGTGAACAGCAGCAGAGAATCCCCTGCCGAAGCTGGCTGAACAGGAGCAGCAGCCTGCGCTTCTTCCTTGAAATCCGCCAGCGGTCTGGATACCAGTCCTTCGACTTTATATGTCTTGCGATCCTTGAACTCCTGTGTCTTGCCGGCATTCCAGTTCTTCACCGGACGATAGTATCCGGTAATGCGGGAATAGACCTCGGTCTCTGCACCGCACTTCGGGCACTTCCATACCTCGCCGGAAATATAGCCATCATTCGGGCATACCGAATAGGTCGGGCTGATCGTATAATACGGAAGCTTGTAATTCTGAGCGATCTTCCTGACTAACAGTGCCGCCGACTTCCAGTCGGACAGACGCTCGCCGAGGAATGCATGGAACACGGTACCTGACGTATAGAGCGTCTGGAACTGATCTTCAATATCAAGCGCACTGAAGATATCATCCGTATATCCCACCGGCAGATGGCTGCTGTTGGTATAGTACGGCGTACCATTCATATTCGCTGTGATGATATCCGGATAGCGCTCCTTATCATGCTTGGCAAGACGGTAAGTCGTGCTCTCGGCAGGAGTTGCTTCCAGGTTGTACAGATCTCCATACTTCTCCTGGTAATCTGACAGTCTCTCCCGCATATGATTCAGCACTTCCACCGTGAACTTCTGTGCCTCTTCATGCGTCAGATCTTCCCGGATCCACTTCGCATTCAGACACGTCTCATTCATGCCGATCAGACCGATCGTGCTGAAATGATTGTTGAATGTTCCAAGATACCGCTTCGTATACGGATACAATCCCGCATCCAGCAGCTTCGTGATAACATCACGCTTCGTCTTCAGAGAACGTGCGGAGAGATCCATGATATGATCCAGTCTTGCATAGAACTCCTTTTCATCCTTGGACAGATAAGCAATTCTAGGCATATTGATGGTGACAACTCCGATCGAGCCCGTGCTTTCACCAGAGCCGAAATAACCACCGGACTTCTTGCGCAGCTCTCTCAGATCCAGTCTCAGCCGGCAGCACATCGAACGCACATCGCTCGGCTTCATATCTGAATTGACATAGTTGGAGAAATACGGAGTTCCGTACTTCGCCGTCATCTCAAACAGCAGGCGGTTATTCTCGGTATCGCTCCAGTCAAAATCCTTCGTGATCGAATACGTCGGAATCGGATACTGGAAGCCTCTGCCATTGGCATCACCTTCGATCATCGTCTCGATGAATGCCTTGTTGACCATATCCATTTCCGGCTTGCAGTCTTTGTACTTGAACGGCATCTCCTTGCCGCCGACAATCGCCGGCAGTTCCGCCAGATCATCCGGAACCGTCCAGTCCAGCGTGATATTCGTAAACGGCGCCTGCGTGCCCCATCTGGACGGCGTATTCACACCATAGATGAATGACTGGATATCCTGCTTCACTTCCTTGTAATCCAGATGATCTGCCTTCACGAACGGAGCCAGATACGTATCAAAGCTCGAGAACGCCTGGGCACCAGCCCACTCATTCTGCATGATGCCTAAGAAGTTGACCATCTGATTGCACAGCGTGCTCAGATGCTTAGCTGGCGAAGAAGTGATCTTTCCGGTCACTCCTCCGAGCCCTTCCTGAATCAGCTGCTTCAGCGACCATCCGGCGCAATACCCCGTTAACATGCTCAGATCATGAATATGAATATCGCCGCTCCGGTGCGCATTGGCAATTTCTTCATCATAGACTTCCGACAGCCAGTAGTTCGCCGTGATCGCTCCGGAGTTGGACAGAATCAGTCCTCCTACCGAATACGTAACCGTAGAATTCTCCTTCACCCGCCAGTCCAGCGCCTTCAGATAATTATCCACGAGCTTCTTGTAGTCCAGTGTCGTGGCTGTAATATTGCGCACATTCTCCCGCTGCTTCCGGTACAGAATATAAGCCTTGGCCACATCCGAATACCCGGACTCCGAAAGCATCTTCTCCACGCTGTCCTGGATATCCTCCACGCCGATCAGACCATCCTTAATCTTCGGCTCGAAATCACTGGTAGCTCTTAATGCAATCAGATCCAGAATGCTGTCATTGTACTCTCTGCCGCATGCTTCAAATGCTTTCCGGATTGCTGCACTGATTTTCTTGACATCAAAGTCAGCAATCTTTCCATCCCGTTTCAATACCCTGTACATATCACTTCACTCCTCTTAATTCCGCATCCGGAACAAATGCTTTTACAGCAGCAAGCAAGCCTGCCATTTCATCAGCATCATAAGCGGTCCATCCAGGCTGGATCACCGATCCGCTGTCCTGATACTGCTGCAGATAATAATGCCTTGCACCCTGGATCCGCTTTGCCATCGCCTGCAGATCTTCCTTCGTATGCAGCTCCCTGACCACCGTCGTGCGGAACTCATACTCCACATTCCCATGCATCAGGAACTCAATGCTCCTCTCAATCCGATCGATCTGGAATACTTCCGGATTCAGACCAGCCGTCTCTGCGTACTTCTCAGACGTATTCTTCAGATCCATTGCAACATAATCCACCAGTCCGGCATGGACAATCTCTTCAAGTTTCTCCGGGTAATACCCATTGGTATCCAGCTTCACGAGATACCCCATCTCCCGGATCGCTTCAATAAACTCTTCAAGTCCATCCTGGATCAGCGGTTCCCCTCCGGAAATGCACACTCCATCCAGCAAGCCCCTGCGCTTCTCCAGATACTCCAGAACCCGCTCCGCCGGAAAGAACTCATAATTATCCGGCAGAAACACCAGTTCCTTGTTATGACAGAACGGGCACTTGAAATTACAGCCCCCGGTAAATACCGCCGCCGCTGCCTTTCCCGGGTAATCCAGCAGGGTCACCTTCTGCAGGCCGCCGATCTTGATTCCCTGATATCTCGGCTCAGGATTCAGATTTCTCGAGTTCTCGCATACCTGATTCAGTGCTTCCTCAAACGACTCCATCTCCACTCCGCGTGCCATCAGGCTGCGGTATTCATTGCGCAGATCATACAGCTCATTCATGACCTCTGCCGCCCGCTGAGTCGTGTACAGACGCTTCACCCGGCGATCATTCTCATCGGTTCGTACCTGCACATAATCCTGTTCAATCAGCTTCTGAATACTCTTGGTCGTAGTTCCCTTATCCACTTCCCCGATCCGGGAAACCTCCTGCATCGTGATGCCCTCATTTTCATTGATAAAGAACAGAAACATCAGCTGGCCGGACCCAATTCCATACTTTGCAAGCGCCTTATCAAAAAACTTCATCGTATTCCGATAAAGCACTGAAAGACTGATCAGATAATTCCCATCCTGTGCCATTTCTGCCTCCTTATCAAAAAACAGAAATCCAGCAATTAGTTGGATTTCCAATTAATTCGGACAATTATCAGTTTACGCTGAATCTGATAAACTTCAACATCCTTTCCTGAACCAGGCAATCTTTTCTCACCTCAGTACCCCAGCACATCAATCATTCTTTCATTCACAGATGAACTGCAAGTTCAGCAATCACCAAACCATTTTCCCAGTCCGGAATCAGAAAGAGTACTTTGACATTTTCCTTACTTCCTTTCAGAATAACAGCTATGAGAAAACTGAAACAATTCTATCAAAGCAATCCGATGCGCTTCATGATCATTGCTTATGGACTCTATATCATCTGTTTCTTTCTGCTTGATAACTGGGACAGGTCTTCCTACACCTATCTGCACAGCTCTATCGATGATCTGATCCCATTTGCTACCCAGGCAGTCTATTTCTATATTTCCTGGTTTCCGCTCATGGTCGTGCCGATTCTCACCTTCTGGCACCGGAAATCCTATGAAGAACTCTGGGACTTCATCATGCCGATGCTCATGGCAATGTTCCTGTCTTTACTGATCTACCTCTTCTGGCCGAACGCCCTGCGGCTAAGACCGGCAGAAGTAACCGGAAACTCTCTCAGCGCATGGATTACCAGAGCAATCCAGTCCGCTGACAGTCCGACCAATGTCTGCCCTTCCATCCATGTCTCTACCACAATTCTGATTGACTGCTCTCTGCATCGCAGTCCGCAATTCAGAAAAAAAGGCATCGCTGCCTCTGCTCTTCTGCACCTGCTGGTCATCGCCATCTGCATCTCTGTCATGATGCTGAAACAGCACAGCATCATCGATGTAGTCGCCGGAGCAGTCTTTGCCTTCGTTCTCAATTACCTCTGGGTTCATAAGCTGAATCCAGGACCAGAAACTGAAATGCATTAATTCTCCATTTTGTAACCCTCAGATCAGGATATTCTTTCATCCCCGAAATAGTCAGTCATATATTGCTCTAAAGGTTAATACGTTCTTAATGTCCATCCTCCCGATGCTAATCAAGATCGCAGCAGAAAGCAAATATACCTGGTCGTTTCCCAGGAAATATGAAATACTGAACTCAAGGGGAACTCCATGAAACAATATCCGATCTGTATCATTGACGATTCTGAGGAAGATCAGAAGCGTCTTCTGAATATTGCAGGCAAGGTGTTTCCTGAGGCAGTATGTTCCGTCTTTTCTTCCTGCTCTGAATTCCTGGCGAGCAGCAGTTATTACCTGCTTAAGAAGATGGGATCCGCTGCTCTCAGGAGATTTCCATGCATGCATCATTCATTGCATATGTTACATCCTTCAATGAACGGGTTATGGATGCCTTCGCACCGAAGGTTGCTGGATTTCTGACCAAAAGCATGACGGATGAAGAATTATCAGCCGGGCTTCAGAAAATCAGAAACAGATATTTTGTGCCGTCAATGCAGATCAGAACCAGAACAGGGGTGATCTCTTTTCATCCTTCCATGGTGCAGTATATTTCAAAAAGAGGCAGAACCATCTATATCAGTTTCGGGAAAGAAATGGAATATCAGCTTGTGGCGGAAACCATCCAGCATTGCCAGGAGATCCTCCCGGACCTATGCAGGATCAATCAGTCTGAACTTGTGAATCTGGATTATGTCCGAAGCATAACTCCGGAAGAACTGGAATTATATGACGGAACACGTCTGTTTCCGAGCAGGAGAGAACGCAGACATGTTCAGGAAGTATTTCTGAGGAGAATCCAATGACGGAACTTTGCACTTTATCTGAAATGTTCCTCGGAGTGATTTTCGCTATTGCTCCGTTTGCTCATAAAGACACTATCAGAAAAACGGATCTGTATCTGTATCTTGTGATTTCCTGGCTGATCACGGGCTTCTCGATGATTCTTCAGGACCGTATTCTTCCTCCGCTTATATCGGGCATGCAGAATATGCTTCCTTCGTTTCTGATCTGGATTCCATTCAGATTCTGCGCGTACTTTATCCTGTTTTACGGAGGGCTGGAGGATAACCGGAAAGAATCCACAGTACTGACAGCGATCACGATTCTTTTTGATGTCTGTGCCCTGGTTCTGGAACAAGTTGTTCTGGAATACTCTTCTTCCCTTCATGGCTTTGCACCGGAATATACAGATCTGTATTACAGCTGGGGAGTGAGTCCGCTGTATCTGATTCTCCGCTGTTCCTATGCAGTATTTCTGCGCTTATATTTCGGATACCATGATTTTGAACAGATTGAAGATTCCAGAAATGCTGTGATTGCGGCTGGATTTTCGATTCTGATGATTGCAGCAATCCGAGGAAAGGCACAGCCTCTGGCGATCATCCCTGCATTTATCTATCCGCTGGTCTTTGTCTTCTTCATTGATCGGACCATTCTCAATGAGAAGCACCAGCAGCAGGCGGATGCGATTACGGTGAATATGAATCAGAGCAGGACCGCAATGCAGATTCAGAGAGACCAGGCAATTGAAGCACTGAAGGAACACCATCGGCAGAGGAAAGAGACTCTGAAGATCATCGGGCTTCTGAAAGAAAACAGAATCGATGAAGCATCTGCTCTCCTGACAGAAAGCCTTCGGCAGCCATCTGAAGTGAAAGGGCTGGAGAATGAATATCTGGATGCTGCACTTCGCTATCTTCAAGCTGAATATCCTGATTTATGTTTTCGGATGATTGATCAGCTCAGCGGCACGGAACAGATTGATTTCTCTGATCTGGCAATTCTCATCACTGTCATGATTCAGGTGCTCTATCCTCATAGAACTGAAGCCTCCGGATCCGCAGAGATCACGATCACAGGTCAGGGAACGATGATACTGCTTCATATCAGAACCCTTCCTGCAAAGTCAGAAAGAAATAACTATGAATTCAATCAGGAAGAACTGGCGATGATCAGACACCTGATCAGAAAATATGACGGCTTTTCCAATGATGGATATCGTTCAGGAAATATCCGTGCAGTTCTGAATCAGAGAGCCAGATAAACCAGAATCAGACCAGATAGACTCAGAATGTTCCTGAAGGAGTCTGAATATGCAATGATGGGCACAGCAAAGGAGGATTGACCCTATGAAAAAGTCGTCTAGAAATCTGCTGATCGCTCTTCTGATTCTGCTTCTCGGATTGGCAATGGCTTATCTGAAACTATCCAATGAGGTTGTCAACGTCAGATATTCTGATACAGGAGGAACTTATTTCTACTCTGATGGAACCACTGAAGAAGCTCCCAATGTTTATGTCTATAAAGAGTTCGATAATTATTTCGCGGCTTACACCGGCAAGCAGATCACTCATTTCGAAGTAGGAACATTTGATGATCACAGCAGGTATATCACGATCCAGACGAC
Organism: uncultured Erysipelotrichaceae bacterium; assembly: GCA_900314905.1. Classification (GTDB taxonomy): domain Bacteria; phylum Bacillota_I; class Bacilli_A; order Erysipelotrichales; family Erysipelotrichaceae; genus Bulleidia. The sequence continues at coordinate 25,671 of OMXA01000029.1, forward strand.
AAAATGGAATCTTCTGTTTGGCAGGAACATCTATAAATCAATTCCGATTACTTATACATACACGCAGGTTCCTATGATCGAGCACATCTATTACTACAACGG
>OMXA01000031.1 GCA_900314905.1 uncultured Erysipelotrichaceae bacterium
CATAGTTTTTTCATAATGCCCGCCCATTCAATCTCGAAAAAGGTCTACAGAATACTGTCAATTTCCTCTGTAAACCTCTTTCTTAACTTAATGACGTTGTCCTTGCGGAAGTTTTTTTAATTACTCAGCTGCTGCAGTTTCTTTCGGAGCAGATGCCTTCTTTCTGGCACCGCCCTTGAGCGTCTTCAGAGCACGAGCAGAAATGCGAACTGTCTGCGGCTTTCCATCGACTACCATATGAACCTTCTGCAGGTTAACGTTCCACTTGCGGCGTGTAGCACGCAGAGAATGGGAACGAGCGTTTCCAGACATCGCCTTTTTTCCAGTTACAGCACAAACCTTGGACATGACCAGCACCTCCTTACTTTTCTCACAATGCTAGATAAGATTATCATGAATGAACATGAAATGCAACATGAAATCCAGCCTCGCAATCCTTCCGGAATGCAGTGCTGATGCGATTTTTCCGTTTATCAGACCGATGGGTCATCAGCTGTGTTAAAATACTGCGTATAGACGGAAGGAGTTTTCATCAGTGAGCGATAAGCAGATATTTGCGTCATTGGAAATCAGTGACCATGAAGTACGTCTGATCGTCGGGGAGTTCTTCAACACCCGTTTTAATATTATCAAAGTCGAACGCATTCCGTGCGGAGGCATGTCGTTTGATCAGGTAGCAGATCCTGCCGCAGTCATCGATGCGATTCACCGGGCTGCAGACGACGCCAAGAAGATGATCGGCGCAAAGGTGGAACGAGTGATTCTCGGGATCCCTTCATACAACATGCGCCGCTATTCTCTGAAGTCCACGGTTCAGATTGACGGCATTGACGGCGAGATCACCGTAAACGATATCCGCCGTGCGATCGATAAGGCGCAGTCGGTGGAGATCGGCAAATCCTATGCGCTGATTCAGACAGTCTGCGTCAAATATACCGTCAACGGCATCACGAGCCGTAGAATTCCGATCGGCGAGAAGGCGTCTGAGCTGACGGTCGAGATCGATCTGCTCTGCGCAGATCGCAAGCTTGCCTTTGATCTGGTCGGCTGTGTCGAGCAGTCCGGCCTTCAGGTCATGGATATTTTCCTGGATGTCTATGGTGCAGCGAAGGAAGCAGCCTTGTTTGAACAGGCAGTCGATCAGAATGTGATCATCCTGAAGATGGAACGGGAGAATACGACCCTGGGACTGCTTTCGAAAGGGCGTCTGACCTCCTGTGTCATTGATCCGGAAGGAGTCGGAACGATTGCCGGAGCGCTCGTGGATCAGTACGGACTGAACAGTGCAGATGCCGCAGAATTAGTGAAGTACAGTGCCCGCCTCGGCGAGAAAGTATATTCTGCAAACCCGGTCTATATCTGGCAGGCAGAAGGCGAAGCCCGCAAGATCACCGAGCAGCAGCTGGTCGAATGCATTTCTCCGAAGGTTGATGCATGGATTGACTCAATGTCCAAATTATGCGCTCCAATCTTGCAAGCCGGAAAAACTGCTGTTATTATTACCGGTGAAGGTGGCGAAATGCAGGGTTTAAATGACCTTCTGAAGCGCCAGCTGAAGTGCGAGGTACGCAATTATATTCCGGAAACACTCGGCGGCAGAAATGCCGGCCTGACTGCCTGCCTCGGACTGTTTTATGCATACAAGGACAAGCTCCCGATTACCGGTTATACCGATAACAGTCTTGACATGGATGCGTTTATCAAATCGGTTTCATACCGTGAGGCTCGTGCTGCCGGCAATCCGGAAGATACGATCACCAAGAAACTGAAGGGGATTCTCTTCGATACAAAGAAATAAGAGAGGAAGAAATATGTCAGACTTAACTTACAACCAGGTTGCCAGAATCAAGGTGTTCGGCATCGGGGGAGCAGGCAGCAACGCCGTGAACCGGATGGTTCAGGAAGGAGTTCAGGGCGTTGAATTCTATGTTGCAAATACCGACCTGCAGGCGCTTGATGTCTCGCCGGTTCAGAATAAGATCCAGCTCGGCAAGGCTGGCCTTGGCGCAGGCGGAAATCCTGATAATGGCCGCAAGGCAGCAGTCGAAAGTGAAGAAGACATCCGGAAGGCAATGGAAGGTGCCGACATGGTCTTCCTTACCGCTGGTCTTGGCGGAGGCACAGGTACCGGTGCATCTCCTCTCTTTGCAAAGATCGCCAAGGAACTTGGCTGTCTCACAGTCGGCATTGTCACCAAGCCGTTCTCTTTTGAAGGCAAGAAGCGCATGGTCCAGGCAGAACAGGGCCTGGAGCAGCTGAAGGAATATGTAGACTCCCTGATCATCATCTCCAACAATAAAGTTCTGGAAGTCATCGGCCATATCCCGTTCGAGGATGCATTCAAGGAAGCAGATAACATTCTCCGTCAGGGTGTTCAGACCATTACGGATCTGATTGCAGTTCCGGCAATGATCAACCTCGACTTCGCTGATATCAAGTCTGTCATGGAAGGACAGGGAAGTGCTCTGATCGGCATCGGCATGGCTTCCGGGGAGAACAAAGCCGAAGAAGCTGCGCAGAAGGCGATTCAGTGCCCGCTGCTCGAAGCGTCCATCACCGGTGCGAAGTCTGCGATCGTCAACGTGACCGGCGGTGCGAGCATGAGTGCATATGATGCTCAGGAAGCAGTCGATTATATCCGTTCTGCGGCCGGCAATGATATCGATATCATCTTCGGTGTTGCAATCAATGACAAGATCGGCGAATCGATCATCGTTACCGTCATCGCAACTGGATTCGATCTTCCGAAACCGGAAGCGATCCCGAGTGCTGCACCGGCTGCGGTAACCTCTCCGGTCAGCAGCCAGAAAGGTCTTGAAGTAGAAAGCGACAGCGGTCTCTCCTTCGGCTCTTCCAGTGCACGTGTGGAAGCAGAGGAAGATGATACGATTCCGAATTTCTTCTCCCGCGGCTAAGCAGATCTTGTGAGGCAGGCTGAAAAGTCTGCCTTTTCTGATATCCGGGAACCCATGCATGCATGAATTCTGCCTGGAGATCTTTGCGTTGGAAAAACAACACGGATCAATTGCGGAATGTGCGAAGAATCAGCACTTTCTGCTTTTTTTCTGCTGCTGAAAGATGGAGATGATCTGAGCTTTCGCTGCCTTTCATCCATCTGCCCTGAACTTCGCGGATGACTGAGAAACTGAATTCTGCAAATCTTTTTCATTTCTGAAAATCATCGAAGTATCTGATGAATATTTTCTGAAAGTTTCTGTTGACAATTGGAAACATGTGACTAAACTAAGGGCATACAAGCGAAGAAGAGAAGAGTAACCTGCTGGAAACCTTCATAGAGAGTTCCTGTATGCTGAAAGGGAACAGGCAGAAAGCTGGTGAACATGGTCTCGGAGCTGCATCTTTGAACCGTGGTTAGAAGATGCCGGATTTCCCCGTTAGCGGAATAGAGTATGTCGGTACTCGATGAAGTCTGTACAGTGATGTGCAGATGAAGCAAGGTGGTAACACGGAATGATTCCCGTCCTTGGCTTTTATGCCAGGGACGGTTTTTTGTTAAGGGAGGGTTCGCATGATTGAAATCAGAAATGTTTCTAAGACATTTCATCTGAAAGACAAGGAGATTCATGCCGTAGATGATGTCAGTCTGAAAATCGGAGATGGTGAGATCTACGGAGTCATCGGGTATTCCGGTGCCGGCAAATCCACGCTTGTCCGATGTATCAATTTTCTGGAAACTCCGGATTCCGGAGAGATTGCGATCGGCGGATTCGGAACGGTCAGTGCCAGAAACGGGAAACTGTATTTCATTCCAGAAGGAGAATCCAGCAGACCTGAGAATGCAAAACCGCTGAATGAAAAGGATCTGAACCGGATGCGTCGCTCCATCGGCATGATCTTCCAGCACTTCAATCTGCTGGATCGCAGCACGGTATATGAGAACGTTGCCTTCCCGCTTAGATCCAGCGGCAAGCCCAAGGCAGAGATTGATGCGAAAGTCCGGGAACTATTGAATCTGGTGGATCTCGGGGATCGGCTGAACTCGTATCCCAGCGAGCTGTCCGGCGGTCAGAAGCAGCGGGTCGCAATCGCCAGGGCGCTGGCAAATGATCCGAAGATCCTGCTCAGCGATGAAGCTACTTCCGCATTGGACCCTGATGTCACCGAATCGATTCTGAAGCTGCTGAAGAATCTCAACCAGAAACTCGGCGTCACGATCGTGATGATCACCCATGAGATGGCGGTCATCAAGGAAATCTGCCAGCGTGTCGCTGTCATGGAAAACGGCAAGGTGGTTGAAGAAGGTCCGGTCTACGAGATCTTCTCCCATCCGATCGAACCGATCACGAAGCGCTTTGTCTCGAAATCGAGCGGACTTGGCAATGTGGAACGTCTGCTGGATGAAGACAGTGCGCTGGTCCGGACTGACAGAGACAGCAGATTGCTGAAACTGCAGTTTGATGAGAACAGCGTCGGTGATGCCATGATTTCAATGGTTTCAAGAAAGTTCGAGGTCGATCTGAACATCGTGATCGCAAACGTCGAGATGCTGCAGGGAAAACCGTTAGGCGGCATGATTGTCCGCATCCGCGGTGACCGCAGCCGCATCGATCAGGCAATCGAATTCATGAAGAGCTGCAATGTGCAGGTGGAGGCAATTGAATATGAACGGATTTCCTGAAACCCTGTTTCCGAATCTCTTTGATTACATGAAGGAGTTCCAGAAAGCAGTTTCCGCTACCTGGCAGATGTTCTGGCTGGCAGGCATCCTGTCATTTGCGATCGGGTTATGCCTGGGCGTGATCCTGGAGGTCGCAAAACCCTCCGGCATCCGGCCGAATAAGATCCTGTATTCCATCACGGATGTTGTCGTCAATATCTTCCGTTCGATCCCGTTCGTGATCCTGCTGATCTTCCTGATTCCGCTGACCCGCGCGATCACCGGAACGGCCATCGGGGTAAAAGGCGCCATCATCCCGCTGGTCTTCGGCTGCGTGCCATTCTATACCAGACAAGTCGAAACAGCCTTAGCCAATGTGGACCCGGGCAAGATCGAAGCAGCCCGCTCGATGGGCTGCAGCACGAAAGACCTCATCTTCCGGGTATACCTGCATGAAGCAGTGCCGGAACTCATCCGCGTGACCACAACGACCGCGATCAGCCTGATCGGCCTGACTACGATGGCTGGTGCCGTCGGAGCTGGCGGAATCGGAAGCTTCGCCATCAATTACGGCCAGAGCCTGCATCACCAGGACATTGTCAATGTATGCGTGATCCTGCTGCTGGTCGTCGTATCGCTGCTTCAGACATTAGGAAATGTACTGGCAAAAAAAGACAACCAACCGGGCATTGATCAGGAAATATGTGAAATAAGATAGGAGAGAAAGAATATGAAAAACATCAGAAAAGCATTTGTATCCATCCTCGCAGTCAGCACCCTCGCCGCATGCGGATCCAGCTCATCCGCCGCCGCTTCCGCTGTCCCATCCGCCACAGCTTCCCAATCCAGCACTGCCGCTGCCGCAGCAGGCGATCCGATTCAGATTGCCATCCCGGATGATCCGACCAACGGCGGCCGGGCAATCAAGCTGCTTGAATCCGCCGGCCTGATCGAAGTTGATCCGGCGGCTGGCTATGCTCCGGAAACCAAGGATATCACGAAGTATCTGTATAACATCGAAATCGTGCCGCAGGCTGCAGATACGCTGCCGCAGACTCTCGATGACCTCGGGGCAGCTACCATCAACGGAACCTATGCAATTCCGGCTGGCTTGAATCCTGAAAAGGACGGCCTGATCATTGAAGACCAGGGCGAAGGCGGAGACAACCCTTATGTCAACGTCATCGTTGCCCGTACGGAAGACAAGGACAATGAGACCTATCAGACCATCGTCAAAGCATTCCAGACTCAGTATGTTGCAGACTACATCCTCGGCAAGTATGAGAATGCCTATTATCCGGTCTTCGATTATGATGAGACGGAAGCCGAGCAGAACAAGGATTCGGTGGTTGCAGAAGTTGATTCCTATGAATCTTCGGAAGATGGCAAGACGGTTGTGACCGTCGGTGTCTGCGGCGCTAACAACGATCAGTGGAAAGCAGTTCAGAAAGTTCTCGATGATGAGAATGCAGGCATCTACATCGAACTTGTTTCCTTTGATTCCTATGATCTTCCGAATGATGCTCTGAACGCAGGCGACATCGATCTGAACTCCTTCCAGCACAAGGCATATCTCAGCAATGAAGTCGAAGCACAGGGCTACAAGATCGAAGCAATCGGCGATACCCTCATCGCTCCGCTGACTCTGTATTCCAGAAAGTATGCTTCTCTGGATGATCTGAAGGCAGCTGCCGGAACCGCTGCAGAATAACAACGCAGGAACAGCCGGAAGGCTGTTCCTTTTAACAAGGAGAGACACGATGAACGAACTGGAACAGAAAATCATGGATCAGACCATTGCAGATCATGACTATATTGTCGGTCTGCGCCGTTATTTCCATGAACATCCGGAAATTGCGAAAGAAGAATTCAGCACCCAGAAGCGGATCGAAGCAGAACTCGACAAGCTCGGGATCGCGCATAAGCAGATCGCCGGGACGGGCGTCTATGCAGAGATCAGAGGAAATCTGCCTGGCCGCAAGACCATCGTCCTGCGGGCGGATATTGACGCTCTTCCTGAGCAGGAGGAACATGAATGCCCGTATCAGAGCCGGATTCCGAATCGCATGCACGCATGCGGGCATGATGCGCATAATGCAGCCCTGATCGGAGCTGCCAGAATCCTCAATGCCAATAAGGACTTATTCGGGGGCACGATCCGCTTCACCTGGCAGCCAGGCGAGGAAATCGGCTATGGCGCAAGAGCCATCATTGAGGAAGGATATCTCGATGGTGCAGACCGCACATTCGGCGAGCACTTAGCCAGCGATGTGACCGCCGGCGATATCGCCATCACGCCAGGACCGAACAATGCCAGCGTGGACTGGTTCCGCATCACGGTCCATGGCAAGGCAGCCCACGTCTCCGTTCCGCAGAGAGGCATTGATGCGCTGTATATTGCCAGCCAGATCGTCGTCGCGATCCAGGCGCTGATCACCCGCCGCACTTCGCCGATGGACCATGTGCTCGTCGGCATCGGCAAATTCACTTCCGGCGATGCCTACAACATCGTCGCGGCAGAAGCGAAGCTCGAAGGCACGATCCGTGTCTTCAAGCCGGAAATCCGCAAGCAGGTCAGAGCAGACCTGGAACGGATTTCCGAAAATATCGCAGACTCCTATGGCGGAACCGTCAGCTTTGAATGGAATGACAATACATCGCCGCTGATCAATGATGAAGCTGCCTCTCTAGAAGCTCAGAAGACCGCCGTCTCCCTATTCGGAAACGAACATGTCATCACGAACCGGGCACCTGCTCTTGGCGGAGATGACTTTGCGGAATATATCCTGAAGGTTCCCGGGGTCTATGCTTATGTCGGATCCGGAAATGACAGCCGACCGGAAACCAGAGTCGCTCATCACGACACGCACTTCGATATCGATGAGGACTGTCTCAGAGTCGGCGTTGCAATGTACGCTGCGTATGCGATCGAATATCTGAACGGAACCTTGGATTGAATCAGGCAGAATCCGGAGGACAGACGGGAACATGAATCCCCGGATGCCCTCCGGTTTGTCATTTTCCTCAATCTGTATGAATCAGCAGTCCTCCTGAGGTATTCTGAGCTGGAAGTCCTTATAATTGGGAGGAAAGGAGAACGATGGAACCAAGAAGAGAAGAAGCGGTCAGACGGAGAATGTCCGGATACAATTGTGCTCAGGCAGTGCTCTGCACGTATGCAGACCAGTGCGGCCTGTCTGAGGAAGATCTGTATCGGATCTCGGAAGGACTCGGCGGGGGGCTTGGCTGTTGTGATGGAACATGCGGGGCACTGAATGCAGCTGTGATGCTGGCGGGACTGAAATACAGCAGCGGCGATCCAGAGAGACTCACGCGGGGAACCACGATGGGAATTGCTTCTGCCATGACGAAGAAGTTCCGGGAACAGGCGGGAGCACTTCGCTGCCGTGATCTGAAAGGAATTGACACCGGAAAGGTGCTCTGCTCATGTCCGGACTGTGTGCGGATCGCATGCGATCTGGCAGAGACTTATCTGTACAAGGAGGAAGACTGACGATGAAACTTGCGATTGCTTACTGGACAAATACCGGCAATACCCAGGAGATGGCAGAAGCCATTGAGCAGGGAGCGAAGGAGGCAGGCGCAGAGACGGAACTCTGCATGATTGATGAACTGGAAGATCCGGAAACCTGCGATGTGATTGCCTTAGGCTGCCCAGCCATGGGAAGTGAAGAACTCGATGGCATCTTCCGGGGATATTACAATCAGCTCAAGCCGGAACTGAAGGGAAAGAAAGCAGCCCTGTTCGGTTCCTGGGGCTGGGGCAATGGCGCCTACATGGACGCATGGAAGAAAGACTGCCAGGATGCAGGCATGATTCTGATTGCGGAACCGATGCTGTGCCAGAAGAAGCCTGATGAAGCAGGGCTGAACGCATGCCGGGAATTCGGCCGCAGGCTGGCGGAAGCCAGGTAATCCCGGAAGAAAGATTGTGATATACTGGACGATGTCAGCGTAAGGGGGTTGCGAGATGACAGCAGAAGAGAGAGAAAAATCATGCGGAGCGATTGTCTGCAAGATCCAGGACGGAGATATCTATACCCTGGTTATCCGACAGAATGACGGTCACTGGGGATTCCCGAAGGGACATGCGGAAGATCAGGAAACGGAACAGGAAACGGCCAGAAGGGAAGTACGCGAAGAGACTGGCGTGAAAATCCGGTTCGTCGACGGATTCCGGGAGGAAACCCACTATAGCCCGAGACCAGGCGTTCAGAAGGATGTTGTCTATTTCATGGCAAACCCGGATGGAGGAAAGCTTCATGCACAGGAAGAAGAGATTTCAGAGCTTCACTGGGTTCGTCTGGTAGATGCAGCAGCACTCCTGACCTATGATAACGATGCAAATCTTCTGAGGAAGGCAGTCCGCTTTCTGAAAGAAACCGAATCGGAGCAGGCGGAGGCAGAATGATTCACCTGGCTCTGATTTCATCTGAACAGGCTGAAAAGCTCTTTCCGCCGGAAAACTGGCCGGAAGAGCTTTTTCGTATGAAAAGAGAGATTCCGCTGCAGACCTGGCAGGTTTATCGCAATGGCCGCAGACTTGGCGCTGCCGAGGTCAGAATCAATGCGCAGGGAACCGCTGTCATGATGGCTGCAATTGAGAAAGACCGGAAGAAAGAAGAATATGCCGAAGGTCTCAATGTTCTGACAGAGAAGGTGCTGAAGCTGTTTCATCCGCATGAGATTCTGATCTTCACGAAAGACCCGGTATTCCGCAATGCGTGCATTGCATGCCGTTATTATCCCAAGGGCAGGCTGATGCGCTATGTGCCGGATCCATGGAGATCCCGCATTCCGGATTCCTGCTTTGATGAAGAAGGGTATCTGATCAATCAGGGAATCATGAAAGACATTCCGTTCGGTCTGAAAGATACTTCAGAAACCGGATGCGGATGGATTGCGTGCTGGAATCTCATGAAGATGCTCCATATGGATGTCACGATGGAAGAAGCCTCAGAAGGACTGAGCCATTATAATCTGACAGGAGGCTTATTCGGGCAGGACATTGCAGGCATCCTCCTCTGGCTTAAGAAACAGAGCGTGCCCTATTCTGTTTCGATCGGCAGTCAGGAGAAAGTCGCTGCCGCAATTTCGAAGAGCAATTGCGGAATTCTGCTTTACCGGCATAAGACGGCAGCACATTATACGGCCTTCTGCCGGAGGTCGCCATTCCGCGTTCAGTTCTATAATGCGGTATATGGTCAGCGGATCGTTGAAAAGCCTGAGGAATTCCTGAAGAAACGTTCGATCTGGCCGGCAGCGATTGCGGTGCTGGCGGAAGCGAAAAGGCAGTGAACACTTTCCTTAATTATAGTAAAATGATACGCATGAACAGAAAAATGATGAACCGGAACCCGCAAGGGAAGAAGATTCTGAGCCTGCTGTTCAGCGCATCTTTTCTTTCTGCAGCGCTGACGCCTGTGCAGGCCATAGAGCCGGGAGATACGCCATCCGATGGCCGCTATCATCTGACGGATTTTGAAACCGGCAATAGCGATATTGAAGCATTTGATACCTACGAAGAAGCAGCTGCCCGCTACAGCGAGCTGGAAGGAGATTATGTCAACCTCGGCATCGTCAGGGATGCCGTGACGCTCAAGGCAGAGTATGCCATTGCCTATCTGAAGACTTCCGAGGCATGTGATTACAATGTCACGTATTCGGATGCCATTGACGGCGCCTCGAGGCAGATCAATGGATGCGATGGCAAGGATGCCGCATATCTTGCGACGAATGACGACGGAACCCAGGCAGAATTCATGATTTCCGGGGCAAAGGCATGGGCGTCCATCAACGATGTCACGATCGTGCCGCTGCAGAATGTGGAGACGCGTCTTACGATGTACCTGGTCGAGGGCGGCAAGCTCTATCATGAGATCAAGAGCCAGATGGAGGATGACAACTATGCGGTCATCATCGATCAGGGAACTGCCCCGGATTTTCTGGAAGAAGGCAGGGCATATTACAGTTTCGACGGACATTATTTCTATGCGGATGACATGCTGTATGCGATGCTGGATGACCTGCGGAACAATATCCATGAATCTGCCGTCAATGCCGGCAATCCATGGTACGACTACTACCAGTATGTAAGCCACAGGACGCTGACCAATGCCTCGTATCAGGACATGGAATCGTATCTGACCGGAACGATGGATGTGCAGGGACAGATCGATTTCTATTCGGATAACGAGAAAGACGGGCTCAACGATACGCTGACCCGATCCCAGTATTATGGCAATATCGAAAGCTTCTGGCAGTACCAGTATGAATACGGCGCGAATGCGCTGATGATGCTTGCCATCAGCCAGGACGAATCCGGCAGCGGCCGCAGTGCGCTGAGCTATACGCGCAACAATCTGTTCTCGCATGCTGCATATGATAATGATGAAGAAGCCGATTCGTCGCGATTCAAAACGCTCGCAAACAGCGTGTATTCGCATGCTCGCTACTATATTTCCGGAGCTTACTGCAGTCCGCTGAAGGATCAGTTCCATGGCAGCTTCTTCGGCAATCTTTCTTCGGGCATGAATGTGAGCTATTCTTCTGACCCGTACTGGGGAGAGAAGATGGCAGCCTATTACCGGAGACTGGATGAAGCACTTGGCTCGAATGACAAGAATACGTATACCCTCGGCATCCGGACAGAAGAAGGAGAGACGAAAGTCTATCAGTATCCGGATGGAATCGGAGTGCTGTACAGCACCGGGACTTCTCCGGACTTTGCGTTCGTCATCATCGGCGAGGTATCCAATGACAGCGGCGACTGGTATATCGTGCAGTCGGAGGCAACCATGGATCAGGATTCGAAGGTGGATCTTTCCTATGCCTATGACTATGCCAATGATATCGGCTACATCCGTCAGGATGCGATTCAGATCATCCTGCCTGGTGCGAAGGAAGGACAGGATTCTTATTCCCGGGTGACCTTTGATGCGGATGGCGGGACGTTTGCCGGCAATGAGACCGAAGTCAGCTATACGATTCCTGACGGGCAGAACGCTGCCTGTGCTGCCCCGGTCAAAGATCATGCGCTGTTTTCAGGATGGGATGGCAGTACGGATGGAATCAGCCAGGATCAGACGTTCACGGCGCAGTACAGGGAAGTATCTTCCATTGAGCTTTCTTCTCTGCCGCAGACCGAATATGAACTCAATGATCGGATCAGCCTGCAGAACGGTGCTGTCACGGTTCACTTCCAGGATGGAAGTGAGGAAGTGACGCCGCTGACCACCTCGATGATCAGCGGATTCGATATGACAGCTGCCGGAGATCAGGAAGTCACCGTCACCTATGCCGGATGCTCCGTCTCCTATTCCATTTCTGTCAGTGCAGAGAAAGATGAGAAGCGGGCAGAGATCAAACAGGAAATCCTCGACGCGATCAGCACCTATTCCAGCTATGAGATCATCACGGATGAAGATGCTGACCGCATTATTGCCCTGAAGGAAGAGATCGATCAGAACATGCAGCCATATCTGACCCAGAATGAGCTGAGGGCATTTGATGCGATTGCCTATAAAGCATTCCAGGGCCATGTGCGCTATGTGGTCGATGCGAATGATTACGGTCTTGGTGTTTCCGGTCTCTGCATTTCGGTGCCGCTGGGAAATTCTCTGACGAAGAAACGATTCTGGAAAGACACGTACCGGGTCAGGATCAGCGAGGGCATCAGCGAGGAAGCGGAAGCTTCCATGCTGCGGGCGGCGGGTTCGCTTGGAAATGAGGAGAAGGATGGCTTCACGATTTCTCTGCTCAAGAATCTGAAAGATTATGACACGGACGGACCGCTGATTTTCTCGATTGACAAACCGTCTGATGCAGAAGATGGCGATGTGTATACCGTGCTTTATTACAACGCGGAAGATGGCGATGTCGAGCAGTGCTATACCCGTCAGAGTGCCGGAAAGATCACCTTCATGGCAAATGCCGATGGCGAATTCCTGCTCACTTCCCGCCGGACGAGCAACAACTATCTGAGTGAAGATGCTTCCGAAACCGTCACGCATGAAACCAGTTCCTATGACATGGAGTGGACCCTGATCCGGGCAAGTCTTGCCTTCGGAGCTGCCCTGATTTTCCTGCTGATTCTGCTGAAGATCTTCAAGTCCATGAGAAAGAAGAAGCTGAAAAAGGAACAGGAGCACCGCGAAGAAGAAAAGAAGACCGAAAAGCCTCTCGAAGTGACTCAGGCAATTGAGATCCTCAACACGGAAATGATGAACCTCGAGGAAATCCGCAAAGCCGAAGAAGAACAGCGGAAGAAAGAGGAAGAAGAACAGAAGAAAAAGAAGTTCTCTTCCCGGAGGCGGTTATGATCAATACCATTGCGGATCTTGACGAAATATCCTGGGAACCGGAAGATCCCGGGGAGGAGCTGATCGAATCCATCCATAAGCGCGGCATTGCCATCCCGGTTCATGTCAATCGGACTGATTATGGCTATGTCTGCGTCGATGGCAGAAAACGCCTGACTGCCTGCCGGATCCTGGCTGCCGAGGATCCCTCGTTCCAGAAAGTTGCTGTCATGCTGATGAACGATTACAGCAAGGCGGGCAGCGCTTACTGGGGCAATACGCTGAATCATCACTGATCATGAAAGAACGGATTTCCAAGAAAATCGCAGCCGCAGGCATTGCCAGCCGCCGCAAGGCAGAAGAACTGATCAGAGCAGGAAAAGTTTCCGTCAACGGACATCCTGCAGAACTCGGCGAGCTGGCAGATGACCAAGATGTGATCACCGTGAACGGAGCGGTGATCAGTTCGGAAGAGAAAGTCTATTATCTTCTGAACAAGCCAGCCGGCGTGCTGTGCACCGTATCCGATGATCGCGGCAGAAAGACGATCCTCTCGTATCTTCCGGAAGGAAAGAGGATCTTTCCGGTCGGACGTCTTGACTATGATACAACCGGGTTTCTGATCGTGAGCAATGATGGTGCCTTCAGCAATCTTCTGATTCATCCCCGGCATCATCTTCCCAAAACTTATCTCTGCTTAGCAGGCGGCCAGTTCACGAAGAAGCAGATCCAGGAACTGGAGCATGGAATTCTGCTCGAGGATGGCATGACGCTGCCAGCTGAGGCAGAAATTCTGTCATATCGTCAGCACCCGAAAGAAACCCTGATTTCGATCACGCTTCATGAAGGACGAAACCGGGAAATCCGCCGGATGATGAATTACTTCCATCATCCGGTTCTTTCCCTGAAGCGGATTTCGATGGGCTCGATTGAACTGGGCGACTTAAAAGAAGGGGAGTATCGTCCCCTTCAGAAACGTGAAATTGAGCTGCTGAAACAGGAAGCTGCCGGATCTGCTCAGTCGGTTTCGATCCCTGCCGCTTCCAGATCTTCCCGGGACGGATCGATGTAGATCGTCTTATAGGAACCTAGCTGCACCATACCCGGTTTTGCGCCGGGTATTTTCTTCAGCTGCGATACCGGGCAGTAATTCACCGGTACGCTGGAGCTGTCTCTTCCGGCCGAGAAATAAGCGGCGATCTTCGCCCCGAGGCGCAGGGTAACCTCATCCGGATCGCTCTCATGGATCACGACATGGCTGCCATGATAATCCTTGGCATGAAGCCAGATCTCATTCCTGCGTGCATGGTGCCAGGTCAGTGCATCATTCTGCAGATTGTTTTTTCCATAGGAAATCTTCACGCCATTTGCCAATACGATCGACGAGATATGCGGTCCTTCCTGAGCATGTTTCTTCTGGCGTTTTCTGGTCTGCTTCGCAGCAATATATCCGCCCTTGATCAGTTCCTGCTTGATTTCTTCCGCGGTTTCAAAATCCGCCTGATCCAGCTGTTCCAGAAGACCGGTGAAATAGCTGATTTCATTCTCTGTGATCGCAATCTGCTCCTTCAGATATTTCTGGCCTTTCTTCAGCTTGGCGTATTTCGCATAGCATCTGCGGGCATTTCCTTTTCCATCCAGTTTTGCATCAAGAGGAATCTTCACCGGTTCATTCGTTTCATAGTCATTCAGAGTAATGGAGGACTGTCCTTTCGTATCATTGACCTGATACATATACAGAAGCTCTCCATACCGGTTCCACCGGTCGCAGTCCATTGCTTCATCCATCTCTTTCAGAAGACGAGGCAGCTTCTGCTTCTGATGCTTGAGCTCTCTCCGGCAGACTTTATAGATATCGCCGGTGATCTCTCGGATCCGATCTTTTTCTTCCTTGTGATAATAAAGGATGTCGAATCCTTCATACAGCGGATAATGCCTGCAGAGACCGATGGACTTCAGCTCGATGCAGTGAAACGCCGGCTTATTGCCATCATTGGCAATGAAGAGCTGATCAGAATCTGAAATCTCCTGCATGATCGAAGCAAAGGACTGTCCGGATGCCATGCGGTATTCTGCTTCTGACGACAGCAATGGAGAAAACCCAGAAAACTGCTTCAGCAGGGAAATCCCTTCTTCCGGATGCGGATTTTCAAACGGATTGCGCTTATTCTGAGCAGGGGCAGGAGTGAACTTCACGCCTGGCTGGAGGATGCGCTGCATGTTCTCGAACGGCGGAATCCGCTTCAGGGCATCAACGATGAATCCTTCGGCATTGACTAGGATCACATTGGCATACTTGCCCATGAGCTCTGCAATCAGACTCCAGGTTTCCAGATCTCCCATTTCATTGCGCTTGCGCACGGAAAGCGTGCACCAGCGATCCAGGCCAGCCTGATTGATTTCCATAATCATGCCGCCTTCCAGATACTTTCTCAGAACCATGATGAAATTGCCTGGTTCATCGGGCGTCGGGTAGCTTCGTTCCGTGATCAGCAGGCGGTTGTATTCGGTATGGCAGGAAATCAGCAGCTGTTTCTTCCCGAGCGGTCCGTGAATCTGGAATAAGACTTCCGAAGGGGAGATCTGGTAGATTTTCTGGATGCGGGCAGGCAGGCATTCCTGGATTCCCGGCATGATTTTATAAAGCAGAATTCCATCAAGCGCCATAGCTATACTCCTGTTACCGGAGCATTATACCATCATTGACTCAGCCTGGCTGTCTGTGTAAATTATTAGCAAGAAAGAAGGAGATCAAGCATGACAAAGAAGGGGCTGCTTATCGTGGTCAGCGGACCGTCGGGGGTTGGCAAAGGGACTGTTCTGAAAGAGTTCATGAATGATCCGGATCTGAAACTATCTTATTCCGTTTCCATGACTACCCGTGAGAAACGCCCGGGCGAGGTGGACGGAGTCAATTATTATTTCGTGACAAAAGAAGAATTCGAAAAAGTCAGAGACGAAGGAGGTCTCCTTGAATGGACTGAATTTGTCGGCAATTACTACGGAACTCCGCTTTCCGGAGTCGAGAAACTTCGCAATGAAGGCAGAAATGTGCTTCTCGAGATTGAAGTCAACGGCTGCCGTCAGGTCAAGGAAAAAGTACCGGATGCGCTGACGATCTTCATCGTACCGCCATCCATGAAGGAACTCGAAAAGCGGATCCGCGGCCGCAAGACCGAACCCGAAGAGATTGTGCAGCAGCGCCTGGCGAAAGCCGAGAAAGAACTGGAGAGCACCGGAAATTACCGCTATGTCGTCTGCAATGATGATGTGAAGCTTGCGGCTGATATCATCCGGGTGATCATCCGCCATCATATGGAACGGGACTTCTGAGGACTGCAATGCAGTTCTCTTTTTTTCTCTGCTCGGCTGATTCATGAAGAGACCGTGCAATCCATTCTTTTAACTCCATGCATGCAATTATCAGGTTTTCGCAACATTTTCGCAACAAATAGGGTAAAACAGGGCTCAACCCGCACCATCTGGCCTCACTGACAGATAATAAAAAAGTACGATAACTACGCTGCTTTCTGCAAAAAACCGCATAATCATCGCACTTTCTCAAAACCAGTTCTTTACCTATTGTAGTATTCAACGATCAGGGATTCGTTGATTTCCTGGTTCAGCTCAGAACGCTCCGGCAGACGGACGAAGGTGCCCTTGCGAGCTTCCTTGTCGACATTGACGAAGGCAGGAGCTGTATAGTTGGAATCCAGGGATTCAGCGATCGGCTTCATATTGCGGGACTTCTCGCATACGGAGATGACGGATCCCGGCTTGACCTGGGCGGACGGAATGTCAACCTTCTTTCCGTTGACTTCGATATGTCCGTGGTTGACCAGCTGACGAGCAGCCTTTCTCGTACGAGCGAAACCCATGCGGTAAACGAGGTTGTCCAGACGGGATTCGAGCAGGAGCAGGAAGTTCAGACCTGCCATGCCATCCATATTGGATGCCTTCACGAAGGTGTTGTAGAACTGACGCTCGTTGATGCCGTACATGTTGCGGACTCTCTGCTTCTCGCGCAGCTGAGTGCCGTAGCCGCTGAGCTTGACGCGCTTGGTCGGGCCATGCTGACCAGGAGCGTAAGTTCTCTTCTTGAGTTCTTCACCGGTTTCAAGGATGGAGAAGCTCAGACGTCTTGACTTCTTCCATACCGGTCCTGTATAACGTGCCATGTGTTAGTTCCTCCTTATGACAACTGGCGAAACAACAACAGGTGCAGATCACCGATGCGTTGTGTTGCTGTAATTCCGTTTCGCTTTTTGCAGCAAGTTACTCCGGCTGGAGAACCTGGTTCTCTCAGCAACGCACTGCGCATGACTCTGCATGCTGCCATTATTTGACGCCTCATCATTATAGAGATGGGAAGGGTCAAAGTCAACGAAAACCGACCACATGATTGTGTTAGAATAAACGGGTAACCTAGAGGTGCTTGAGAATGGATACTGTCCTGAAATATCTATCAGATATCCGTATTGTCATTGCGATTGCGGCAGTGGTGGTACTGATTATTATATGGTTCATCGTCCAGAAGATCCGCAGCAACAAGTTCCGTCATGAACTGGAGGAACTGGAAGTCCGCTACAACACGATCAAATCCGTTCCGCTTTCGTTCAAGCTCAACAAGGCAGTGGCAATCAGCCGGGTAGAGCCTGAAACGATGCAGAAAGTCACGCAGACCAAGGATGACTTTGATAAAGCAGAAGCGAATCTGAAGCAGATTTCCCAGCAGCTGGCAGATACGGAAGATGAGATTCTGGCCGGAAAGCTCAAGAAGGTGAAACCGGATCTGGCCGATCTTGAAGCCTCCATCTCGCTTGGCGAGCAGCAGGTCAATTCACTCGACCGATTTCTGGACTCCATTCTGGAAAAGGAAACTGCGCAGCGGCAGGAGGTCACGGAACTCAAGAATCATTTCCGCGATCTGCGCAATTCTGCTGCTGAGAACCAGAGCCAGCTTTCCTATATCTGGCCGACGATCGAGCAGAATATCTCTGATACCGAGAAGATGTTTTCGGCGTTTGAAGAATGGATGTACGCATCTGACTTCGAGAAAGCAAATGCCGAGCTGGATCATATCAGGGATTCCATTTCCCGCCTGGAGGGCATGATCCATTCTCTTCCGGATCTGCTCAATGATGCCAGAGGCGTTGTTCCGAAGATGGCAGAAGTGCTTCATCAGGACTATTCTTCTGCAAGAGATGCAGGCGTATATCTGAATCATCTGCAGATCGATAAGAATCTCAAGGTTATCATGGCCGGCCTCAAAGAGGATCTTTCCGGAATCAAGGAAGGCAATCTGAATGGGGTCCGCGAGCATCTTGATGATTACAAAGTTCGGCTTGCGCAGATGGATCAGGCGGTCAAGAAGGAATCAGAATCCTTCATGGAGCTGAAGAAGTTTGCCGGCGAAACCGAAACTCTTTTCCATGAAACCGAACGCAATGCGAAGTATGTCGATGATCTGTATGCACGCCTGAAGCCGCGGCTCGGACTTACTGATATGGAAGAGCGGATCGCCAGACAGAAAGATCGTCTTGCGTCTGTTTCCGCAAAGATGCCGAAAGTATTCCAGATGTATCAGGAAAACCAGTCTCCGGCCAGCTCTGTGATGGCATCGATGAAAGAGCTGAATCAGGAGATCACCATCTGCAGCAGCGGGTTCAAGGATCTTAGGGCGGAAATTGACAATACGGCCGGAGGCGAGGACAGGGCCCGCAAGCAGCTGGTCAAGCTGCAGGTTATCATGAACCAGATGCAGGTCAAGATCCGCAAATACAAGCTCCCTTCTATTTCTCAGCAATATGAAGAAGATATGGCTAAGGCGAATGAATACATTCATTCGATCGATCGCCTGATCAATGCCCCGACCCTGAATGTGCAGCTGCTCAGCAGCACGCTCAAGGAAGCCATCGACTTCATCTACAAGCTGTACAACAATGTGAACAACGTTGTCGCGACGGTAATCATGGTTGAGAATACGATCGTGTTCGGCAATCGGTACCGGTCTACGTATGCGGATATTGATTCTGAGCTGACCCGCTCTGAGCTCAGCTTCCGGAATGGCGAATATACGCAGGCGCTGTCGATCGCAATTGCGACGATTGAGAAGATTCATCCGGGGAATTATGAGAATATGATCAAGGAGAATGCCAAGAGTGCCGCGTAGAGTCTATCTGGACAGCGGCAGCACGACTGCTGTCCATCCGGAGGTTCTGAAAACTTATAAGGATCTGCTGGACCGGTACTTCGTGAACAGTGAAAGCCTGTATGACGAAGGCAGTGAAGTTCATCGCATGATGGAAAAAGCCCGCAGCGCTGCTGCCGGGCTTTTAGGCGTAAAAGCAGATGAAATCCTGTTTACTTCCGGAAGCAGCGAATCCAGCAGTCTTGCCATCAAAGGCAGTGCCCTGGCAGATCCTTCCCGGAAGCATCTTATCACCACCAGCATTGAGCATAGTTCCGTTCTGAACTCCATGCGTCAGCTTGAACGTCTGTTCGGCTATGAAGTCACCTATCTTCCAGTCAGCCAGCAGGGTACCATCACTGCCGATCAGGTTCGTAAAGCCCTCCGTCCGGATACGCTGCTCGTCAGTGTCATGCAGGCAAATAACGAGACCGGTGCAATCAATCCGATTTCCGAGATTGCTGAAGTCGTGCAGAAAGAAAGCCATGCATTATTCCACGTGGATATGACGCAGGCGATCGGCAAGATTCCCTGTCCGATGGATGGCATTGATCTGGCCAGCATCAGCGCGCATAAGATTGAAGGCCTCAAAGGCAGCGGCATTCTCATGCGCCGGGAATATGTGAAGCTGGAGCCGATCATTTCCGGCGGAGAACAGGAATTCGGCCTGCGCGGAGGAACCGCAAATTCCCCGACGGATATCGTTTTTGCAAAGACGCTGAGACTTGCCCTCGAAAATGAGCCGAAGTATGAAACGGAAGTGAGAGCTCTGCAGCAGCGGCTGATAAGGGGGCTGAAAGAAATTCCCGGCATCGAGTTCAACAGCCCGGAGCATAATCTTCCGTGTACCGTGAATTTCTCTTATGAGAAGATTCCAAGCGAAGTCATGCAGAATGCGCTGAACCGGAAAGGCTTCATGGTCAGCGCTCGTTCTACCTGTGAAAGCAATTCCAATAACCCGAGCTATGTGCTTTCGGCCATGGGCTTCAGTGACCGGCGGGCATCCTGCTCGATCCGCATCGTGCTTTCTTATCACAACACCGAAGAAGACGTTGACCGCTTTCTTTCTGCCCTGAAGGAGATTATCAGACATTATGGTGAACTATGATACGGTGCTGATCCGCTATGGCGAACTCAGCACGAAAGGAAAAAACCGGAAAGACTTCATCCGCAAGCTGGATCAGAATATCCGGCATATGCTGAAAGACTTTCCCAAGCTGACCTACCAGCGGACGTATGATCGCATCTACATCCGTCTGAATGGTGAAGATTCTGAACAGATCCGGGACCTGCTTTCCAAGGTCTCCGGCATCAGCTCCTTCTCCTTCACGGAGAAGGTTCCCTCCGATCTTTCTGCGATTGAAGAAGCCTGCCTGCGCATTGCTTCGGAATCCGGCAAGCATACGTTCAAAATCATCACGAAGCGCCATGACAAGACCTTCCCTCTGAATTCTGACGGCATCAACCGGGCCGTGGCAGGGGAGATCCTGAAAGCATCGGATCTGAAAGTCGATGTCCACGACCCGGAACTGGAAATCCGGATTGAGGTGCATTCTGATTTCACGTATCTGACGAGTGAGAAGATTCCGGGGGCAGGCGGATATCCGGCTGGAATCAACGGCAAAGTGCTGCTGATGCTGTCGGGAGGAATCGATTCACCTGTCGCTGCCTATGAACTCATGAAGCGGGGGCTGGACGTCGAGGCAGTTCATTTTGCCTCGCCTCCATATACCAGTGAGAATGCCCGTCAGAAAGTTCTTGATCTGGCTGGCATGGTGTCTGTTTACAACCAGCTGCGCATGCGAGTTCATATCGTGGAATTCACCGATCTTCAGCTGGAAATCTACAAAGCAGCGGGAGATCCTTATGCAGTCACGCTGATGCGCCGCATGATGTTCCGCATTGCGGAGCAGATCGCTAGAGAAGAAGGGTGCCTTGCCTTGGCAACCGGTGAAAGTGTCGGCCAGGTTGCATCGCAGACGCTGGAATCCATTGCCTGCATCAATGAAGTGATCTCGATCCCGGTTCTGCGCCCTCTGATCTGCACGGACAAGGTGGATATCATTGATCTTGCCCGGAAAATCGGAACTTATGAAACCTCGATTCTTCCATATGAAGACTGCTGCACGATCTTCGATCCGAAGAATCCGGTGACAAAGCCGACATCAAAAAAGTCTTCTTTCTATGAATCCCGCTTCGACTATGCGTCCATGGTGGAGGAATGCGTGAAGAACCGCAAGGAAATCACCGTTCATCCAGCTGAAGCAGAAGATTATCTCTGAACCAGGAGGTCAGTATGGGATTGTTTCATAAAGCACATCAGAATGGAATTGCCGAAGCATTTGACAAGGTATATGCGCATGGCTCCCATGAGACGGAAAGCCAGTTCCTGGACAGCCTGAATCTGATCGTCAAAGCCGTGGAGCTGGATCAGACGTATTCCACAGATGAGAAACTGAAAATCTATGAACTTCTTTCTCAGCTCTCCAACTGCGGATCGGACCAGCGGGATCGCTACGCAAAGAAACTGCGGAAAGTATTGAAATAAAAAACTCCGGAACGGCAACGTCATTTAGTTAAGAAAGAGGTCTACAGAGGAAATTGACAGTATTCTGTAGACCTTTTTCGAGATTGAATGGGCGGGCATTATGAAAAACTATGGGATGTCAACTTGTAAGCCGGATTATCGGTTATAATGAAATCGCTTAAGAAAAGCGATAGTTGAAGGGAATTACAGACTGTGCGCGGAC
>OMXA01000049.1 GCA_900314905.1 uncultured Erysipelotrichaceae bacterium
ATCTTAAAAATCTACTGTTTTGCCAGATTTCTGCGGCTTCAGCCCGCATGATTATCGCTGTTTTTCATGTTTGTCAGGTTATCATGCGTAATTACTAGCGAAAAACCGATTATAATGAATCAGAGAAAGGTGGATTTCATGAAAATACTAGTTACTGGTTTTGATCCGTTCGGCGGCGAAAAAGTCAATCCCGCCATTGAATCCGTCAAGCTGCTTCCGGATACGATTGCCGGAGCAGAAATCATCAAGCTCGAGATTCCGACGGTCGTCTATAAGTCGCTGGATAAAATCGATGCCAAGATCAGAGAGTGCGATCCGGATGTGATCGTTTCCGTCGGCCAGGCAGGCGGACGCCCGGACATCACCGTGGAACGCGTCGGCATCAATATCAACGACTGCCGCATTCCGGATAACGAGGGCAATCGGCCGATTGATGAGCCGGTCTACGCAGACGGTCCGGCTGCCTACTTCTCTGCACTTCCGATCAAGGCGATGGTGAAGCATATCAATGAAGCAGGCATTCCGGCATCGGTATCCGATACAGCCGGAACCTTCATCTGCAACCACGTGCTTTATGGAGTCAGGTATCTCTGCGAGCATAAGTATCCTGGCAAGAAGAGCGGCTTCATCCATATTCCGTTCATGACCAGCCAGGCAGTCGGCAAGCGCGGAGTTGCGAGCATGAGCCTCTCTGACATTGTCAGGGGACTTACCGCAGCCATTGAAGCAGTTGTCCTCAACGAAGAAGACATCAAGGAAACTGGCGGACACGAGCACTGAGAATGCTCTCACGGGTGTTAAGGAAAAAACCTTGACACCTTTTTCTTCCCGCGTATAATCATCTGTGTTCACTAAGGAGGAAATCACATGTCTGTTAAACTCAGATTGACAAGAATGGGTGCCAAGAAGGCTCCGAGATACCGGATCGTCGCTGCAGATTCCCGTTTTGCAAGAGACGGACGCGTCATCGATACGCTCGGATACTTTGATCCGACTACCGATCCGGAGACCGTGCATCTGGATGCTGATAAGGCAATGGACTGGCTTCGCAAGGGCGCACAGCCGTCTGATACGGTCCGCAACATTCTTTCCCGTCAGGGCGTCATGAAGAAGTTCCATGACGAAAAAGGCACCGGCAAGGAAAAGAAGTAATCGCCATGGCTGAACTGGACAAGGTACTGCTGGACCTTGTCACCCCGATGGTGGATGACAAGGAAAGCCTCTCGGTTTCAGAAGAATCGGCTGACGGCCGCGGTGTTGTTCTGCGCGTTCGTGCAAAGAACGATGACATCGCCCGCCTGATCGGTCATAAAGGCTCCATGGCATCTGCGCTTCGCCAGGTTATGTCAGTTGCTTCGCACACCGAAGAAAAGCGGGTTACGATCAAATTTGAAGAAGTTCAGTGAAGGATGCATGGTGCATCCTTTTCTGACGGAGGAGAATATGGAATTTATCACCATCGGCAGAGCCATCAATACCCATGGCCTGAAAGGCGAGCTGAAGATCGAAAGCTGGTCGGACTTCGACGAACTGCGCTACCGGAAGGGCAATACGGTGTATCTTCTGCAGAACGATACGTATACCCCGTTCATAGTTGCGACGTTCCGTACGCATAAAGGGTATTCTCTGGTCAGCTTTGAAGACTATCAGGATATCAATCGGATTGAGTCCTTCAAGGGATCCCTTGTCTGCATCCGCCGCGAAGATCAGCAAGCCCTTCCGGAAGGCGAATTCTACCGTTCCCAGCTCATCGGCCTCAGGGTCTATGATGAAGCAGGGACGCTGATCGGCACGGTGGTCTCTGTCGAAGAGACCAGCGGCGCCCAGAATAATCTCCGAGTAGAAAGAGAAGGCATGAAGGATGCACTGATTCCGAATATTCCGGTATTCGTAAAGCAGGTGGACCTCTCTTCGGGCAGAATTGTAATCCATGCCGAGGAAGGCCTCTTATGAGAATCACGATCCTCACTCTGTTTCCTGAGATGTACGGGGATTTTCTGAATACGTCGATTGTCGGCCGTTCCATTTCCCGCGGCATCGTTTCCGTCGATCTTGTGCAGATCCGCGACTTTGCCCATGATACCTACCGGCATGTGGATGATTCGCCATTCGGCGGCGGAGCAGGAATGGTCATGAAATGCCAGCCTGTACTCGACGCGATCGATTCTGTGCGGACTTCGGATAGCTATACGGTTCTGATGAGCCCTTCCGGAACCCCGTACTCCCAGCAGAAAGCTCATGAGCTTTCCGGGAAGTCCCATCTGATTCTGCTCTGCGGCCATTATGAAGGACTGGATGATCGGATCAGCAGGCACGTGGATGAGGAACTCTCGATCGGCGACTATGTGCTGACTGGCGGGGAATTGGCTTCGATGGTCATCTCCGATTCCGTGATCCGTCTTCTGCATGGCAGTATCCGCCAGGATTCTGCCGAAGATGAATCCTATGAGAACGGTCTTCTGGAATACCCGCAGTATACGCAGCCTGCGGACTATGAAGGAGAACAGGTTCCGGGCATCCTGCTCAGCGGCAATCATGAGAAGATCCGGAAATGGCGTCTTCAGCAGTCCCTCGTCCGCACGAGAGAACGGCGGCCGGACCTCTTTGAGAAACATGAATTAACGAAAGAGGAGACAAAGCTGCTTCAGCAGTATGACGAAGGAAAAGAGATCTGAACCGATCAGATCTTTTTTTGAACCATCGAAAAGCATAAAATGGTCTTATGAACGAAGAAAGTATCATTTCCCGCTATGCTCCGGCCATGATCTTCATCGCTTTTGCATGCCTCGGGTTCTTCACCGGTTATCTTGGCATTGTACTTGCCCTGGCCTGGGCATATATCTGCACGAATGCCGTGCGGCATTATGTGTTCCATCGCGATCGGACGGGAGAGAAACTGAGATGAATGCCGATCTGATTCTGATCTTTCTGTTCTGCGCATTGACCTGCGTGCTGGTGCAGTGGGCGAGCAGGCTGTGATATGAGAATCGTCCTGGAAACGGAGCGGCTGATTCTGAGGCCTTTTGAACGCCTGGATGCGGAAGCCTGCTTCTGCTGGCTGAGCGATCCGGATGTGATGAATGCGGTGCATCAGCCAGTCATCTCAGTCCCTGAAGAAGCAGAACAGTTCGTTGCGGCAAGGCTTCCATACTACTCCCGCAGACATTTCTATGACTGGGCTATCGTCCGGAAAGACACTGGCCGGGCGATCGGCGAATGCAATGCTTCAGTTTCCCGCCGTGCTTCCTGTGCGGATGTCGGCTATGCGATCTGCAGGGCATGCTGGAACCATGGCTACATGACGGAAGCGCTGCATGCCGTTCTGCCGTTTCTGAAGGAACTTGGGTATGCTCATATTGTTGCTGCCTGCGATCCTTCGGCAAAGGCAAGTGCTGCCGTGCTGATGAAGTCAGGCATGAAGCGGATGGATGAAGTCGCATCTTCGATCAGAAAGATGGAAGAAGAACCGGATCTGGTCTTCTATGAATATTCCGGGAACCCCGGAACGAGAAAGGAATTCTGATGAAAAAGTGGATGATTGCAGCAGCCTGCGCGGCCGTGCTTCCGTTTTCCGGAAATCGGGTGCAGGGGGAAACGGATTCTTCGGATGGAACCGGAAATTCTGCCGGCATCCGGATCCGCAATGGCGAAGTGGAGATTCAGGACAATGATGGCAGCTGGTATGAGCTCGCTTCGATCAGCGATCTGAAGAAAGCGGCAGAGCTGGAACCTTCTCCATCGATAGAAGCGACGGAAGAATCTGCGTATGGTCTCTCCATCACAACTGGAGCAGACGGAGAAATTCTGATTGACGGGGATGGCACAGGCCTGGTCCTTGCGGTTCCTTCTTCTGCAGAACAGCAGATGGATGAACTGGCAGAGCTCGGAACGGATGAAAACGGCGAACTGACGATTAACGGTGTTCCGATCGGATACCGTCTGGAAAGCCTGGCAGATTACAAGGTTCAGCTGGAAGCACTCAAGGCAGAAGCTTCAGCTGACCCGACGCCTTCTGCAAGTGCTTTGGCAGAGCCGCAGTATGAGGTTGATGTCACGTTCTTCACGGAAGATGGCACGGAAGCGGGCTCGGAAAAACTGGAACTAGCCGAAGGAACCCAGGAAGGCGCTGTGAGTGCACCGGACGGCTATGAGCTTCTCAGCAGAAACGAAATCAAGGTCGAAGCAGGCTATAATTCTGTGATCATGCTGGTACAGAAGACCAGCGAGGCAGAACATCCGGTCACGCTGAACTTCATCGACCTGAGCGGAAAAACGGTCGATACGGCTGAGCTGAGCCTGAAGGCGGGAACCTACAGAACCGATGGCAGTTCCATTGAGCTTCCGGATGGCTATGAAGCGGTCGCACCGAAGAAGATCACGATCACCGAAACCGGCGGTACGTATGATCTGCTCGTGAAGAAGAGCTGAACCGGCAGAATCAGTCTGAGTGAACGCGGCATATTCTTCAGCCAAGGCGGCATCAGCCGCTTTTTTCTTTCCTGCCCTGAGGCAATCTCCTTAGCCTGCTTTTCCCAGTGCATTTCCGATCTGAGCGATTAGTGCTTCCCTCTGAAATCAGGGTTATGCAGGACGAAAGGTCAGCTTCTTTCACATTGTTTCTCAGCCTGGTGTTACCGTAAAGTTTTGGCCTTAGAGGCAGAAAAGGACCAATTGGGCCTTTTCTGAACAATACATCATACCTATTCAAGTCTTCTGTATTCCTGCAGGCGGGACCGGATAGTGGAAGAAAGCGGGAAGCCATGGCATCTGCCCGCTTTTTTTCACTTGGCTCGAATGGTGGAAAATGAGCAGATTGGTAGGACCACCTTTCTGCGATTGTCCTACCAATATTTTGAAAAAATGTGATCAGATAAATCGTGGGATCTATTCACTAAAATATGAAGAAAACAGGATGAATCAGCAGAATATACGCTTTTATTCATCCTATCTGGACCTGCTTCTTACATGTTTCATTTTCATCATGCTCGGTATTTTTTGAATTTCAGCAGAAAATGACTGTTCTTTTTGAAACGGGCAGGTATGATGAAAGTGCACCGAGAAAAGTGCATACCGGTATGAGTTTTCTCTGGAGCGTGCAGGTCAGTACGGCCAGGGGAGAAAGCAGTTATGAAACAGATCTTCAGAAGAATTGCCGCCGCAGCATCAGCAGCAGCGCTTGCATTTGCATTATCTTTAACCGCACCGGCATCTGAGGTAAAAGCTGAAGATGCGATGGGTTCCGGCGGAAGGCTTTATTTCAGCGATGGGTACAGCGTCGCTCTGAACTGGGCTGATCCGTATGATCCATATACGGTTCAGGCAGTGACGGATGCGTGGGATTCGGCAGTTGAGGAATCATGGGGTGGTTCCACACTGATTGCGGATCATGCGTATCAGGGATTCTCCGTCATCCGTTCGATGGGGGTCGGTTCCACTGCAACGATCGCGGATCCCTGGGGCGGATCTGTGACGTATGTGTGCATCAGCTATTACAGCAATGCCAGCTGGTATGATGGTTCAACCTATCTGCCGGATGGAAGAGACGCATGGTACGGAGATTCTTCGCTCTGGATGAAGACCTGCAATGCGGATGGCACCAATACTGTTTCCTATTGGGTACAGGCCTGGTAACCGCAGAATCATTCCTCTGATCTTCTGACTTCCGTGATGGACACACGGAAGCTTCACAAACATCATTCATGAAACGGAGCATAAGCATATGACATTTCAGAGTCTTGAATTCCGGATCATGGAAAATCCGGGATATGGGGTAAAGGGACTTCATGCAGAGCTCAGAAATGACGGACTGCATTACCAGACCTTCTGGACAGATGGCCTGGATGGCGGCATCGTCGATCATCCTCAGGATTGGGTGAAGGACCTGGAAAAACTGAATATTCCTGAATGGAAGCAGCTCTACCGCGGAAAGAATCCGATTCATTCCACGTGGCAGCTGGAATACCAGGATGGGACACATCATGCCAGAATCTCCGGCAGAGACTCGTGTCCCGAATGTTTCTCCAGTCTTCTGAATCTGATGAATCGTCTTTCTCCTGATACCAATTTCAGAGAATGTCTCCAATGAGGCATTCTTTTTTTGCCTTGACTAACCTGCAGCGATTTAGGTAAATTAATCACTATCGTGAGGGAGTAGCCGGCGCATTGCGCAGCAAGTCAACATACTGATCCTTTTCTGAAAAGGATCTGGCTTGCTTTAAAAAAGCGAGACTCATGTACCGCCAGTGCGCGTACATGGGCTCCGTCTTCGCTTCCGGAACACAGGTATGACGGCGGTCATGCTTTTTATTTTTCTGAGGTGAAGGAATATGAATGGTGAAATGATCGCCGGCAGTATCATGCTGGGCGTCGGACTGGCGATGGATGCGTTCTCGGTATCTCTGGCAAATGGACTGAATGAATCCGGCATGAACCGCATGCGGATGTGCGTGATAGCGGGAACCTTTGCATTTTTTCAGTTTCTGATGCCTATGATCGGCTGGTTCTGCGTGCATGCAGTTGCACAGTATTTTCATGCGTTTGAAGCATACATTCCATGGATTGCTCTGATCCTGCTGTCGTATCTTGGCGGGAAGATGATCCTTGAGGGCCTGCGCCCTTCGAAAGAGCAGACAGAAGTCGGCAGCGGCACCCTGTTCATGCAGGGAGTGGCGACGAGCATCGACGCGCTTTCGGTCGGATTCACCATTGCGGAATACTCTGCGCTGCAGGCGTTCGGGAGTTCCGTGATCATTGCGGCAGTGACGTTCCTCATCTGCATCGGCGGTCTTGTCCTTGGCAAAAAGTTCGGGATGAAGCTGGCTGGCCGGGCTTCCATTCTCGGAGGAGTCATCCTGATCTCGATTGGTCTTGAGATTTTCATGACACACTGAGCTTTCTGTCAAAAAATGTGCGCATCATTCTGACTGACCATCAGTTTTTCCTCGCGGACATGGTATAATCACTCATAGATAAAACTTCAGGAAAGCAGTGTACCATCCGCAGAAAATAAAGAGGAAAGATCATGGCTAAGCAGAATACCCAGAAGGCAGCTTCTCCGGAGACAGAAGCAAATAATTCCGTTTTTCTCACTGCATTCGACCGCTATCTGTTCGGCGCCGGGAGAGATTATGCCATCTATCGCAAGATGGGGGCGCATCAGACCGAAGTCAATGGCAGAAAAGGCATGCACTTTGCTGTGTGGGCACCGCATGCGGCTGCGGTTTCCGTGGTTTCTGACCGCAACAGCTGGACGCCTGGTGCAGATCCGCTGGCGCCTCAGGAAAGCTCGGGAATCTTCGAGGGATTTGTCGAGGGCATGGGCTTCGGCGAATTATACAAGTATGCAATTGAAACGAAAACAGGAGATATTCTGTATAAGGCAGATCCGTATGCATTTGCTGCAGAGCTGAGGCCTGGCAATGCCAGCCGCACGGCTGATATCGACAGCTATCAGTGGAAGGATTCTGCCTGGATGAAGCGGCGGGCCGAACAGAACACGTTCCGCAGCCCGCTGGCGATCTATGAATGCCATCTCGGCAGCTGGAAGAAGAAAGATCCTTCGGATGAGAATGGGTTCCTTTCCTATGAAGAGTATGCCGAACAGCTGGCGGAATACTGCGGCTGGATGGGCTATACGCATGTGGAGCTCATGGGAATTGCCGAGCATCCGTTCGATGGTTCCTGGGGCTATCAGGTAACCGGATACTATGCGCCGACCAGCCGCTACGGCTCCCCGCAGGGATTCAAGTATCTGGTGGATTATCTGCACCAGCATGGCATCGGCGTGATCCTGGACTGGGTGCCTGCGCATTTCCCGAAGGATGCCTTCGGCCTGGCGGATTTTGATGGCACGCCGACCTATGAATATGCAGACCCCCGCATGGGGGAACATCCCGACTGGGGCACGAAGATCTTCGACTATTCCAAGAATGAAGTGAAGAACTTCCTGATCGGCAATGCGCTGTTCTGGTATGACGAATATCACATTGACGGACTGCGCGTGGATGCGGTTGCCTCGATGCTGTATCTTGACTACGGAAGAAAGCAGGGAGAATGGGTTAAAAACCGCTATGGCGGCAATGGCAACCTGGATGCGATTGAGTTCTTCAAGCATCTGAATTCCCTGATCCGCCGCCGCAATGACGGCACGATCATCATCGCGGAAGAATCCACTGCCTGGCCGAAGGTCACGGCTGCCCCGGAAGAGGACGGCCTCGGCTTCACGTATAAGTGGAACATGGGCTGGATGCATGACTTCCTGGATTATATGAAGCTCGACCCGCTGTTCCGCAAGAACAATCACAACAAGATGACGTTCGGCATGAGCTATGCGACCAGCGAGAAATTCATTCTCGTGATCTCGCATGATGAGGTCGTTCATCTGAAGTGTTCGATGATCGAGAAGATGCCTGGCTATCCGGAGGACAAGTTCCGCAATCTGAAATGCGGCTATCTGTTCATGTTCGGGCATGCCGGCAAGAAGCTTCTGTTCATGGGCCAGGATTTTGCACAGTACCATGAATGGGATGAGAAAACTCAGCTCAGCTGGGAACTGTGCGAGGAACCCCTCAACCGCAGCGTGCTCCTGTTCATGAGAGACCTGCTCTGCATGTATCGCAGATATCCAGCCATGTATGAACTTGATGATTCCTGGGAGGGATTCCGCTGGATCAATGCGGATGATGCGGATCGCAGTATCTTCTCGTTCATCCGCCGGGCTTCGGATGGAAAGAATTCGCTTCTCTTCGTGATCAATTTCACGCCGATGGAACGCAGCGACTATATGGTCGGAGCACCGCAGAAGGGCAGATATACTCTGATCTTTGACCGGGATGGTGCGATTGATGCCAGTTCCGGCAAGAAGACTGCTTATACTGCCGCGGCTGGCGAATGCGATGGTCAGCCATTCCATATCAGCTATCCGCTGCCTGCCTATGGCTGTGCAGTCTTCCGCTTCAATGAGACACAGAAGAAACCTGCAGGAAAATCAGCCCGCAGGAAATAGAATCTCCAGGTTCTGCTGAAACAAGCAGAGCCTTTTATTCCGGAAAGCAGAAATGAGTTCTGATGCTAGCGCAGGAGGTTCCAGACCCGCAGCGCGGTGATCATATAGACGATGACCAGAATCAATAGAAAGACCAGCATTCCCCTGGAAGCCAGAAAGGAAGGCCTGGAATGATGGACAGGACGCTTTGCAACCGGGCGTTTCTGCACCGGCTCGTCATAGTAGTATTCCTCTGAATCCGATTCGTTCCGGAAATCATAGCCGGAGCGCGGCGAACGGATCGAACGGTAGGAAGAGGAGCCTGGCCGGTAATCCAGCGAATCCCCGTTCTCTGCACCGACCTGATAGCGGGGCCGCTTTCGGGAAGAGGCACTGCGGGTTCTTGTTCTGGAAGAAGATGTTTTACGAGTAGCTGCCATGCCTGTTAGTCTAGCACAGCCGGACGATTCGTGCAGGCATAATGTCTGAAGAGTCAGAGGAAAGCGGATTGTATGCTAATATGGATTCAGAAGAGAGGAGGGAATCCCCTGATGTTTCAATTCATCGTATTTCTGGTCATCATCATTCTGATCATTCTGGTGCTGGCATCATTGCTGGTCATTGTCCCGCAGGGATTTGCGTATGTCATTGAATTCCTCGGCAAGTATGAAGCAACCTGGGCGCCTGGCCTGCACATCCGCAAGCCGATCGTCGAGCGCATTGCAAAGAAAGTCAATGTCAAGGAACAGGTCGGAGACTTCGCGGCAATTGAGGCGATCACCAAAGACAATGTCATGCTGAAGGTTGATTCGGTAGTCTTCTACAAAGTACGGGATACCGATGACAATCCGCGCAAGTATGCGTATGGAGTCACGAACCCGGAAACTGCGATTGAACTGCTTGCCGCAACTACTCTGAGAAATGTGGTCGGGGAGATGACGCTCGATGAAGCTCTGACCAGCCGCGAAAGAATCAACGATTCCATGCGCGAAGTGCTTGACAAGGCAACGGATGACTGGGGTGTTCTGGTCCGCAGAGTCGAGATCAAGAGTCTGACTCCGAATAATGATGTGCGCATCGCGATGGAAAAGCAGGTCACGGCGGAGCGCAACAAGCGCGCGGAGATCCTGGAGGCTGAGGGCCATAAGCAGTCTGATATCCTGAAGGCAGAGGGCCATAAGGAAGCCCTGATCCTGGATGCAGAAGCGGATAAGCAGAAGAAGATTCTCGAAGCAGAAGCAGAGAAGCAGGCACTGATTGACAAAGCTGCCGGTCAGGCGGAAGCGATCCGGCAGGTCAAGGAGGCGGAAGCAGAAGGCATCCGGATGCTGAAAGAAGCCGGTGCAGATGAAGCTGTGATCCGGCTGAGAACGCTGAGCGCTCTGGAGAAAGTTGCAGATGGCAAAGCCACGAAGATCTTCCTGCCCTCCGATCTCGCCCAGGCGGGAGCGCTGGCTTCGGCCGTCGGCGAAACGCTGAAGGATGCCGCCAGAGAACCCGCTGCAGCGGTGGAGAAGCCGGCTGACATTCATGCAGAACCGGATTTCCTGAAAAAATGACTTTCTGACACCGGAAATTACTTCCGGTGTTTTCGTGAACCGGGTATAATGAAATCACTGAGAAGAACCTGACACCAGTCTGAAAGGAATTGTTTCATGAAAGATTTTTTTGCTTTTGAATCTATCCGTGACAAAGAAGGAAACGTCGTCTGCTATCATATCAGCGTCGTCGGCACGATTGAAGCAGAAGGGGTTCCTCATCTGCGCAGCGATATCGGCACTTCACAGGATCAGAAGATGGCATTCGGCAAGATCACCGTCCATGGTCTGGACCGCAGGATCGGCATTCTGGCGCGGGAAACTGACAGCCAGACGTACTATCACTCCCATGATGAACTCGATACGGTCAATGTGATCAGCTTCGCCGCAAGAGAAAAACATGCCGAAGAGGTGGCAGAGCTCAATGAAGGCGATCGGGTCCTGCTGGAAGGAAGAGCATATCTCCGCTCCCGGCAGACCAGTCCGCATAAGGAACTGACGATCACGGTCACTTCGGTGTTCCTGCTGGGACACCAGCGGGCCGTGAAACCGCATCGGCTGAATTCCGGGCTGATCCCCCAGGCAGACTGAAGCAGGAATCCGTGCTTCTGACATTCCGGGCAATCTGAAGCATTCTTCTGCATTGCATCGCGGAGCGAAAGAAGGTATAACATTCTGGTACGTTGAGGGAGTAACCGACGCTTCAGCAAGCGGGGCAGGACCGACAGCACGATTCCTGAAAAGCAGGAATCCGGTCCTCCGTAGCGGTAAGACTCATGTATGGCAGAATGCTGTGCATAGGGTCGGATCACGGAATCCTGAGCCAGGCACATGCCTGCTTTTTTTATCAAAGGAGGAATTATGACTGTCTGGATCGCTCTGGCAATGTTTGCGGCAATGTATGTGCTGCTGCTGCGCTTCCCGGATCACCGCTACCTGATTGCATTATGCACTGCAGCTCTGTTCATGATCACCGGCATGGTAAGCCCGGCGGATGCGATAGCAAATATCGACTGGAATGTCATCATGATGATCGGCGGCACGATGGCAACCGTATCACTGTTCATTGAAAGCCGGATGCCGGCAAGAATGGCGGAATCGCTGCTGAAGCATACCCCGACGGTATGCTGGGCAGTGGTTGCCCTCAGTGCGCTTTCCGGAGTGATCTCTGCATTTGTGGACAATGTCGCAACCGTTCTGATGGTGGCTCCGGTCGGCCTGGCGGTTGCGGAAAAGCTGAAGATCAATCCGGTTCCGGTCATCATTTCCATTTCTGTTTCCTCCAACCTGCAGGGTGCTGCCACCCTGGTCGGGGATACGACCTCGATCCTGCTCGGCCAGTATGCAGGCATGTCCTTCAATGACTTCTTCGTGATGAATGGAAGACCGGGCATTGCGTTTGCCGTTGAACTCGGAGCCGTCGCTTCTCTTGTGGTCCTGTACGGGCTGTTCCATAACGAAACCGGTTCCGTGAATTCTGAAGCGGTCACTGAAGTCACGGACTATGTGCCGTCCTTCCTGATGCTTGCTACGATCGGGGGACTGATCTTCGCGTCGCAGTTTCAGAACAAGCCGGCATTGACCAACGGCATCATCTGCGTCAGCGTCGCGGCTGCCGGAATTCTCTATGAATGCCTGCACCGGCATTCTTCCGTTCCGTTTGTGAATGTCATGAAGGAGATGGATTACAAGACCCTGCTTCTTCTGGCGGGCCTGTTCATGGTCATTGCCGGTATCACCGAAGCAGGCGTCATCGACCTCATCGCGGACTTCTTCCTGAAGATAGGCGGCAGCTCGAAGCTGGTCATGTACGTGCTCATCGTCGGGGTATCGGTTGTGCTGTCTGCGTTCATCGACAACATCCCCTATGTCGCAACGATGCTGCCGGTCGTGCAGGGCATTGCCAGCATGATGGGCATGAGCAGTCCGTATCTGTTCTATTTCGGTCTTCTGATCGGTGCAACCCTGGGCGGCAACCTGACTCCGGTCGGGGCTTCGGCAAATATTGCCGGCATCGGCATTCTGCAGAAGAAGGGATATCAGGTTTCCACCAGAGACTTCATGCGCATCGGGGTTCCGTTCACCCTGACTGCCGCAGTCTGCGGAGCTGCCGTTATCTGGCTGCTCTGGGCATGATCCTGCCAGGCACTCTGCTTTCTGCAGAGTGCTTTTAATAGGAAAAGCGCCCTGCTGGCACTAAAGTGGTCCCTGTAGAAAGGACAGCACTCTGACAGTGCTGAGGTCCTCCTGCAGGGGCCATTTTTATGGGCAGAAAATCCAGAAAACGCAATCCTA
>OMXA01000032.1 GCA_900314905.1 uncultured Erysipelotrichaceae bacterium
GATGTATTAGAAAAATCCGAATATTTCAATGGGAAAAGTTGATGAAACAAGCTTAAGGCGAAAAAAGCTCTTATTTAAAAAATGTTCTGATAAGTAGACAAATCAGAATGTTTTGATTTGTCAATGTACATGCACTTTCCGGGCTCTTCGTTGCGCAGAAGTACCGGTTTCACTGAGAACTTGCCACACCATTGTCGGTAAAGGTCCAGGAATCTGGAATACGAATAACCATCAGGATTCTGTTCCCTGTAGTCAAACCATTCATGCATGAGTGATCGATGATGCGTGTGCGTCAGATGATCATGAACTTTTCTGAAGTCCGGCACCACCTTGTCGCGTCTGGGCTCGCTGCGCGAAGGAAAGAACCTCTGTTCAAGTTCCGAATCAGTCATCGAATCCAGTTCCACAGAAGTCAGGTCGAGTTCTTCAGCCTTGCTGAGAAGTCGGAATACACTTCCTTTGCCGATCTGGCAGAACCTTCCGATTTCACGCTGAGAATAGCCTTCCTCGCAGAAGCGGACAGCCTGCCGGATCACATAAGCACTAACTTTGACCATGAAATATCACCTCCTTTCCTTGAACCAAGTTTAGGTCAGAAGAGAAAAGGAGTTAAAAAACCGGGAATACTCCCGGAGAAGCGGCCGTGTCGCTGGGCTCCACGGCATTGTGGAAAACTGCCCCAATTAGATTGTGTCTATGCCCCAATTAGATCGGAACTCGTGCCCCAATTCGCTGCGTTTTTGCACTGCATCTCTGCATGATTTGATTATGAAAACACATGCTCTTCCAATGCAAGTATTTTCTTTGCATGATCATAAAAAACCGCAAAGAGCGAATACTCGATGCGGTTTCTGCAGAAATATGAATGGATTGTTCAGCGAGAAATTCAGTTCTTAGCTGCAGCAGAAGCAGTAGCCTCTGCAGATGCGGTTGCTTCAGCAGTTGCCTCAGCAGATGCTTCAGCAGACTCCTTTGGAGCAGCAGTCTCTTCCTTGACAGCCTCTTCCGTAGCTTCAGCGGACTCCGAAGCAGCCGGAGCTGAAGCTGCAGCAGATGCAGCACTCTTGGAAGCAGTATTGCTTCCGCAAGCTGCCAGTGACATCGTCATCACAGCAGCAGTAACCATTGCAACAATCTTTTTCATATTCTTGATCTTCCTTCCAGTTTTTGATAAATCTGCGTTGAATATTTCTGCAGCGTGTTCTGTTGTACCACCGTCATTCTGCATAAGCAAGGTCTGAAATAAGCCATGCATGCATAGTTTCCCGCTTGCTGAATGAATTGATGATTTCCGCATGATCATGCAGGTTCCAAGCACATCATCTGTTTCAATGACAGCGCTTACTTTGAAATTGTGAAAAATTCTTAAGATATTCTTTCAATCCTTAAGAATTCATGAGGATAATCACCGGAATTCACATAGAATTCACTTCTGGTGTATACTCTGTAGCCGTGATTCAGGAGGTAGCTGAATGATAGAGCTGATTGCATTATGCGGGCTTGTCCTGACAGTATGGATTGCAAGTATCCGGATTCTGGGGAATCTGGGTGTCACGGTCGGATTGCTTTTCACCATCCTCTGCGCAGGATTGATGATGCTGAATATTGCCGAAAACAGGAAGGAAGAGAGAAAAACAAGGAAGAGATCTCTTGGATAAAAAATCTTCCGGTTTTCACAAGTCTGACACAAACACCTGGTAGAATATCCATGTCTTCCATAAGAAGACATCAGATCTTTCCTCCCAGACAGACTGATTATCATTACTGAAAAAGCTTCTGCGATGCAGAGGCTTTTTTCTGGTTTCTATTCTGAGATTGCCCTGGTCAGAGCCGGCAGGATCTGGCTCTTGCGGGAGAAGATTCCCTTCTGCAGATCATGACCGCCTTCAGAATGATCCGGGAACGCTTCCTGGCACTTGTCTCCCTTTTCTCCTGCATAGAAGAAGACAGAACCCTCATCTGCAACGGAAGTGAATGCAACGACGAGCAGGTCCAGTCCTTTCTGTTTCACAAGACGGTCAATGGCTTCCTGAATTTCTTTTTCTCTGCCCTTCACATCCTTCACAGAAGCAACCATGCACTGGCTGATCATTGAGCTGCAGCCGGAGATGTCATAATACTTGATGTCCTGCACAATCATCTCATGAATGCTCTGATTCATATTCGCTGCAGAAGCAGAGAACATTTCACGGCCGAACTGATCGATATCAAGATCTGCAAGCGCTGCTAGGATATTTGCAGTGTCAATATCCTTCTTCGTCGTAGTCGGAGACTGGAAGATCAGCGTATCCGAGAGAATCGCGCCAAGCATCAGACCTGCAAGTTCCCGGGGAATCGGAATCTGATTCTCACGGAACATCGTGGCAATGATCGTTGCGGTAGAACCGACGATCTCATTGCGGAAGGATACCGGCTGGGTTGTTGCGAAATCATTGATACGATGATGATCCACGACCTCAAGAATCTGCGCTTTCTCGACTGCCCTTACGGATTGGGAGAACTCATTATGGTCGACGAGAATGATCTTCTTATTCTTGTATTCCATGATATGGCTGCGGGTCACATATCCGACCAGATGATCTTCCTCATCAATCACCGGATAGCTGCGGAAACGGGTTTTTGCCATCTTTGCACCAGCCTCTTCGGCAAGATCATCTTCATGGAAAACGACTGGCTTTCTGCGCATGACCAGCTCAATGCGCGGGGCAAAGAAGATATAGCGGGAAGTATTCATACTGCCATGCCCGGAGATGATGACCGGGCAGTGATACTTCTTCGCTTCTTCCAGTACTTCGGGCTCGATTTCTTCTGCCCATACGACAATCAGCATCCCGGCGCCTTTCTGAATCAGCTTCCGTTCGGAAACCGGGTCATTGCCGACAATGACAATCCGATCTTTGATCTCGTAGTTATCCGTTCCGGACTTTGTCATCGCAATGATCGAGACTTTGCCGTTCAGATGTGTTTCGGGATCATCATAGATGATTCTGCCGCTGATGGTCCTGGCAATATCTTTTGTGGAAGTCTGCTGCAATAGATCAATGCCGACTGCGGTATCGCCAAGTCCGATCTTGGCCAGATCGCTCTTTGACACAAATCCGATGACCCGGTTTTCAGCGTCAGCAACCGCAAACGCGGAGCGCTCCGTTTCATGCATGAGACGGATGGTCTCATAGACCGTAGTCTCCGGAGTAATTGCTTCAGGAGAATCGAGATTGATTTCCTTCAATGTCTTTCTGGCATCTTCCAAGAGCGTCGGTTCTTCAAACCCGAAGCGTTTCAGAAGATACCTGGTTTCATTGCTCAGCTTGCCAAGCCGGCAGGGAATGGCCTTGACTCCCATCGCCCGCTTGAAGAGTGCATACGCAATTGCCGAAGCCACGGAATCCGTATCCGGATGCTGATGGCCGGTAATATAGACTGGATCCTGCTGTTCCATTTACATAACTCCTTTTCGTATATGAGCCTGCTACTATTGTAATCGCATCGAACGCCGCGGCAAATGACCCGAGACCTTCAGAACGTTGTACAGATCCGCAATCATCAGATTCAGAATACGAAAATTCTGAGTACTGCAAGCAGAATTCCTGTGATCAGTCCGCCAAGATGCCCGGTTCTGGAGATATTCGGCATAAAATTGATGATCAGGTTGGCAATGCACATTCTAAGCACACTGGTCAGAACA
This sequence comes from uncultured Erysipelotrichaceae bacterium, assembly GCA_900314905.1. GTDB lineage: Bacteria > Bacillota_I > Bacilli_A > Erysipelotrichales > Erysipelotrichaceae > Bulleidia. The sequence continues at coordinate 3,686 of OMXA01000032.1, forward strand.
TAGGGATTGCTCAGAGAGCCGGAACGGACGAGCAGGAACAGATAAGCGCCCATCAGACCATAAAGACCTCCGGAGATACCGATCGTGCTCGTCCCCTGGTCTCCATAGAACGTTGTCATCAGCGAGCCGCCGATGATGGAGCCGAACAGAATGACAGCATACCAAAACGAGCCGAACATAGCTTCCATATAGGAGCCAAGGCTGTACAGCGAATACAGATTCATGATCAGATGCCAGGGCTGCACGTGCAGAAACCCGGATGTGATCAGCCGATACCATTGTCCCCGTTTCACCTGCATCGGGATCAGTGTATATTTATAGATCTGATCGCTTCCGGATCCGAAATGGATCCACAGGAAGTTCGCAATGCAGATGATCAGAACAATCATGGTTATACTCATGATAATTCCTCCGATGCCATAATCCTATCATGAAACCGCAGATCTGGCATTCATGCAGAAAACGCCTCCGTTTCCGGAAGCGTCTTCTCTTCAGTTCAATCTGATTACTGTTTCTTACTGAATCTGATCTTCAGTTCCCGCTTCAGCGCATATGGCAGAATTGCCTTGACCATGCCATCTTCTGCGGAATACATCCTGGTGTTCTGAGGCATATCACGCTGCAGATGAATCGCATCGAATTCACACCTCGTCGTGCAGAGACCGCATCCGATGCAGCGATTCACATCAACCGTTGTCGCACCGCACTTCAGGCAGCGGTTCGCTTCTTTTCTGACCTGTTCTTCCGTGAATGCCAGACGGAAGTCTTCATAGCTATGGGCTGCGTCACCAGGCTTCATGCCAGGTGCCTGACGCTTGGCATTATCGTAGCTTTCCAGGTGAATATCATCCCGGTTCAGCTCGATGAAATTTCTGAGATCTCTTCCGAGCTTCAGATCGCCCTGTCCCGGATGCACGAACCGATGCATGCTCACCATGCCCTCACGGCCATCCGCAATCGCATCAATCGCAAACTTCGCACCATGATTGATATCGCCGCCCACGAAGATATCAGGCTCGGCAGTCTGCAGCGTCACCGGATCTGCAACAGCAGTTCCGTTTTTTCTGAGCTCCACTGCTGTTCCATCCAGGAGATTGCCCCATACCGGTGCCTGACCGATTGAAATCAGCACATGCTCACATGGGACCGTGATGGTATTTGCCTCATCATAAACCGGGTGGAATGCATGATTCTGATCGAATACTTCGACACACTGCTTCAGTACGATGCCGGTGATCTTTCCGTCTTCCGCAAGAATTTCCTTCGGTCCCCAGCAATTGTGAATGACAATCCCTTCATTCTTCGCTTCCTGAACTTCATCCAGAGCGGCAGGCATCTCAGAGGGACCTTCGAGACAATACAGATCTACGGATTCTGCACCCGCACGGAGAGCAGTTCTTGCCACATCGATGGCGACATTTCCGCCGCCGATGACTACCGTTTTTCCACTCAGGATCTTTCCATGATCTGCTTCGCTTTGTCTGAGGAAGTCGATGCCGGATACAGATAGCTCTTCGTTCGGAATGCCAGCCTTCCTTCCTGTCTGCATGCCGATGGCAACAAAGAATGCCTTGTATCCTTCTTTTCTCAGCTGATCCAGGGTCACATCCCTGCCCACTTCAGTATTGAAGCGGAATTCAGCTCCCATCGTGCGGATCACATCGATCTCGGCATCAATCACCCGGCGGTCGAGGCGGAACGAAGGAATGCCATATCTCAGCATTCCGCCAGGCTCAGCATTCTTTTCGAATACGGTAACCGGATATCCCTTTTCTCTGAGATAATACGCAGCACTTAAGCCGGCCGGACCAGCCCCGATGACTGCAACCTTGAATTCCTCTCCCCACTGATCGCCATGTTCATTGCAGCACTCCGGTATATACCGGTTTTCTGCATTCAGCTCCTGCGCAGCGATGAACTTCTTGATCTCATCGATCGCAACCGGTGAATCGATCAGTCCTCTTGTGCAGCGATCCTCGCACCTTCGGTTGCATACCGCGCCGCATACTGCCGGCAGCGGATTATCCTGCTTGATGAGCTTCAAGGCATCCAGATATCTGCCTTCTGCGGCCATGCGCACATAGCCCTGCACCGCAAGATGCGCCGGGCAGGCCGTCTTGCATGGCGAAGTTCCGGTATCATAGCAATTGATCTTCGCATCATTGCGGTAATTCTTATTCCATTTTTCCGGACCCCATTTCACTTCATCCGGGAGTTCTGTCTTCGGATAGATCACCTCAGAACCATCCTTCCGGCAGAGCTTCTGACCAAGCTTTGCCGCACCAACCGGACACACCTCAACGCACTTTCCGCAGGCAACGCACTTCTCATGATCCACGTGCGCCCGATATGCACTGGCAGAGAGATTCGGCGTATTGAACAGCTGAGAAGTACGCAGCGCATTGCACGTCGTATTCGAGCAGTTGCAGATGCCAACGATCTTATCTTCGCCATCGAGATTGGTGATCTGATGCACGAAGCCGCTCTTCTCAGAACGTTCCAGCAATGCCATGATTTCCTCATAGGAAGCAGGTTTCGCATCTTTCTTCGTATCAATCAGATACTGCGCCATATCGCCGACGGCTATGCAGTAGTAATCCTCGATATCGCCTCCGCCTTCGCCGCGGATGCGCTGCTGTCTGCGGCAGGAACACACATCCACCGCATACTTATCATACTTATTCAGCCAATGCGAAAGCTTTTCCAGAGATACGGATTCACTGACATGCTCGATCGCCTTCTCAACCGGGATGACATGCATGCCCAGGCCTCCGCCGCCAGGCGGAACCATATGGGCATTCTTGCCCACCGGAACCATGCTTGCATAATTGAAGAACGTCGCGACTTCCGGGTGCTCTTCTGTGAGTCTGCCATTCATCATCATGTATTCGCCAGAGCCTACTACCCACTTCGGCACGAAATACTGCTTTGCATGATCCTTGTTCTCGAAGTCAAATTCCAGAAGACCGATCTCTGCAATGTGCTCTGCGATCGTCTCTGCCCGGTAAGTGCTCATCAGGTTGCGCTCGCCAAGCTGAGCAGCGGTCAGCTTGACGGTACGCTTCTTGCGGAAGCTCAGCATGAATTTCACTTCTTCCTTAGTCAGCAGCCGGTCCAGCAGCCAGAAATCCGGAGTATTCTCCGTCACATGATCCGCTTTGTGCAGATCACGGTCATCCGCGATCATCATGACCAGTTTCTTCACAAGCCCCGCCTTCTCCGGATCATCGCAATGATAATCCTGAGGCAGATAGTCATTGTCATTAAACAGATAGTCCCGATACTTTTCTGGAATCATGATCATGTTCTCCTTTTTTGTGAAATAGTTCACCTGCATTCAGCATAACATTCCCTTTTTTCGATTCTTCCGCTTTTTTCATGGATTCATGCATGTTTTCGCTTGATTATTGCAGTTTCTGCATAAATAATGAAAACAGCTATGGACCTTGCCTATATCAGAGAGTTCGTCGCATTAGCTTCTTCGCTAAGCTACCGTGAAACTGCCGAACAGATGCATATCTCCCAGTCTGCCCTAAGCCGTCATATCCAGGCCCTGGAAAGAGAACTCGGAGAACCGCTTTTCATACGCTCTACCAGGAAGATGGCTCTGTCGGATCTCGGAGCCCGCCTGCTGCCATTTGCCGAAGACATCACGAAATCTGCCGAACAGGCAGAACAGCTGCTGAGCCAGCATCGGAATTCCATTCTGATCGGAACAGCCCATAACCCTCACCTGTATCTCATCACGGATTCCATCATCCGCTTCTGCAGCGAATACCCGGATATCCATATCAGAATGATCGAGAAGGATCTGGACGAGCTTCAGAAGGACTTTCTGGAACATCGTCTTTCACTTGTCACGATGGGCTTCCGCAGCGGCGAGAAGATCCCTGCCCCGTTCATCCAGGCAGGCATCAGCAGGATTGCTGCCCTGGTTCCAAAACAGCACTTCCTCGCCGATCGGAAAGTCATCAGCATTCATTCCCTGAGCGGCATACCGCTGATCATTCCTCCGGAAAACTCGCTTCTGACCGAAAGCCTTCTCGATTGCTTTGAGAGGGAAGGGATTTCCATGCGCATCATCTATCAGGGAAGCACGCAGGGAGGCATCCGGTTTCTGAAATTCCATATGGGCATCATGCTTGCCGACGAAAAAGAAGCAGGCCAGTATCTTGCCGATGACCTGGTCCTGCTTCCCATAGCAGAAGACATCAGTTATGTATTCGGGCTGGAGTATCAGTCCCGCCTTTCAGTCTCTGAGCAGCAGTTCGTAAGCTTCATCCGCCACCTCTTCGAGACGGATGCCGCCTGAATCAGCTGACTTTTGCAAACTGGCTGTTATACAGGCTGGTGTAGAAGCCATTCTCTGCCATCAGGGAATCATGCGTTCCCTGCTCGATGATCTTTCCATCCTTCATGACCAGAATCAGATCCGCATTGCGGATCGTGCTCAGACGATGCGCTACCACGAAGCTTGTGCGTCCGGTCATCAGCTTATCAAAAGCACTCTGAACAAGAAGTTCCGTGCGGGTATCGATGGAAGAAGTCGCTTCATCCAATATCAGCATCGGGGGCAGGCACAGCATGACCCTGGTGATGCAGAGCAGCTGTTTCTGGCCCTGGCTGAGACTGTCATCTTTCAGCACGGTATCGAGACCATCCGGAAGCCGCCTGATGAAGTCCCAGCTGCAGGCTTCCTTGCATGCATGGATAATCTCATCATCCGACGCATCCGGTTTCCCGAAACGGATGTTCTCCCGGACGGTCGTATTCTTGAGCCATGTTTCCTGCAGCACCATGCCATAATTTCTGCGCAGACTGCGCCGATTCACCTGATAGATCGATTTTCCGTCTACCCGGATATCACCTTTCTGTGCATCATAGAATCTCATCAGCAGATTGATCATCGTCGTCTTGCCGCATCCGGTCGGACCGACAATCGCAATCCGCATACCCGGGTCTGCATGAAGCGAATAATGCTCAATCAGCTTCTGTGAAGGCACATAGCTGAAATACACATTGTCGATATCCACCATTCCTGCTGCAGAGGGCAGATCCGGAAGCAATTCCGTTTCTTTTTCCAGCTGAATCGCATCCTTCTCCGGTGCTTCATCAATCAGTGCGAAGATTCTTGCTGCACATGCCATCGCATTCTGAAGTTCCGTAACCACCGAGCTGATGTCATTGAACGGCTTCATGTACTGATTGGAATAATTCAGCAGCACTGAAAGACCGCCGACCGTCAGTTTGCCAGCCAGGATCCGATAGGAGCCAAGCAGTGCGACTGCCGCATAGATGACGCTGTTCACAAATCGGGTCGAAGGATTCGTCAGCGAAGAATAGAAGATTGCTTTCTGACTGTAATCTCTCAGCTCTTCATTGACCGCTTCAAACCGCTCTGAACTTCTCTGCTCATAGCCGAACGCCTTCACGACCCTTGCCCCGCTGATCATCTCCTCGATCAGCGAAGTCTCTGCCCCTCTCGTTTCACTCTGTTTCCGGAACATCGTGTAGGAATGTGCCGCAATGAAACGGGCAGCGAAGAAACTCAGCGGCGTCAGCAGCACGACCAGGAGAGATACTTCAAGCGACTTCTGGAACATGAAGATCAGCGTGACGAGGATCGTGATCACCCCGGAAAACAGCTGCGTGAATCCGAGCAGCAGTCCATCACTCAGCTGATCCGCATCCGCAATCACGCGGCTCACCAGATCGCCAGTGCGGTGACCATCCAGATACTTCAGCGGCAGAATCTGGATCTGCCGGATCGCCTTTGCACGGATTTCCTCGACCGTCCGGTACGTGATGCGATTGTTGATTAGATTCATGACATAGGTTGCTGCACCTGCCGCAAGAACCAGCACGAGAATCTCGATCAGCACTTTCCGGACCAGAGAGAAATCCACTCTGCCTGATGCAATGATGCCGTCAATCGCATCGCCGAACAGAATCGGCACATACAGCTGCAGGATCACGGATACGGCGGCCAGCGCAATGCTCAGAACCATAAGCACACGGTAATGGGAAATCACCCCGATCACTTTCTTCAGCACTTCTTTCGAAGAAACCTGATCGCCTTCCATCTCTACCGTCTGATTCAGAATCGATTTCCGCTTCATGCGATCACCGCCTTTCCTGCCGGCTTTTTCTCAGGAAACTGCGAATAGAAGATTTCCTGATAGATCCCGCAGGTCTCCATCAGTTCATCATGCGTTCCTTTTCCCGCCAGTCTGCCGTCATTGAGCACAAGAATCTGATCTGCCTGCATGATTGATGAACATCTCTGCGAGACGATGAAGGTCGTGCAGGGATGCGGCAGGGAACGAAGCGACTTGCGGAGCCTTGCGTCTGTAGCAAAGTCCAGGGCACTTGCACTGTCATCCAGGATCAGAATCTCCGGCTGTTTCACCAGTGCTCTGGCAATTGTCAGGCGCTGCTTCTGGCCGCCCGACAGATTCCTGCCATTCTGTTCCAGGAGATAATCAAGCTTTCCGGCTTTCCCATTGACGACTTCTGACGCCTGGGCAGTTCGCACTGCTTCTTCAATCTGTTCTTCAGAGGCAGTTTCATTGCCCCATTTCAGATTGTCGCGGATCGTCCCTGCAAACAGCTCTGCTTTCTGCGGAACCACCCCGATCTTCTGGATCAGCTCTCCTTCGGCATAGTCTTTCACATTCACGCCATCCACAGAAATGGTGCCGGACTGAGGATCATAGAAGCGCGGAATCAGATTCACAAGCGTGCTCTTGCCAGAACCGGTGCCGCCGATGATGCCAATCGTGGAACCTGGCTTTGCCGAGAAGCTGATATCACTCAGCGATTCTGCCCCTGCCCCCTGATAAGAGAACGAAACATGATCGAACACGACACTGCCGGTATGATCTCCTTCTCTGCTCTGTTCCGGGTAGTGCATGGAAGACTTCACATCCAGGATATCTGCCACCCGGTCGGCACAGGCTAAGGATTTGTTCAGGGTGATGATCAGCGAAGCAAGCTTGATCAGCTCCACAATCATCTGAGCCATGTAATTGTAGAGTGCGACGACATCGCCCTGCTGAATCGAGCCGAGATTCACCTGAATGGCGCCTCTCTGGATCAGCAGGATCGTCGCAAGGTTGATCAGCACATACGTAACCGGATTCAGAAGTGCGGAAATTGCCCCGACCTTCTCGTTATGCATGGTCATGCTTTCATTCGCGTCATCGAATTCCTTCACGGAATCCCGTTCCCGTCCGAAGGCCCGGATGACTCTGACGCCAGTCAGGTTCTCCCGGGTAAGACCGGTGATCCGATCCAGTCCCATCTGCACCTTGCGGTACATCGGAATCGTGACCGTCATGATCCCGTAGACCACAGCCAGCAGAATCGGTACGGACGCAAGGAAAATCAGTGCGCATTTCACATTGATCGTAAACGCCATGATGACTGATCCGAAGACGATGAACGGGCTTCGTAACAGCAGCCTCAGGGCCATATTGAGCCCTGTCTGCACCTGGTTGATATCTGAAGTCAGCCTGGTGATCAGCGTCCCGGTTCCGAGCTGATCCAGTTCGGTATATGAAAGATGCTGGATATGATCAAAAACTGCCTGCCGCACTTCTGTGCCGAAGCCGACTGCAGCCTTTGCGGCAAAGTACTGTGCGGTAAAGCTGCTCAGCATGCCCGCTGCCGCAAGCAGGATCAGGATGCCTGCTTCCTGCAGAATGTATGCCTGATTTCCTTCGCCGATGCCGATATTGATGATCCTGGCCACCACGATCGGAACCAGGAGATCGAAGAACGCTTCCAGCATCTTGAACAGCGGAGCAAGTATGCTTTCTTTCCGATAATTCTTCAGAAAATGCAATAGCCGTTTCATAGAATTCCCCTTTTCCGTTACCAGCATACGCAGGTTTATATAATACAGAAACTATTGTTTTTAATGATTTATCATATAATTTTTATATAGGAGAATCTGACTATGGATCTGAAACAGCTCGAATACTTCTCAGCAATTGCAGATGCCGGCAGTATCAGTGAAGCCGCCCGCCGCCTGCATATTTCCCAGCCGCCGCTTTCATATCAGATGAAACAGCTGGAAACAGAACTCGGATGCACGCTGTTTCTGCGCGGCCATCATGAAATTGAGCTGACCGATGCCGGAAAGCTCCTGTATGAGCGGGCAAGCCATCTCTTATCCTATGCAGACAGCACGAAGCGCGAAGTTGCAGAAACCGGAAAACGCCAGGTACTGAGGATCGGCGTCACCAGTTCCACCTCTGCCATCGTGCTGCTGCTTGTCCATGCGTTTTCTCTTGCCCACCCGGATGTCCGCTATGAAATCACGGACGCCACTTCTTTTCAGATGCTCGATCTCCTGGAAGAACGTGTTCTCGATGCCGGCATCGTCCGCACTCCTGCAAAGCTGACCGGACTGGAAACCTTTCAGCTTGCCCGCGACCAGATGATTGCGGCGGATGGATGGTCCGGCAGCCAGGAACCGCTGACACTGAAAGAGCTGTCTGAACGACAGCTCGTACTGTACCGGCGCTATGAGTCTTTCATCATGGATGCCTTTTCTGCTGTCCATGCAGAACCGGATATTCTGGTTCTGACCGATGATGCCAGAGACTGTCTCAGCTGGATCAGGGGAGGAACCGGAACCGCCATCGTTCCGAGTTCCATGAGATCTTCCTGCACGGATCTCAATGTGCATCCGATCCCTGATCCCCGCCTTTCGACAGAAATCCTGCTGGCGGTAAGGAAAGATGAGTATCCTTCTCAGCTATTGCGTCAGTTCTGTTCCTTCGCTGCTGCGCACACAGCTCTCTGATCCGTTCCTTCATCTGCCTTAGATCCAGCACGCCATATGCAAATCCTCTGCGGACAAGTTCCGGCGGAAGAAAGCGATCATATTTTTCAAACAGCGGTACTTCCCCCGGATACAGCAGGTCCATGGCATCATTCTCTTTCTCTGATTCTTCTTCCAGAATCTGCCAGAATTCTGCCTCGCCCGCATCCATCGTGAACTGCATCCAGTATGGTCTCGCACTGTCAAAGCCCTTCAGGCCAAGCCGATCTCTGCAGCGGATTCTCAATAGCCTTTCCAGAGTCAGAAACGCATACGTTCCAAGCCATGGGAAAAAGCACCACATTCGCCCACCCATATTCACAAGAGGCTTTCTGGCAAGGCCTGCCTCCCGCCATTGCTTTCTTGCGGTCAGAAGCCTGGAAGCAGCGTGTTCCATCAGATACGGGTACATGGCATCTTCCTCGAGAACCTGCTTCATGCGTTCGATGATGCGGGTATGGATATCGCCCGGAACATCTCCGAAATAAGCAGGAATCCTGCCTTTGACTTCATGTACATAGACCTGGAAATGCTTCAGATCCACTTCTTCCACGACCCATACTTTGCCAGCTATGGCAATCTTATCTCCAGCTGGCGGCGGCGCAACAATGGTTCCGAGCTCCTGGGAATCACAGCGCACATGAAACTCCTGATTCTCCTGGAAGACCGCGTAGAACTTAAACGAATTCGTGATCCGTTCTCCCTCCAGCCCGACAATCAGACCGCCATTTTCTGTTTTTTCAATATGATCGATGGAAAGCAGATACCGGAGCAGAACCCGGAAATCGTCCTGGGTGATCCTGCGGAATGGCGACAGGGTCAGAACTCTTGTCGCAAGTTCAGCCGGCGACATTTCTCCATCCGCCGCAAGCGTGCTCATGGTCTGATGATAGAGCAGACTGTACGGCAGACGCTCCAGCCGCGGCGGTTCTACCCAGCGCTCTTCTGCATACAGCTGCACGAGCGAGATTCCCTGCAGCAGTTTCCATGGCAGGATCTCCGGCAGCAGCGCTCTTGGTTCCGGCTGTTCTTCCCGCATCACGAACCACATTTCGGGCGGTTCTCCTCGCCGTCCGGTTCTTCCCATCCGCTGAAGAAACGATGAAACCGTAAATGGCGCATCAATCTGAAATGCCCGTTCCAGTCTTCCGATGTCAATTCCAAGCTCCAGGGTTGCCGTCGTGCAGATTGAAAGATTCCGGTCTTCGTTCTTCATATCTTCTTCGGCAGTTTCACGGAAAGAAGCAGACAGATTGCCATGATGAATCAGGAACCGATCCTCTTCCTTCCTCGCTTCGCAATACGCGCGCAGAGACTGGCAGACACTCTCGCACTCTTCTCTCGAATTCGTGAAGATCAGGCACTTGCGGCCTCTGGTATGCTCAAAGATATATGCCAGCCCCGGATCCGCCGCCTTCGGTGCTTCGTCCGATGCAGGCTCGAGTTCCTGCTGCACCTTCATCGGATCGGCACCTTCTTCCTGCGGTCCGCTGAGGTAGAAATGTTCCATGGAAAGATGCCATGTCTCTTTCGGCCCATTCAGCCTGGGAATCACGGTTCCCCGGCCAGTTCCTGCCGCCAGAAATTCTCCCGCCAGCTTCGGATCGCCGATCGTCGCAGACAGACCGATTCTTCTCGGATTCACGCCAGCCAGATGACTCAGCCGCTCCATCAGGCAGAAACACTGCCCGCCCCGATCACTGCGCAATAGGGAATGCACTTCATCAATCACGATGAACCTGAGATCCCCGAACAGTCTCGGAATATCCATATGCTTATGCACCAGCATCGCTTCCAGAGATTCCGGGGTGATCTGCAGAATCCCTCTGGGCTTTGCCAGCATCTTATGCTTGCGGCTCTGCGATACATCGCCATGCCAGCGATACACCGGGATCTCCGCTTCCTTGCAGAGCTCATCCAGCCGGGAGAACTGATCATTGATCAATGCCTTCAGCGGGGCAATATAAAGCACGCCGATCGAAGCAGGAGGATCTTCATCCATCAGCGTCAGAATCGGAAAGAACGCAGCCTCAGTCTTGCCCGAAGCCGTTGATGCAGTTAACAGCACATTCTGGTCTGTATTGAAAATTGCTTCGCCAGCCGCTACCTGCACCGCCCGCAGATTCTGCCATTGATGCGCATATATGTAATCCTGGATAAATGGTGCATACCTGGAAAATACATCCATAGTCTCTTCCTCATATGGTGAATTCCGCAAACGCTTCATCTTTCCGGTCGCTCACCGCATCCGGCTTTGCATAGCTGAACTGATCCGAATTCATCAGTTCCTCTGCGCTCAGCTCAGGATGCTGATAGAGAATATCAAGCAGCTCGATGAAATCCCGGATCACTTCCCGCGGCGTGATATTGGCATCGGCACCGATCCGGCCGTACTCGATCCGGATGAATGTTTCCAGATCTTTCGTCTGCAGGTTTCTCTCATACCCGTACAGACCTGCATGCATATCGGCAAGCTTTTCGGTCAGCACCATCATCTCCTCTGCCGTCAGCGGCTCCAGACGGATGACCGGGGCCAGCAGATCCCTCGCCCCTTCCCGCGAAAACTTGCCTTCCGCGAGCCTGGATCTGAGTGCCTCATAGCTGTATACTCCTCTTCTCTGATCTTCAATGGCCTGCGGAGTTCCGCACATCAGGATGCCGAGATACTTTGCCTTGCCCTGCAGCGTGTCGTTATACATCATCAGAATCTTTTCGTAATTATATTGCCGGCTGATTGCATTCGGAATCTTGGAGATATTCACGAGCTCATCAATCATGATCATCATGCCTGCATACCCTGCCTGGCGGAAGAAGAACGCAAACAGCTTCAGATACTCATACCAGTCATCATCTTCAATGATGATATTCACGCCGAGTTCTTTCTTCGCATCTGCCCGGTGTTCGTATTCTCCGCGGAACCATTTCAGCACCGCCGCCTTCATCTGCTCGTTGCCTTCTGCATAGCTGCGGTAATACAGGATCAGCAGCCTGGAGAAATCAAACCCATGGACCAGTTCGCTCACACTGGACACTACCTGGTAGATCTTCTGTTCCACTGCTTCGGAAAATGACGGATTCTCTGCAGAAAGACCTGTCTCTTTCGCGATTTCCGTCTGCACGGAGCTGATCCATCGATCCAGTACCAGTCCCAGTGCACCGCCTTCCGGTCTGGTCTTGGTGCTGAGATTCCGGATCAGTTCCCGATAGGTTGCCAGCCCCTGTCCATTTGTTCCCTGCAGTCTCCGGTCCGGAGAAAGATCGGCATCCACCACGATGAATCCCTTATCCATGACATAATTGCGGATCGTCTGCAGCAGAAAGCTCTTGCCCGATCCGTACTTCCCGACAATGAACCGGAAAGAGGCACCACCTTCCGAGATGATATCCACATCATGAAGCAATGCTTCAATCTCATGCGTTCTTCCTACCGTAATATACGGGAGCCCGATCCGCGGAACGACACCGCCCTTCAGCGAATTCAGCACCGCCTGCGCAATCCTGCGCGGAACTTTCCGATTCTTCTGTTCTTCCATATCAGTCTGAAAACTCCTTCTTCAGTTCTTCTGCATAATCCTCTGCAACCACCGGCTCATCTCCCTCAAAGAGAATGACACTGTCTCCGAACTCTTCAAATAGCTTTTCATTCACCGCATCTGCCGCAACCGAAGCCATCAGATGTGCTTCTTTCAGTCCTGTCTGATAATCTCTTCCATCCAGCAGATCCTTCAGGAAGCGCTGCTCTGCAGGGCTGAGATCATATTTCGTCTCAGCTTTGGCTTCGGCTTCTGCCTTGTTCACTGGTTCAGCAGCTTCCGGTTCTTCTTCCATTTCTTCTTCCGTGAGAAGCCGGTCTCTCGTGATGCCTGCTTCAGAACGGATTCTGCCAAGATCGCCGAAATGAATTTTAATCTTCGGCCGTTTCTTTTCTTCTTCCTCATGAAGGAAGCGGATCGTCTCTTCATGGATCAGCTCCTGCAGCTCCTGGCTGATGCGCAGCTTTCCCTGTTTCATCGCTTTTCCGGCTGCGGCATTCCTGCGCAGTTCCTGATCGATCGACTTCAGCACATCTTTCAGTGTCTTCTCCGAATCATTTTTCCTGCGCAATGCTGCAGAAGTCCAGCGTCCTTCATGACATGCATAGATTCTGAGGGGGCTGACTTCAAACTGCCGGTCCTGTTTCTGATGATCATAGAACATCGCATTCCAGAACATCGCTTCCGGATATGATTTCACCGTTCCGATCAGCTCTTCTGCAAGATCGGTCTCATGGTTCTTCTGCCAGGATTCATTCATCATTTTCCAGATTTCTGCTTCCGCATGTTCCAGCTGTTCCGGGTTCTTCTTATACCAGAGATTTCCTTTTGGTTCGTACATCGCATACTGCCGGAGCGCAGCAGACAGCATATGGTCATCTGCTTCTTTCTTTCCAAGAAGCACAGACACTAACTCATCGAGCCGGATCTCTTCCCGGAAACATTCCTGAATATGATTTCTGAGCCCATAGTAGACGGTATACTGAGCCATCCACCTGCGGGCATACTGAATGAGTATCGTCTTCTGGAACTGCAGCAGATATGTTTCCAGAAACTGCTTAATCTTCTGATAGCCATCTTCCGGGTCTTTCACACCGATCTGGTTGAGCAGTTCATACAGATAGATGAGCGCAAAGGAATCATACGTTAACCGGATGGTTCCGTGCCGGTAATCAGTGCGCCAGGAAAAATAACCTCTGAGCTGATCGACCCGCATGTCATGATAGACCGGAAATGCCCGTTCGAAGAAACCATCCCACTGATAATCATCTTCATAATTCTCCATGAACTTTCCCTGCACGAAAAAATTCCGCTTCCGATCTTCCGTCGTATAAGCCCCAGGCTGGAACAGGGATTCCATTTTCCGGATCTGACCAGGCACGGTTTCTTTCTGCCAGGAGGCAGGCGCACGGGGAATCGGTACATCGGAATAGCTATGATCATCCATCTGAACAGATCCCCCTTTCTTCCTACCATGTTACTCCAGTTCCGTTTCTCTCTGCATCAGTTCAGACAGTCCATGCGAAAGCTCCCTGAGCCTTGCTTCATCCCGGATCAGATAAGTGCACCGTTCTTTAAAGAGCACTTTCTGCTTCACGAAGTCATCCATCAGTTTTTCGATATGCCGGTAAGAGGCACCGAGGCTGTCGGCAATCTCAGTCTTCTTCACCCGGAAAAAGGGACCCTGACGGTGTTCGAGTATGAAGAATGCCAGCCGATCCTGAAGCGGATACGCTTCCGCACAGATCAGATTCACGGCATTCTCATGTTCCTTGCGGATCATCAGCACGCTCAGTTTCTGCAGAAATGCATTATCTGCACACAGAATGCGCCGTGCCGACTGCATTTCAAACGCCAGGAGGCTGCATTCCCCGATCGCTTTTACGGTCATCATGGCCGGCTCATCATTCAATAGTTCCATCTCTCCGATCAGGCACGGGGCATGATTCGTGCGCAGCAGAATTGTCTTTCCGCTGGATAAGTCGCACGATATTCCGCACTTTCCGTTCGTCAGCAGATAGAAGGTATTCATGTGATCCCCCTGCCGGATCAGGCATGTTCCATCTGAAACAGAAATCACTTTTCCCTGTTTCAGAAATCCTGCGGGAAACAGGTCCCGCCAGTGTTCCGTTTTCTGCATTGTCCTCCGGAATCTGCAGAAACAGGAGATTTCTCCTATTTCTGCAATTCTGATTCTTATTATACTGGCCATAACAGAAAGAAACCATATCAGCAAAGGAGAAGAACAAATGAAACCAATCAGAATCATTCTCGACTGCGATACCGGTCATGACGATGCAATTGCACTGATGACGGCTGCAGGGAATCCTGCAATCGATCTGATCGGCATCACCTGCGTTGCCGGCAACGCTGCCCTTGAGCACACGCTGCCCAACACGCTGCATGTCTGTCAGCACCTGGGCATTCAGGTCCCGGTTTATGCAGGGTGTGATCGCCCGATGGTACGTGATCAGATCACTGCCAATGACATTCATGGCAGAAGCGGACTCGATGGACCGGTATTTGAAGAACTGACCTGGAAGCCTGAACCGGAACATGCCGTTCACTACCTGATCCGCACGCTGATGGAATCAGACGGAGACATCACGCTCTGTCCGACCGGACCGCTGACGAATATCGCAATGGCGCTGCGCCTGGAACCGAAGGTTGCAGAGAAGATCAGCCGCATTGTCCTGATGGGCGGTGCGGTCGGTCTTGGCAATATAACCCCGGCAGCAGAATTCAACATCTTTGCAGACCCGGAAGCGGCTCATGTGGTATTCACTTCCGGTGTCCCGATCACGATGATGGGGCTCGATCTCACCAATCAGGCGCTCGCTACTCCGAAGATCATCTCCCGCATGGCTGCCATCGGCAACAAGGCTGGTGCCTTGTTCCGTGATATCATGAGCTTCACTCTGAAGAGCCAGGCGCTCAATGGTCTTTCCGCCGGTCCGGTTCATGATGTCACTACCATTGCCTGGCTGATCGACCCTTCCATTTTCCAGACCAGAGATCTCTATGTCGAAATCGACCTCTCGCATGGACCATGCTATGGCAGAACCGTATGCGACTATAACGGGCGCCTCCATCATCCTGCAAACGCCACGGTCGGACTCGGACTCGATCTGGATCGGTTCTGGGATCTTGTGGAAAGCTCTCTGAGAAATCTTGCCTGAGGCAGTTTTCAGCAGATTGTTTTTCGAAGCTGATTGAAAAGTACAACCAGATGAATCAATAGGTTCCATTCTTCCTCCTATAATGAAGAAGAAAGGAACCTTTATTATGCCAAGAGAAAATCCATTGAAGAACATCGTCCGGCTCCAGAAAGAAGGAAAAGCAATCGGTATCTATTCCGCCTGCACCGCCAATGACCTTGTCCTGCGTGCCTGCATGCAGAGGGCGAAAGAAACCAATTCCATCCTGCTCATTGAAGCAACTGCCAATCAGGTAGATCAGTACGGCGGCTATACCGGCATGAAACCGAAAGACTTCATCCGCTTCGTCGAGAAACTCGCTGCAGAAGAAGGAATCTCCATGAACCAGATCATTCTCGGCGGCGATCACCTGGGTCCGCTGACCTTCACGAAATATGGCGAAGACAAAGCCATGGCAGAAGCTTCTGAACTGATCCGTCAGTTTGTCGCAGCCGGCTTCACGAAGATTCATATCGATACCTCAATGAAAGTCGCAAGCGATGATCCGGATACCCGCCTCTCAGATGACGTAATCTCCAGAAGAGGCGCAGAACTCGCTCAGGTCGCAGAAAATGCCTACCAGGAACTTCTGAAAGAAAATCCGGAAGCGATCCATCCGGTCTACATTGTCGGATCTGAGGTCCCGATTCCAGGCGGCTCTCAGGAAGCCAAGGACATGGGCCTTCAGGTCACGAAGCCGGAAGACTTCCGCAACACGGTTTCCATCTTTGAAAAATCCTTCCGAGAACATGGACTCGAAGAAGCATGGAACCAGGTCATCGGCTTCGTCGTTCAGCCGGGCGTAGAAGAAAAAGACGCCGGATGCACTGAATACGATCGTTCCAAGGCAGTCGATCTGATGGCTTCCATCAGGGACTATGATTCCTTTGTCTTCGAAGGACACTCTACCGACTATCAGACTAAGTACAAGCTCCGTGAACTCGTCGAAGACGGCGTCGGCATTCTGAAAGTCGGACCAGGCCTCACCTTTGCGATGCGCGAAGGCCTCTTCTCCCTTGCCTATGCAGAAAAAGAAATGCTGAAAGACAAACCGGAACAGCAGTCTCACTTCATGGAAGTTCTGGATGCGGCTATGGTCCGCGATCCGAAGTATTATCTGAAGCACTATCATGGAACAGATTCCGAGATTGCCTACAAGCGCAAGTTCTCCTTCAGCGATCGCTGTAGATATTACATTCCTCAGGAAGATGTCCAGGCAGCCATGCAGAAAATGTTCGATAACTTCAAGGGCGGCGTTCCGCTGGGGCTCCTGAGCCAGTTCATGCCGGATGCCTATACGAAAGTCCGTGAAGGAAAGCTGTCCAATGATCCGATCTCCATCGTCAAGGATCGTGTCATCCATACCGTAGACGAATATCTCTACGCGAGCCAGCAGCAGGAAATCAAGTTCTGAGCCCCTCTCTTAAGACAGTGTGAGCATTCCTCACACTGTCTTTTTTTGATGAAGAGAAATACATGAATTCAGTTCTGTCATCTGTTCAATGCGGAATAGGATATGCATCCGAATCGCTCACAATACTAAGGCGAGGAAGCCCGTCACTTCAGTGATCGGGAGGAATCGCTTTTTTTATCAATACAGCGTCAAACTAATTAGATAAACAGCGTATATCTAATGCTATTGTGATATAATTATGGCAGGAGAATGAACAATATGAATGATTCCTATACGCATAAAAAAGGACTGGTTTATAAGAATCAGTT
>OMXA01000033.1 GCA_900314905.1 uncultured Erysipelotrichaceae bacterium
GGATTAGTATTATGTGGAGATAATCAGAACAAGTGGCGGGAGATAACACGGATATAATCCGGTTAACTCGGCATAATGCAATACTCCACATAAGGATCCTTATGCCGAGCTCCACATAACCCGCCCTGCATAGTACCGGCCGGTGTTTCATACTTCACGCTGTCTTCCATATATCCTGCTTTCAGGCTTTTCCAGATGATATCCAGCACCGTTCCATCAGAGATGTATTTATTCAATACCTTCATCAGTTTCTTGTGCGGGATATTATCGAAGAATTCCTTGATATCAAAGTCGTAAATGTAGACGTAGCCATATTCCAACCTGCTCAGCACTTTCTTGATTGCCAGCTCCACATCTCTTCCCGGTCTGAAACCACAGGAATTATCGTGAAACACCTTTTCTTCAAAGAAAGGCTGAAGCCGGTCGGTCAATGCCTGTTGTACAATACGGTCTTTGATCGTTGGGATGCCTAACGGCCTCATCTTTCCATTCTTTTTCGGAATGTACTTTCTGAGTACTGGGGACGGTTTATATGTCTTGGCCTTCAGCTCCTGCAGAAGTGATACGGTATTCAAATCAAGGTTTTCATCGAAATCCTTGATTGATACCTTATCAATACCGCCACATCCTTTATTAGACTTGACATGTTTCCAAGCCTCCAGCAGAACTTTCTTGTTTAGAATCTGTCCATATACACTGAATAACTTTAACTTTAACGGTTCGTTCATCTGACTGCTGTTTCCTTTCTTCTTGCCCTGCACATTTCCTGTGGTTTCTTCCTGATCTCTCAGGCTACCTTCGGATTGCCATTACAGGTCATACAATTACTTCGGAATCCGGAAATGTAGTTTCCCTTCCGTCCATGTCATTTCTGACACTTCGTCCGTACTACGAAAACATCTGACTTCTGTACACGCATTCTGTCACTTCGCTTACGCTTATAGACAGGTGCCCGTTAAGTGCACAGATCTCACGGGGTCATCACACTTCCCTTCACTGACATGCGTCGTGCTTTCATTCCCTGCACTCCTGAATACCGCCACTGATTGGTACTCAGATATAAGCCTTCCCGATTTCTTCGCATGGTCGGCAGTGCAAAAAACCATTTCGCATTGATGTATTCGAGCCTGTCAGTTCGCATCCGCCTCTTCCCTACGGCAAAGAACGCTCTTACCCGTTCACCCTCACGGACCGCAGTAGGCTTAGCTCTCGGCGTGGCAGTGGCCTTCGCCGGCAAAGGCTTTTCACCTTCACTAGGGTTCTACTTCATACGCTTTCATGTTTTCCATCCAGTTCTATCCTTTCTTGGATTACTTTGACAACGCACTATTGCGTTTTTGTATGAGTGTGACTGCCCGTCACACAAAGAAGACAGCAGATCTGCTGCCTGTGAGTATTCATTGTTTCTCTTCTTCCTGTTTCAGTGCAGTCGCAAGACGCTTGTAATGCAGAAACTCCGCCTTCTGATTCATCTCATCAATCTCCGGCCTGCTTGCCAGCTTCCAGTCAATCGCCTCTGATTTCTGCAGGCTGACAGATCCTTCGGAAATCGGAAGATGCAGATGATAGATATCGACAAGATAATTGTCACCGCCTTCCGGATCATCATTGGCATAGCTCCAGATCGGATCAGAAACCATTCCGGAAACATCCAGAGAAGTCTCTTCCTGGACTTCGCGGATCAGCGCTTCCATTGAAGACTCCCCATGTTTCACTCCGCCGCCAGGGACTTCCCAGGCCCCCGCCGCCCACTTCTTGTTCAGCGACCGGCGCGTGATCAGAATCCGATGCTTCGGATCCTCAAGGATGGCCAGCACATACAGCATGTACTGACCAGGCTTCAGGCACAGATTCTGCCTTGGAAGAACGATGCCGGTCAGTTCATGATGAATGTCATATACATCGATATATTCTACTTCTTCCATGTCATCCGATACTCCGTATCAAAACAGCTGTCATTGCCAAGATGGCATGCAGGTCCGTCTTTGATCACCTGAACAAGAATTGCATCCTGATCGCAATCCAGTTCCATGGAAACAATATGCTGGTAATTACCTGAGGTTTCGCCTTTCAGCCAGAGCTTCTTCCGGGATCGGGACCAGAAACACGTCAGATGCTTCTCAAGCGAAATCTCCATAGACTCCCGGTTCATATAGGCAAGCGTCAGCACTCTGCCGCTTTCATAATCCTGGACAATGCAGGGACATAATCCCCGCTCATCCCATTTCACATCATCGGGCTTAATCATATGCGGACCGCAATCCCCTGTTCTTTCAGATACTGCTTCAGACCGGAAATCGTCACTTCATGGAAATGGAAGATCGAAGCAGCCAGACCTGCACTGATGTCCGGAATTTCCTGGAACAGATCCGCAAAGTCCTGCATCGAACCGGCACCGCCGGAAGCGATGACTGGAACTCTCACCCGATCATTGACAGCCTTCAGAAGCTCCAGATCAAATCCTCTCTTCACACCATCAGTATCCATGGAATTCACCACCACTTCGCCAGCACCGCGCTTCACGCCTTCTTCAATCCATGCCACTGCATCCATGCCGGTATCAATTCTTCCGCCATTCTGAAACACATGAAAGGATCCGTCCACCCGCTTGACGTCTGCAGACAGCACGACGCACTGGCTTCCATAACGCTCTGAAGCCTGATTGATCAGATCCGGATTCCGGATTGCTCCGCTGTTCACACTGACCTTGTCCGCACCGCATGCCAGCACTCGTTCAAAATCTTCCAGCGAGGAGATGCCGCCGCCTACCGTCAGCGGAATGAAGACCCGGGAAGCCGTTCTCTTCAGCACCTCCGTGAACAGGCTTCTTCCCTCTGCTGAGGCAGTGATATCATAGAACACCAGTTCATCCGCCCCGCCAGACGAATAATATTCCGCCAGCTCGGCCGGATCAGAAACATCTTTCAGCGCTTCAAACTGAACTCCTTTGACGACCCGCCCGTTCTTCACGTCCAGGCAGGGAATGATCCGCTTGGTGATCATGCGTCCTCCTTTCCGAGTGCCAGCGCTTCTTTCAGATTCACTGCCCCCGTATACATCGCTTTTCCGAGAATTGCCCCGTACAGATCCATCTGCTCCAGTGCCCTCAGATCCTCCAAGGAGCTGATTCCGCCGCTGGCAATGACATTCAGATGGCTCTGATCCTTCAGAGATTCGTATAAAGCACGGTTGGTACCCTGCATCGCTCCGTCTTTCGAGATATCCGTCACGATCACGGTCCCGATGCCGATCTCTTCCAGATGATCCAGGAAGTCATTCAGACTCGTACCCGTGGTCTTCTGCCAGCCATGCGTAGCAATCATGCCATTGCGCACATCAGCGCCGACCGCCGCATGATTCCCGAACCTCCGCACAGCCTCTTTCAGGAAGACGTCATCTTCGAGTGCCTTCGTGCCGAGAATCACGCGATCGATGCCCGCATCGAGGTAAGACGCAATCACTTCCAGGCTGCGGATGCCGCCGCCGACTTCCATCTTCAGCCTCGTCTCTTTCCGGATTGCCGCAATCGTTTCCTGATTGCATGGATGTCCTGCCTTTGCCCCTTCAAGATCCACCAGATGAATCCATTCCGCGCCATCTGCTTCCATCTGCTTCGCGCCTGAAACCGGATCAGAAAGATAAACCGTCATGCGGGAATAGTCTCCCTGCATCAGGCGGACCCCTTTTCCTTCATAAAGATCAATTGCCGGCAGGATGATCATAAGTTCTCTCCAGCGATCCGGCAGAAATTCTTCAGAATCCTGAGCCCCATCGGTCCGCTCTTTTCCGGATGGAACTGCGTACCGTACACATTGCCCTCAGCAGCCGCAGCCGTCAGCGGAATTTCATATTCCGTCTCTGCAATCAGATGTTCTTCACAATGGAATGCAGCATAGGAATGCACGAAATACACATACGTTCCTTCCGGAATTCCATCAAAGAGCTCTGAATCTTTCACGAAATGAAGCTGATTCCACCCGATATGCGGAATATCAAGCTTTCTGGTCAGCTTCGGCTCAATTGCATCAACCTGGCCATGAATCAGGCCGAGCCCTTCATGCATGCCGAATTCCGTGCTGGAATCAAACAGCAGCTGCATGCCAAGGCAGATTCCAAGCAATGGCTTTCCAGCCGCTGCTTCCTTCAGCACAACCTGCTTCATGCCGGTCTCTTCGAGTTTTTCTGCCGCATCTCCAAATGCGCCGACCCCTGGAAGAATCAGCGCATCTGCTTCATGAATCGTATCAGGATCCCGGCTCACGATGGCGCTGGCACCGATCGAAGAAAGCGAAAACTTCAGGGAAAACAGATTTCCGACGCCGTAATCGATAATGGCAATCATAGATCATCCTCAAAGCGGATCTTCACCGCTCTTGCATGCGCTCTGAGACCTTCCTTCTCCGCAAAGGCCGCAACCTTCTGATAATCCTTCTTCAGCGCATCTTCCGTGAAATACGTGAACTGCATCTTCTTGACGAAATCATCCACGCCAAGCGGACTGTAGAATCTTGCCGTGCCGCCGGTCGGCAGGGTGTGATTCGGACCGGCAAAATAATCTCCCAGCGGTTCCGGATCAAAGCGGCCAAGAAAGACGGATCCAGCATTGCGGATCAGCGGCAGAAGATCAAACGGATGATCCGTGCACACTTCCAGATGCTCCGGCGCAATCCGGTTCGAAGTCTCGACTGCTTCGATCAGCGAGTGAGCCAGGATGATCTTGCCGTTATGCTCAATGCTCGCCCGGGCAATCTCTTCCCGCGGCAGCTTCTTCAGCTGGACTTCGATTTCAGCCTGCACCGCTTCAGCCAGTTTTCTCGAATCGGTCACGAGCACTGCACTGGCATTGCGGTCATGCTCGGCTTGCGACAGAAGATCTGCCGCAACCCAGGACGGATCAGAATTCCCATCCGCAATCACAAGCACTTCCGAAGGTCCGGCAATCATATCGATGCCGACCTGGCCGAATACCTGCTTCTTGGCTTCTGCGACAAACGCGTTGCCAGGACCGATGATCTTGTCCACGCGCGGAATGGATTTTGTGCCGTAGGCAAGCGCAGCGACCGCCTGCGCACCGCCGATCTTGAAGATCGTCGTCACTCCGGCAGTCTTCGCTGCCGCAAGAATATACGGATTCACTCTGCCGTCTTTTCCAGGCGGGGTGGTCATCACAATTTCCTGAACCCCGGCAATTCTTGCCGGAATGACATCCATGAGCACCGTGGAAGGATATGCAGCAGTTCCGCCTGGCACATAGACTCCGACTCTTTCTAACGGCAATATGCGCTGACCGAGAATTTTTCCTGGCTGATCGGAAACCAGATAATCCGAACGGACCTGATGACGATGATAAGCCTCGATATTGGCAGCTGCTTCGTTCAGGATCCCGACGAATTCCGCTCCTGCTTCCTTCACCCCTTCCTCGATTTCTTCGGGAGTGACTTTCAGCTCTGAAAGATCAACATGATCAAACTTCCGGCTGTATTCCTTCAGGGCTTCATCGCCTTTTTCCCGGACCGTCCGGATGATTTCGCTGACCGTATCTTCCACATCCGACATGGCGGTGCTGCGGGCAAAGATCTCCTCCTCCCGGATCTTTCCGAGTTCATAGATTTTCATCGTCATGATCATTCTCCTTTTCCGATTCTCTCTTCCAGTGCATGCTTCATGCGTCCGATCTCCTCATGCCTGAACTGCCAGGCTACGGGATTGCAGATGAAGCGGGCACTGATGCCGACCACCTCGGAGAGCACAACCAGGTTGTTCTCCCGCAGCGTCGTGCCGGTTTCCACCAGATCGCAGATCACATCCGACAGACCGAGGATCGGCGCCAGCTCAATCGACCCATGCAGCTTGATGATATCGATATCTCTGCCCAGCTCTTCATAGTAGCGGCGGGCAATATGAGGAAATTTCGTCGCAACTTTCAGCGTGCGGCTGCGGTCTTCCTCAAAATCAGCCTGCCCGCAGATGCACATTCTGCACTTGCCGAGTTTCAGATCCAGAAGCTCATAGACTTCCGGCGCATATTCCAGAAGATCGTCCTTGCCGACAATGCCGACATCTGCGGCTCCGCGTTCGACATATACATGCACATCAGTCGGTTTGACGCAGAAATACCGGACCCCGCGGTCCGTATTCTCAAATACCAGTTTCCGGCTGGACGAGTCCAGAAGCTCCGGGCATTCATACCCTGCCGTTTCCAGAATCCGGTAAACCTGATTTCCAAGTCTGCCCTTCGGCAGTGCTACATTGATCATTTCAGCATCTCCTCTGCCTTTGCAAGATGAATGGAGTCGGGGCTTTCAGAAGTGCCGGTCTCCACCTGATATCCCTTCTTCTGCAAAGCTGTGACTGCTCTGGCCAGTTCCTTCAGATCATCCTGCTCGCGATAGCAGATCCGCACGAGCTGATGTTCCGCAGGTTTTTCCGGGAATGCATTTTCCACTGCATCCATGTCAATCGCAAAGCCGATCGCACCGACCTGCCGTCCCATCTTCTCCGGAAGTCTGTCATACCTGCCGCCGGAAAGAATCGCTGCAGGAACTTCCGGAACAAGCCCCTGGAAAATCACGCCATTATAGTAGTCCATCGAATTCACGAGGGAAAAATCCAGATAGCAGTGATCGAGAACCCCGAATGCTTCCAGAATGCCGGCAAGCTGCTTCAGATGATCCGTGATCATGGAAGCACCGGCGATCTGTTCTGCTTCCGCAATGCCATCTCTTAATAATGCATGAAGCTCCGTGAAGGCACAGAGCTTGTCCGTGATATCGGCAGAAAGCTTCAGTTCTCTGATCGCCCCGGTATTCTTTGCCCGGATCGCTGCTTCCAGCTTCCCTCCGAGATGATCCGGAACCTGTGCCTGCTTCAGAAGATACGGAAGATATGCCGCATCGCTGATCTGCAGTGCATAGGTATCAGTGATGCATGCAAGCGCATGGGCCGCAAGGGAAATCACTTCTGCTTCTTCATATGGGTGAATGGCCCCGATGCATTCGATGCCGGTCTGGGGAATCTCCCGGTAATGATGATTCTTCGGCCGGTATACCATTTCGTTGTAATAGACTTTCTCATCCTGTCCGCGATTGTTCTTGATGATCGAAAGCGTGATATCCGGCTTCAGCGCCAGAAGACTGCCGTCCAGATCCGTGAAGGTGATGATCTGGCTGCTCTTCAGAAAATCGCGGTTCTCTGCATAGAGATCATATTCCTCGAATTTCGACATCCGGAATTTCCGGTAGCCGGAGGCTTCGAAGAGGGCATTGAGTTTTTCTTCCAGCATCAGAGCGTTCCTTTCGTGGAGGGAATATCTCCTGCATGCATGGGATCAATCGAAACCGCTTCCCTCATTGCATGTCCCAGCGCCTTGAAGCATGCCTCGCTGACATGATGACTGTTGGTTCCGGCCAGCTTCTTCAGATGCAGCGTGGCCCCTGCATGGACCGCAAACGCCCGCATGAACTCTTCCACGAGCTGCGTGTCAAACGTTCCGATCTTCTCGGTCAGAAACGGAACGTCATAATAGCATCCGCCTCTTCCGGAAATGTCGACTGCACATAGCACGAGGGCTTCATCCATCGGCAGGATGATCGAAGCATAGCGGCGGATGCCGCGCTTTTCTCCCAGGGCTATGGCAAATGCGTTTCCTAACGCAATTCCGATATCTTCCGTGCTGTGATGATCGTCTACTTCTGTATCGCCATGGCATGTCAGCTGCAGCGCAAACGAACCATGCCTGGCAAACAAGGTCAGCATGTGGTCAAGAAAGCCGATGCCGGAATCAATGGAAGATTCCGCCAGTCCGTCGTCAAGATTCAGCTTCAGAGAAATATCCGTCTCAGCGGTTTTCCGTTTTACTTCTGCGATGCGTTCCATTCTGCAAGGACCTCCCTGATCTTTTCTGCTGCCTGATGCATGTCTTCGTCTGTCCCGATCGAAATGCGGACGGCAGAAGCGATGCGTGCATCCGGAAAATACCTTACAAGAATCCCGCGGTCTTTCAGTTTCTGATAAAGCACCTTCCCGTCAATCCGGTCCGATTGTGCCAGAACGAAATTGGTATGCGAAGGAAGCACCGAGAAGCCAAGTTCTTCCAGCTTCCTGATGAACCAGTTCCTGGAAGAAATCACCCTGCGGCAGTTTTCGTCATAATACTCCTGTTCGTGAACAGCTGCCACAGCAGCAGCCTGGCTGAGGCGAGACAAGCCGTAAGGATTCATCGCATTGCGAATCCGCTCGAGATCCGAGATCAGCGATTCAGAACCGATCGCATAGCCCACGCGGGCTCCAGCCAGCGACCTTGATTTCGAAAAAGTCTGAACGACCAGAAGATTCGGATAGCGATTCACATAAGGAATCATCGATCCGCTTTCGCTGAAATCGATATATGCTTCATCCACGATCACGACATGATGCGGATCCGACTTCAGAATCTGCTCAATCTGCTCCGGGGAAAGAACAAGACCGGTAGGCGCATTAGGATTTGCCAGAATGACACCCCTTCCGATTCCGCAATAGCGGCCGACCTCAATGGTGAAGTCTTCGTTCAGCGGGATCACCTGCATCGAGGTATTGTGCAGCTGGCAGAATACCTTGTAAAAATTGTAAGTCAGATCAGGAAATGCAAAACCATCTTCCCCGAATGCCATGATCGCAAGATCCAGCGCTTCATCGCTGCCGCAGGTCACGCAGACTTGAGATGGCTTTACCCCGTAGTGCTCGGCAAGCGCCTGGATGACCATGCGATTATCAGGATCTTCATAGAGCCTCAGATCTTTCACTGCGGCTTCATTGAGGGCGTTCAGGACGCCAGGTCCCGGCGGATACGGATTCTCATTCGTATTCAGCTTGATATATGCCTTGTCCAGAGGCTGTTCGCCTGGCGTATAAGGACTGAGATCGCGATAGCGTGTATTCAGATATTCAGACATGACTGCTCTCCTCGCATTGAAAACAGGATTCAATGCCGGTTTATCATAGCATGTTTCATCATATTATGAAAAGCTTACAGCTTTTGAAAAAGTTTACATCACGTGTTCAGACCAGCAAACTGGGTCTGATACAGCTTGCTGTACTCGCCATGTTTTTCCAGGAGTTCTGCATGATTGCCGCTCTCTGCAATCCGGCCAAGATCCATGACCACGATGCGGTCCACATTGCGGATCGTCGAAAGCCGGTGGGCGATGACAAAGCTTGTGCGATTCTGCATCAGTCCGATCATCGCATCCTGGATCCGCATCTCTGTGCGGGTATCTACCGAAGAGGTTGCCTCATCCAGGATCAGAAGATCCGGGTCAGAGAGCCTTGCCCGGCCGATGGCAAGCAGCTGTCTCTGACCTTGTGAAAGCTGTCCCTCCGGGCTGCCGAGCACCGTATCATACCCATGCTTCAAGGATCTGATCATCTCATCCGCATTGGCGAACGCTGCTGCCTGGCGCACTTTTTCCTCCCCTGCCGAAGGATCGGCATAAGTCAGATTGTTCCGGATCGTATCGGTGAACAGCGCCGTATCCTGCAGCACAATTCCGACCGATCGGCGCAGATCATGAAGATCCAGATCTGCAATATCCATTCCATCCAGCAGAATCTGTCCGCTGTCGATCGGATAGAAGCGCAGCAGCAGATTGATGATGGTCGTCTTGCCGGAACCGGTCGCCCCGACCAAGGCGATCTTCGAGCCAGCCGGCACATCGAGCGAGAAATCCGTGATGACCTGCCTGCCTGGCACATACGAGAAATTCACATGCCGGAACTCCACATGTCCTTTCACCGAAGAAATCGGCTTGCCGGCAGTCTTTTCCTCATCCTGATCAAGTACCTCAAAAATCCGCTCTGCACCAGCCAGAGCAGTCTGCACCTGACCGAACAATTCCGATAATTCATTGATCGGCCTTGAGAACTGCTTGGAGTAGACGATGAACGCAGAAATCACACCGACCGTGATCCTGCCCTGAATCGCAAGCCAGCCGCCGGCAACTGCGACAATCATGAAGCTGATGTTGCTCAGCATATTCATGAGCGGCCCCATCGAGCCGGAGAGATTGTCTGCCTTGATGCAGGCCGCAGTGAGCTGATCGGCCGTATTCACAAATTCCCGCTCCATGGAATCCTCAAGCTCAAAAGCTGCGATGGTCCGGAAATTGGAAATATACTCTTCTGTCCTGCCGGAAAGCTTCCCGAGCAATTCCTGCCTCTGCGTATAGTACTTCTTCATCTGCCTGGAAAGAACACTCGTGACAATCACCGTCAGGATGACCGTGGTCATCGAACACAGTGCAAGCGCAACGCTGCAGCGCAGCATCATGAACAGCGTTCCGGCAAGCATCAGCACCCCGCTGAAGATCGAAGACATCGATGCGGAGATGACCGTCGAGATCTGATCGGAATCATTGGTCATGCGGCTCATCAGATCCCCATGCGAATGGCGATCGAAATACGGAACCGGGAGATGGATCATATGCCCGAATAGATCCGCCCGGATCCGCTGCACCACCTTCCGGGAAAGACGCGTGGAAAGATACCCCTGCAGGAGCAGCGAGATCCCGTAGATCACGTACAGCAGGATCATCCAGAATAGATCCGGATTCACTCCTCTGAAATTTCCGGCAACGACCTGATCGACCGCATCGCTCTGATAAGCCGGCGCCAGAACGGCGGCAGCCACTCCGGCTGCCGATACTGCACTCATGAAAACCAGCGAAGGGAGTTCGGAAGTGAAATACTTCAGCAGCCGCTTCATGGTCCTGCGGCCTGCTTTCGGCTTCTCGGCCGGAGCAATGTGTTCGCGTCTTCGGCTGAAGCCCTTCTCGGCTATTTTCGAATGGTATTCTTCAGCCATGGTTCTCGTCTCCTTTCATTCCCTGCGAACTGCAGAGATCCGCATATACCGGACACGTCTTCAGCAGTTCCTCATGATTGCCGATTCCTGCTATTCTGCCATGATCCAGCACCGCGATCCGATCACATCGGCGTACCGTTGCAATCCGCTGCGTGATCACGATCGTGGTGAGATTCTTCCGCTCTGTCCTCAGCGCATGATAGAACGCTGCTTCGGTTTCCAGATCCAGTGCACTGGTCGCATCATCAAGAATCAGAATTTCTGCCTGCTTCAGCAATGCCCTGGCAATGGAAAGACGCTGTTTCTGACCGCCGGAAAGCGACATTCCGCCTTCCGCAATCATCGTGTCATACCCCTCTTTCTGACGGCGGATAAAATCATCTGCCTGGGCAATTTCTGCCGCATGGACCACATCATTCTCCGCCGCGTCCCGATTGCCCATGGCGATGTTATTCCGGATCGTGTCAGAAAATACCTCACTCTTCTGCATCACGATGGAAATCCGCTTTCTTAATTCCGTCAGATCCCAGTCCTTCACATCCACGCCATCGACTTTCACGGTGCCGGAGGTGACATCATAGAAACGCGGAATCAGATGGATCAGCGAAGACTTTCCGCTGGCGGTCGACCCTATGATCGCCAGAGACTCGCCAGAAGAAACCTCCAGGCATAGATCCGACAGCACGTCTTTGCTCATGCCGCGATAACGGAAGGACACATGATCGAAGGAAACGGTTCCTCTGCCGTTTCCATTCTGCACGCTTCCGGAAACCATCGCGGGCTTCGCATCCAGAATTTCCTTCAGACGGGCAGACGAAGAAATTCCTCTCGACAGATTCTGGAAGATGGTCGCCAGCATCCGGACTCCATTCAGAATCAGGGTGATATACGTCACTGCAGCCATCACCGTTCCAGGCTCAATCACGCCTGCCTGGACATCGATCGCACCTGCCCGGATCACTGCTGCAGAAGCGAGATTGAACACCATATTCATGACCGGCTGCAGATATGAAATCCTGAGCAGCACTTCAAACTGCGTCTGGGCAAGGTCTTCATTTGCCCTGGAAAAACGTTCATTTTCCCGTTCTTCCTGGGCAAATGCCTTCACGACTCTGACCCCGCTGATATTTTCCCGCATGACCGTATTCACGCGATCCAGCCTTTCCTGAAGCAGCAGAAACATCGGGGATGTCCTCCAGACAGTCCAGATGACTTCCGCCAGCACGATCGGAATCGCAATCAGAAGAATTGTCCTGAACCTCAGGTCCAGAGAAACCAGGAACCACGCCCCGGCTGCCATGAACACCAGTGCCCGCATGCCGCCGCGCACGACATTCGACAGCATCAGCTGAACCTGCGAGACATCAGAGCTGACTCTGGTGATCAAGGAGCCGGCACTGAACTGATCCACTTCGGAAAACGAAAAATGAAGCACCTTGCGGAAGCAGTCCTTGCGAAGGTCATTGCCCGCTCTCTGACCGAAATTGTTCGAGAAAATTCCGCCCAGCCATCCCACCAGAGCTCCTGCCGCAATCAGGATCAGCATCTTTTCTCCAGCCGATCTCACAATCGAAAGATCCGCGCTGCCCCCATTGCCGATGCCGAGAATTCCCTCATCTACAATTTCTGCCATCAGCTGTGGCTGAATCAGATCAGCAAGCACTTCCAGCGATTTGCAGATCATGCATAGCGCACCAAGCTGCCAATAGCGCCGAATGTATTTCTTCATCGCCAGTTCCTCATACGATCTTCCGGAAAGGCCTTCGGATTCTTCTGTTTCCAGTCCTCCAGCAGGCATCCCAGCATCCGGTACAGTTCTGCCTGCTCGTCTGAACTCAGCGCGGCAAACAGCTGATTATTCTCTGCCATGAAACGCTCATGGTTCACTTTCTCTTCGGCTTCCCCCAGTTCCGTCAGTTCCAGGATCACCTGCCGGCGGTCTTCCGGATCCCTTCTTCTGCTGATCAGGCCCAATTTCTCCATTCTGGCAAGCAGCTCTGACAATGATCCCTGCTGGATCGCCAGCAGCTCCTGAAGTTCCTTCTGCATGATTGCACCATGCTTGTGCAGGAAGAACATCACGCGATTCTGAGCAGGCCTCTGCCCTCTGCGATAACTCAGAAAGTCTCCGCACATCCGCAGCGCATGCAGCAGATGCTTCGCCTGTTCATCCTTCTCTGGGCATTCCTTTGCTCGCTCTTCTGTTCTCATCCGCCCCTCCATTTCTATAGGTACCTATCGATTTAGGAGTATGCTATCACGCTTCCGCAGATCATTCAACAGGTACCTATTGTTTTTCAGCATGTTCATGAAGCTGATTTTCTTCTTCCATGAAAAAAGATCCTGAACCGGATGTCCAGGATCCTGTATGAGCAGCTTGTCGAGGAATCAGCCATCAGAGTTCGGATTTCAGAATCCGCTCATTGCTTTCCGAAGAAATCCTTCCTGCTTTCCGATAGAGGCGAGTCACTCTGCCGCTGATCAGGCTGATGATCTCATAGGGAATCGTATGCAGTTCTGATGCCATCTGCTCCAGGGAAATATGAGGTCCGAAGATCTCGACGACTGTTCCGTTCTGTTTCTGTTCCGGCAGGCGGATCATCGTCTGATCCATGCAGACCCTGCCAACCACTTGTGCATAGCAGCCATCCGCATAGACCATCCGGCCCTGATTCGCCCGGATAAACCCATCCGCATATCCGATCGGAATCGTTCCGATCCGTTCGGTCGTCTTCGTCTCATAGGTCGCTCCATAGCCGATGGTTTCCCCGGCAGGAACAAGCTTGGACATGACCAGCTTCGTATACAGTGCCAATGCCGGCTTCAGCTCTGAAGTGAATCCGGAGATTCCATACAGAGAAATCCCGACCCGGCAGGCATTGCTCAAAGAATCCTTGAAGAAGATCGTCGCATCGCTGTTATCGCAATGAATCCATTCAAACGGATAATCCAGAGCTTTCACTGCTTCTGCAAACTTCAGATACTGCCGGTCAGTCATCTCCCGGCTCGTATCCGTACAGCAGAAATGCGTGAAGATGCCGGTCAGATTCACGCCTGCTTCCAATAGCAGATCTCTGGCTTCCTTCATTTCCCTGATCTCCCGGAAGCCGATCCGGTTCATGCCGGTGTCTACAGCCAGGTGCACCTTCATGCCTGCGCACGGATGCTTCACCACTTCCCGGACCCAGTCCATCGAAATCGCAGCGGTCGTAAGATCATTCTCCGCCACCACTTCGCAGTCTTCCGGGTTCACTGCTCCGAGAATCAGCAGTTCTCCGCCATATCCCTCATTGCGCAGAATCATCGCTTCATCCAGAGAAGACACGGCCAGCATCTCTGCACCTGCCTCCAGGCAGGCACGGGCAACCTGGATATCTCCGCATCCATAGGCATCCGCCTTGATCACCGCTATGAACTTCTTGCCGCAGATCTTATGAATCGTTCGCACATTGTCTGCGATCGCATCCAGGTCTACTTCCATCCAGGTATCTCTGTACATTCTGTTATTCCTCTCGCAATTGTTCAGTATACCACCAACTCTTCTCAGCGGTTTTTCTTCTGCCAATTCACATACCAGTCATAAAGCCGTGAACCAGTATGGCCCTCTTCCGGATAAGAACCTTCCGGTATTTCAATAATCACATGTCCCCCGCAGTTGATCAGCCTTGTTCCGGAGGGATGAACCCGCTCCCGCTGAAACTCAGCGGTATAAGCCTGATGCACATGACCATGCAGAAAAACCTGAGGATGATATTTCATCAGCAGATCATTGAAACATTCAAAACCCTGATGAGGAAGGTCTTCCAGATCCCCGTATCCCCTTGCCGGAGCATGGGCAATCACCACATCGATGCCATTCATGAAACGGATCGTGCGATCCAGCTTCGCGATTTTCTTCTTCATCTCTGCTTCCGTATACATGAATGGGCCGTTCCGGTATTTCCGGCAGCCGCCGAGGCCGAGAATTCTCAGACCATGGAAGTCATAGACCTGCCCGTCAATATCAATGCCTCCTTCCGGAGGCTCCTGCACATACCGCTGATCATGATTCCCCGGGACATACAGAAGCGGGCGATTGACCACCGTAGTCAGGAATTCGAGATACTTTGCCTTCAGATCTCCGCATCCGAGAATCAGATCCACGCCTTGTGTCATGCGAGGGGAATAATAATCCCAGAGAGAAGATTCTTCTTCATCTGCAACTGCCAGAATCTTCATACTCTGTCTTTCCTGATTCCGCTGATCTCCATAATTCTTGCAGCCCTTTCCTCAAGTTCCTCAGGATCCGGAATCGATCCGCGGATATTGTCATTCAGCCAGTTCATCTCGATGATCTCTTCATTCGGAAGCTTGCCTGCTTTCGCGTTCTGGATCAGCCGCCCCTGGCTGCGAAGCTCGCCCTCAAACGGATTCAGGCTTCCCTCGATGACACTCTTCCGGAACAGCTGAACCATCTTCCTCGTATAGTATGACAGCTGATCCGAAAGCACGACATCAATCACGCCGGCTGACATTCCATACCAGTAATTCAGCGCCGCCGGAGAAGACACGCTCAGATCATCTTCATACGTTCCGTTCATGATGGTTCTCAGAATCAGTTCATAGTATCTGCCCCAGTTATAGGAAGGAGCAGCCAGGTTCAGCACCCTGCCATCCGGTTCCATCTGGTAGACTCCGTATTCTGTATTATCTTCCTGAGGCTTGGCAAGATCAGGACCGGAAAGCACCGATATTCCTTCCTCTTTCAGTTCCTTCCGCCAGTCATGAACCCGGCTGGAAGACCACTTCAGGGAAATCTGAACATCCGGATCAATCATCGCCGCCCCGATCGCAAACGCATTGATGCTCGCAAGTTCGCCATAGACCGGACAGTCTGCCACATAGCCAATCCGATGATTCTTTGTTCTGGATGCCGCCAAAGCTCCCATCAGGAACTTTGCTTCATAGATTCTGACAGAATACGTACGCACCGAATTATGCGGCAGATTCACCGAACAGTTCAGAAAGTGAATGTTCCGGTAATGGAACGCCGCTTTCAGCGTTTCCGGCATCTGAGCCGGCGATACCGTGAAGATCGCATCGGCATGATCCTGCGCTGCCTGATCAATGATCTTCCGGAGGGCTTCATCGCTGTCCGCATTGAAATAAGCCTTGGTGACAAGTCTTCCCTCCAGGGCATTTGAAACATAGAATCTGCCGATCTCATGATCATTGACCATGCCGCTGTGGTCGGGATCCTGGTCATAGATAAATGCAGCATGAAGCGGCTGCTCTTCCGTGAAGACCGGCGGCCTTCTTAGCAGGTTCTGGAAGAAATTACCGGAAACAGGCTGCTTTGCGGAAGGATTCTCCTGCAGGGAAACCGGGTG
The DNA here is from genome assembly GCA_900314905.1 of uncultured Erysipelotrichaceae bacterium. Classification (GTDB taxonomy): domain Bacteria; phylum Bacillota_I; class Bacilli_A; order Erysipelotrichales; family Erysipelotrichaceae; genus Bulleidia. Next base: position 16,207 of record OMXA01000033.1, read on the forward strand.
ATCCTCTGCAGTCAGACGGAATTCCTTCAGCATGCGCTCAAGCCTCTTTGCCAGAACCGTTCTCGGCTGATCAAGCAGACTCTTCAGAGAATAGAAATCCAGATAGACCAGCAGCGCATCGCCAGCTGTGAGATTGGGAACCTTGTCTCCGACTTCGGCCTCATACAGCGTCTCCCACCGGTAGCAGGCACCTTCCACCATATGGACGGTATCACTGCTCCAGGGCACCGTATGAGACTCTCCGACCCGGTCAATGAATTCCTGATAGGATCCCGTTCTCGTGAAGGAAAGCTCATAGATCGGGCAGACTTTGAAGAAGTCCATGAACTCATAATAGATCTGCACATCCTTCTCATTGGAACGCGCCGGAATGATACGGGTCACATCCGCTTCGATCTCCGGCATCTTCAGATACTTCATGACCGAGACCCGCTTGTTGCCCTCGAGCACATAGAACTTCATCATGTACTCATAGACCTTGATCGGATCGCTGATTCCTTCTGTGATCTGATATCGGTAGACCCTCGACCACTTGTCCGCAAATTCCGTATCCGCATCCAGGATCGGCATGAAGTTCGACGCAAAGGCATTCTGTCTGCCGGCAGTCTTCGTGCCGGCAATGGACGCAATCGGGATATCCCGGATGCCGAGCGAAACCTGCGACAGAGTTCCGCCGTCTTTGCCGAGAATCTCATCCAGTGCAGGCAGATACGGATATCTGCCTGCTGCTGCCGCCCGGTGCATCTGCCGGTCGCCTAGTTTCCTGGCTTTCTGATATTCTTCCAGATCCATATTCAAGCCCCTCTTTCCTGTCCATCTTAGCATTATTATGCCTGCTGCTGAACCGTTGACAGACTAACATTTCTCCGGTACATTAGCCTCAGTTAGATAAGGCTAACCGTTTGAGGAGGACGATATGCCGGATGAGGTGATTGTGCAGTATTGCGCACCGGTCCTGACCGGGCTCAAGACTGCAAATCTGTTTTCCTTCCCGTTTGAGGATTCTGCAGGCATGATCAAAGATCTGCGACAGCTGAATCAGGAGCTGAACCATTCCCTGCAGGCAATACCGCTTGGAAAGAAGAAAGACCGCACGCTCATCTACATGTATCGTCCTGATTCTCTCCGTGATGACCTCAGCAGGAAAGATGCAAGGGAAATCCTGGAACCGCTTGGCTATGAAACGAATCAGATGGAGCAATGCCTCATCCGTCTGCAGGAACGGCTCGCTGATGAAAAAGAGTTCCCGCATGAGATCGGATTGTTCCTGGGCTATCCGCCTGCGGATGTCCGAGGATTCATGGAACATCGGCCTTGCAGCTATTGCGGAGTCTGGCAGGTTTTCAGCCAGGTCGAGCAGGCAATCGCCTGCTTTGAGGTATACCGCAGATGCACCCATGCATGCATCCTGCAGCTGGAACACGGAGTGCCCTTGAGCCATCTGGCAGCTTTAAAGAAAAGAAATGGAGAATAGATATGAGCAAAGTTGCAGTAATCTACTGGAGTCAGTCAGGCAACACCGAAGCAATGGCAGAAGCAGTCGCTGAAGGAGCCCGGAAAGCCGGCGCAGAAACTGCATGTTTCCGCGTGGATTCCGCTGATGCATCGATCATCAGCGATGCAGATGGCGTTGCCCTGGGGTGTCCGGCAATGGGCAGCGAAGAACTGGAAGATGGAGAATTCCGTCCGTTCTTTGAATCCATTGCTCCCTCTCTTGCCGGCAAGAAAGTCGGCCTGTTCGGTTCGTACGGATGGGGTGACGGCACATGGATGAAGAACTGGGAAGCAGAATGTGCAGGCTTCGGAATCACGCTGGTTTCCGATGGCGTCATCGCAAACAATGCCCCTGACGCAGATGCATTATCTGCCTGCGAAGATCTCGGCAAGGCAATTGCCGGCTGAGAGCTTCCTCTGAAAGAGTCAGCCGGAATGGCTGACTCTTTTTTTCAGATCACAAAATCATCTTTGATTGCTGGTTTCAGCGTCCACATCCTGAGGAACGTATCGCCTGTCACCTGGAAATGCGTCTCTTCCTGTTTCGGGAAAACCCGGGAAGTAAAGACTGCATCGCCATCATTGACGAAGATCTCGATGCTGCTGCGGTCAATGAAGATACGCAGATGCGTGAGACCATTGCTGAGATTTCTGGTTCTCGATTCTCCCTGTTCCTCATTGAGTCTCACCTGCATGCATGAACGGTCGACCACGATATTCCTGGTCTTCTGATTGTAGTCCAGGCGGACTCCGCCTTCTCCTGCTGCATTGCAGAACAGGCGGAGGTGATAATCACCTGGCCGGCAGTAGAATTCCATCTCGCATACTCTCGGCAGCCTGCATACCTTTCCGGTTTCTGCATTCGTCACATCCAGTTCGAGATCGCGCAGTTCCTTGAGCTGCGGCAACGGCTGCTGGACAAGGCGGCGGCCCCGGATTCTGAGTTCTCTCGGCAGTGTCAGACAGCCCTGCCAGTCTTCTTCATCGGTCGGGTAGCTGCTGTCAGGAAGACCCATCCAGGCTACGAGAATGGCCTTCTCCGGATCGCTGACATTATTTGCGCAAGCTGCCGCATAGGAATCAAAGCCGAAGTCCAGCACATGAAACTGGGTCACCGGTGAAAACGTCAGGCTGTTCCAGTCCATTCTGCCGATGATGTAGCCATTGTGATTTCTGGAATTGCCGCGGCCGGGAATGGAGAGATGCTGGGGGCAGAACATCAGAATTTCCCTGCCGCCGATCTTCTCGATCGTCGGGCATTCCCACATATCCCCGAAGTTCTCAAAGCCAGGAACCTTCAGCTGACCGGCAAAGATCCAGCCATGCAGCAAGTCCTCGCTCCGGTAGATCAGTGCACAGCCATGGTGATCTTCGGTCTGAGCACCGAGGATAATGTAATAGCATTGCTTTTCTGAAACATACAGAATCTTCGGATCCCGCTGATGTTCCGTATAGTGCGGATTCGGCCCGAATAAAGGCAGCGGGTATTTCTCGGTCCAGCCATCATCGCGCAGCTTTGCAAGACAGGTATATGGATGTCTTACCCAGTTCTCATCCCGGCTGTTGCCGGTATAGTACAGATACAGCGAATCTCCGATCGGCATTGCGGAACCGGAATAAGCCCCTTTATTGTCATATTCCCGGTCCGGCATCAGGCAGACCCCGAGATTCTTCCAGGTCACCAGATCCGAGGAAACAATATGATACCAGTACTTGAGGCCATGCACAGCACCCCATGGACACCATTGATAGAACAGATGCCAGCGATTGTCATGCCAGACAAAGCCATTCGGGTCATTCATGAGACCGGTTACTGACTGGATATGATACGTTTCCCTGAAATCTGACTTCCTGGTTTTCTCATGCAGTTCCCATAGTTCCTGCGGATCTTTCAGAACTCGGTATTTCTCTTCTCTTGTCCACTCTTTCATCGTGTGATTCCTTTCTGGCGCAAGGCATCCTGTTTCGCTTGCTTCACAATCTGAATGTAGAAGAAATCTGCTCCTAGCACAAGAAAAAAAACGCATTCCCCAGCCTGACTTTCAGAGCAGGAGAATGCAGTAAATGCAAAGATATTCTTTTCAGCCAAGGGCAATATCAAGCACCATCATCAGCGTGAAGCCGATACCAAAGGCAATCGTGCCGAGGTTGGAGTGTTCCCCGGAGCTCATCTCCGGGATCAGCTCTTCCACCACCACATACATCATGGCCCCTGCTGCGAAGCTGAGCAGGTAAGGCATCAGGGGGACCACTGCATCGGCAAGCAGAATCGTCAGAAAGCCAGCCAGAGGTTCCACTGCCCCTGAGAGTACGCCATACCAGAAAGACTTCGGCTTCGAGATTCCTTCAGAATGCAGCGGCATCGAGATGATTGCCCCTTCCGGTACATTCTGAATCGCAATTCCTACCGCCAGCGCAAGTGCTGCCATCGAAGTGATTCCCATGTCTCCCTTGAAAAGACCCGCATAAAGCACACCGACTGCCATGCCTTCCGGAATATTGTGAATGGTCACCGCCATCAGCATCAGCATGGTTCTGGAATAATGTCCGGGCTTTCCTTCCGGTTGATCGGCATGCAGATGAAGATGCGGAACCACACGGTCCAGCAAAAGAAGAAACAGGATTCCTGCCCAGTATCCCAGCACTGCCGGAATAAACCGCATTGCCCCGGTTTTCGGAGACTGTTCCATTGCCGGCAGCAGAAGGCTCCAGATACTTGCCGCAATCATGACCCCTGACGCAAATCCATTCATGACCCGTTCCGTATTCCGGCTCAGCTTGTCTTTCAGGAAAAATACCAATGCACTGCCTGCACTGGTCCCAGCCAGCGGGATCAGCAGGCCCCTTATCATTTCACTATTCATAAAGTTAAATCCTCCGTGCTTGAGATTCATCATCACTGCGAACATTATATCTGAAAGGCATTCATTTCTTTGCACAGATACTCTCACGTCTGCAATACTTTCCGCAATCTGTTTCATATTGCCAATCCATCCGCCTTCACAGAGACAAAAATTTGATAACTTAAATCAAGTCCTTTTTCAGAGATTTCTTCGATAAATTCATAAGCTTCAGAATTTTTCTGATCGGCCACCACGAAAAGAGGAGACAGGCTCCCCGTTTTTGAAAATTCGTTCTATAATC
>OMXA01000034.1 GCA_900314905.1 uncultured Erysipelotrichaceae bacterium
CGACATCAGAGACGGGAAGAAAAAATCTGGTGCGTTGCTCTCATGTGGACGGACAAACCGCAGGGAGAGCCGAAGATCGGACAAGAATCAGCGCATCTATCGAGGAAATAAGTGCTCTTCTGGCCGCACATCAGTTCGGAAGAATCGTTATGCCTATCAGCCCGGCGATACGATTTTGTTTCACTCTCAGAGGTTCATTGTTAACGGCTCCCATTGCAAAGGGGCTCGCGTAATTCTAGACACAGGGAAATCAGTTAAGGCGACTGATCTGACATGCATTAAAAAGGAAGGAGGATGGCACTTCCTCCCCGCCCAAGCTTAACAGCTATGGACGGGGTATCCGCGCCTATAACATGAATATGACCGAAGAAGAACAGAAGCAGCTGGCATCCCTTGTGGAGAAAGCAGCGGAGAAGGGCGTGAAGCACGCTTCCCATACGAACCAGATCAGGATGGTGCTTGTGACGGCAGCAGTCTGTGCGGCAGCAGTATTCGCAGCCGGAAGAATTTCGCTGTTTCCGAAGAATCCGGAAACGTCTAGGGTGGAAGATCATGATCTGACGCTGGACAATCATGGCCCATTCGGATATAAGGCTGCTGATTTTGAAGACGCGGTGCTTGGGGCGGCGAAACAGCAGCAGCTGCTGATTGTCGACGAACAGGAAGTATCTGTGCCGACAACGATCACGCAGGCAGGGCTCTTCAGCTGGGATGTCTTCACCAAGGTTCAGAATGAGACGATTTACGGAACCGGGCAGTACACGATTGATCTTGGCAAAGTCACTGCTTCTTCGATCAGCCTGGATGAAGATACCTTCACGCTGACGATTGCCATTCCAAGAGCAGAGCTTCATCAGGTGACGTTCGATCCCGCAAAGACCGTGATCGGGGATACGGAAAAGGGCTGGCTTGCCTTCGGCGAGATTCAGCTGACTGCAGAGCAGACAAAGGCGTTTGAGACAGAAGCGACGGAAAAGCTCACGCAGCGTCTCAGGGAGCAGGATTGCTTCGAGCAGGCAGATCGGTTTGCCTTGCTGAGTGCGTGGGAGACGTATCAGCCGCTGGTATCGCAGGTTTCTCCTGCTTACAAAGTGAATATCGTATTTCAGAACTGAATCAGCCGGGGCTTGCTCCGGCTTTTTTCAGCAGGGCATTCTGAGGTAGAATTACAGGAAGAAGTGAATCTGCGGAGGGGCAGAATGATTATCTATGATTGCGTGAAATCCAGGTTTCTGGAAGATGTGCTGAATCAGAGCATCGCCAGCCAGCTGGAAAAGACCATCGAAAAAAGACTGCATCGGAAAAGCGGGAAAGCTGAAATCGCTTCCTGGCAGAACTCGCTGCAGTTCATGGCAAATGTGCTGAGGGAGCCATCCATTCCGGAGAATGCCGGTGTAGCAATTGAATACAATATTCCGGAAACCGCCAAGCGCGTGGATTTCATCATTTCCGGCTATGATGCAGAAGGAAAGGCCTCCGCTGTGATTATTGAGCTCAAGCAGTGGTCTTCTCTGAATGCAGTGCCGGGAACCGAAGCACTCGTCGAGACCTATACCGGCAAAGCTCTCCGCCGGGTTGTGCATCCGAGTTATCAGGCATGGAGCTATGCTTCTCTGATCCGCGACTACAATCAGACCGTCCAGGATGATGAGATATCTCTGAAGCCATGTGCCTGGCTGCATAACTATGAGCGCAGTCTTGCCCATGATCCGCTCGATGAGCCGCAGTATCAGATCTATGAAGAAGAAGCTCCGGCTTTCGATAAGAAAGAAGCCCGGGATCTTCAGAACTATATCCGCTCCTGCATTGTGAAGGGAGATGATTCCAATGTCATGTACCGCATCGATCATGGAAAGCTCCGTCCCTCCAGGCGCCTTCAGGATGCGATCAGCGGCATGGTGGCAGGCAGAAAAGAATTTGTCCTGATTGATGATCAGAAAGTTGCATTTGATACCATTGCCAGGATTTCAGAACAATGCCGGGAAGACGGAAAGAAGCGCACGGTGATCGTGAAGGGCGGACCTGGAACGGGCAAGACCGTCGTGGCCGTGAACCTGCTTGCCGCTCTTACGCAGAAAGGGCAGCTGGTCCGCTATGTGACCAGGAACAGCGCTCCTCGCAAGGTCTATCTGCAGGCTCTGAAAGGAAAAGGTCAGAAGAGTTCCGTGGATAATCTGTTCCTCAGCAGCGACAGCTTCTATCAGACCGAAGAGAATCTCCTAGATACGATCCTGGCCGATGAAGCCCATCGTCTGAGGGAAAAGTCCGGGATCTACGGAAATCTCGGCATCAATCAGATCATGGAGCTCATCCGGGCGTCCAGGTGCTCCGTGTTCTTCCTGGATGAAGAGCAGCGGGTCACGATGCAGGATATCGGCTCTGCCGATGAAATCCATCGATGGGCGGCTGCGCTGCATTCCGAAGTGACGGAGCTTAGCCTCAGCTCGCAATTCCGCTGCAATGGTTCGGATGGCTATCTGGCCTGGATTGATCGTACGCTCGGAATCCGCGATACCGCACTCCTCGATCTGGACGGCATCGATTATGACTTTGAAGTGTTTGATACTCCGGAAGAGATGCGTGATCGCATTTTCGAAAAGAACCGGATTTCCAATCGGGCAAGAATCACCGCAGGCTATTGCTGGGACTGGCCGAAGAAGGAACGGAATGATCCGGATTATAAGGACATCAGAATCGGCAGCTTCGAGATGTCATGGAACTTTGAAAATGGCATCTGGGCGACTGATCCGGACTCTGTCAATGAATGCGGCTGCATTCATACGTGCCAGGGTCTGGAGTTTGACTATGTCGGCGTCATCATCGGCGATGATATGCGCTATGAAGACGGAAAGGTCATCACGGACTTCCGGAAACGTTCCAGAGATGATAAGTCCATCCGGGGCATGAAGACTCTGGCCAGGAAACATCCTGAACAGGCAGAGAAGCTCAGCGATGAGATCATCAAGAATACCTATCGGACGCTGATGACCCGCGGCATGAAGGGCTGCTATGTCTATTGCACGGATAAGGGTCTGCGGGATCATCTGCGGAAATGCATGCATCAGGAGGATGGCTGGAAACAGGAATGAAGAGAATACTTCTGACCGTTCTGTTGGCAGCACTTCTTGCGGAAGGCTGCGATGCAGAACAGATCATTCCTGGCGTCAAGTCTCTATCCGCGCGTCCGTCAGTTCCTGAGGAAACCGCTGATCCTGCTTCATTTCCTGCCTATGCAGGCGAAGCGTCAGTCATCGTGCATGGCAATGTTCCGTATTTCACGGATGCAGAACGGGCAGAAGATCCCCCGGAACCATTTTCTGAACTGGATCATCTGGGCAGGGCAGGGGCTGCTATGGAACGGCTGGGACCGAAGACCCTTCCTTCTGAGCCGCGCGGCTCGATCGGCATGATCCGGCCGAGCGGCTGGCATCTGGTGAAGTATGACGTCGTTGAGGGGCAGTATCTGTACAACCGCTGCCATCTGATTGCCTATGAACTTTCTGGCGTCAATGCCGAAGAACGGAATCTGATTACCGGTACCCGCTATCTGAATACGCAAGGGATGCTCCCATATGAGAATGAGACCGCAGACTATATCCGCTCTTCGAAGAATCATGTGCTTTACCGGGTGACACCGGTATTTGAAGGAGACAACCTCCTGGCTTCCGGCGTTCTGATGGAAGCAGAATCGGTCGAAGATGCAGGCGCTGGCTTTTCTTTCTGCGTCTATTGCTATAACGTTCAGCCTGGTGTCATCATTGACTATTCAGATGGCAGCAGCCATCCTGAAGAGGAACCGGAAGAAAGCAAAGATCCGGTCATGAACTATGTGCTGAACACGAATACGCACCGGTTTCATTATCCCTGGTGCCGCAGTGTTTCAGAGATGAATGCAGAGAACGCTCAGGACTTTACGGGCCTTCGCAGCACGCTGATTGCAGAAGGATATGTGCCCTGCGGCCGCTGCAATCCATGAAAAATAGACAGAATAGCATGATTGCATGAATCTGGCTCTTCCAACTTCCCATAAGTTCTTCTAAACTGAAATCAGAAAGAGCATCGTCTCTTGACAGGAGGATCATTTTCATGGAAACAAAAGATCTTTTCAAGAACCTGCTGCTGGCCAGTGTCGGTGCCGCAGCGCTGACTGCCGAAAAGGGCAGCGAGATGGTAGACACCCTGATCCGCAAGGGGGAAATGACCGTCGAACAGGGCAAAGCCCTGAACCAGGAGCTCAGGCATAAAGCCCAGGAAGCTTCCGCTGAGAAGGAAGCAGAAAAGGAAAGCGTCGAAGACTACGTGAAGAATCTTTCCGCAGAGGATAGAGAAAAGCTGAAGAAGCTCCTGGATCCGGAAGAATCAGAAACAGAAGCGAAGTGACGCATGCCGAAGCAGACCGAAACTCGCGATAACGGGAGCCGTCTGCGGGAAATCAGGCAGGTTCTGAGCCGGAACCATATCACCCGCGGCGTTACGCCGGAGAAACTCAGGGTGATCATGGAGGAACTCGGTCCGACCTATATCAAGCTCGGGCAGATCATGTCGCTGCATTCCGATATTCTGCCGAAGGAATACTGCGAGGAGCTGATGAAGCTCAGCAGCGATGTGACCCCGATGCCTTTTGAAACCGTAGAGGAAGTGCTGAACAATTCCTTCCGCCAGGACTGGCGGGAGTATTTTGATGTGATCGAAGAAAAGCCTCTTGGTTCTGCCTCGATCGCTCAGGTGCATCGGGCAAGGCTGAAGAGCGGCGAGGATGTCATCATCAAGGTTCAGCGCAAGGGGATCTATAATACGATGATGCAGGATATCCGCCTGCTTCATAAGCTGATTCCGCTGATTCCGCTGGGCGATCTGCGCAATATGGTGGACCTGGACGAGGTTCTGGAGGAGATGTGGTCCGTCGCCCAGGAAGAGATGGACTTTCTCAAGGAAGCCTCCAATATGGAGGAGTTTGCCCGCAATAATAAGGATGTGGCATATGTCCGGGTTCCGGAGCTTTACCGCAGCCTCTGCACAAGCCGGGTATTAGTCATGGAGTATATCGGCGGCTGGCCGATCAGCGACGTGAAGGACCTGAAGAAAAACGGATATGATCTGGACGAGATCGGGAAGAAATTCGTCAACAGCTTCATCAAGCAGGTCATGGAAGACGGGTTCTTCCATGCTGATCCGCATCCGGGCAATGTCAAGATTCTGGATGGAAAGATCGTCTGGATCGACATGGGCATGATGGGCAGGCTCAATGACCATGACCGCAGGATCATGATCCGCGGTGTCCGCGGCATCGCCCTGCATGATGTCACAATGGTGGAAAATGCCGTGCTTGAGATCGGCGAATTCAGAGGAACTCCTGACCGGGGCAGACTTTATCAGGACCTCAAGGCATTTCTGGAGCAGTTCGGCACTGCTTCCTTCGGGGCAGTCTCGATTGCGGAGGAGATGCAGGCTCTGATGGAGATCATGAAGAAGAACCGCATCCGCATGCCGCATGGCATGACCATGCTGTGCCGGGGACTTGCAGATATGGAAGGCGTGCTTGCTGCGATCAGTCCGGATATCAATATGATGGAGATTGCGTCCAACCGGATTACCGATGAATATCTGGAAAACCTGGACTGGAAGCGTGAGCTGTCAAAAAATACCCGGGCAATCTACCGGGCATCGGCAAAAGGAATTGAAATTCCTTCTCTCATCGTCGATGCGCTGAAAGAATATATGCAAGGGCAGGGACTGATGAATATCAACCTGCGCTCGACAGAGAACTTCACGGAGGTGCTGGCTTCTTCCGTGCGCAATTTCGTCATCGGCATCTGCGTGGCAGCTCTCCTGATCAGCTCCAGCATTATCTGCACGACGGATATGGAACCTGAGATCATGGGAATCCCGGCTCTTGGCTTTATCGGATTTGCGGCAGCGCTATCGGTCAGTGTTCTGCTGATTGTCCGCTATATCATACGCAAGATCCGTTCCTCGGACTGAGGCAGAGTCTCTGGTCTGCTTTCTCATTTCACTTGGGGTGACACCGAATTGTCTGAGAAATACCCGGTTGAAATAGCTCTGCTGGTTGAATCCGCAGGACGAAGAGATCTCTGAAATCCTGAGATCTGTTTTCCTGACCAGCGCAGCGGCCTGCTTGAGCCGAAAGCGCTGCAGAAATTCAGATGGGGAAAGGTTCAGAATGGAACGGAAGACCTTCGTGCATTTGGAACGCGAGATTCCGCCTGCCCTGGCAATCTCGTTCAGGGTCAGATCTCTGGTGTAGTTTTCTCCGATAAAGGCAAGCATCTCCCTGAGCACATCCATATCATGATTGCGGATCGGCTCACTGGTTTCCTGCTCATTGTTCCGGATCCGGATGATCTGCCGCAGCATCTTCAGCCAGCACGCCGCCAGATCAAATTCATATTCCGGCGGCTTTTTTCTGCAGAGGCTCAGCATTTCATCGAGATCTTCTGAATATACCTGGCTGATCGGCTGAGAGATGTGAAACGGGAATCGGTCGTCGCGGATCAGACCTTCTAATTCGCGATCGAGATATCCTGAGGAAACTGCATGCGGTTTTCCAAGCATGATTTCATAATGCGATGCACAATCCTTCGTCCCGCAGAAACAATGCGGGACTTTTGAATTGATGAACAGCGTTTCTCCTGCCTCAACCGCAATCGTCTTCCTGAGAATCCGGTAATATACCGTGCCTTTGAGGACTCTGCACCACTCAAAATCATCATGATAATGCATGTTCATGCATAGATCATTTCCCGCAGGCAGGACACGGTCTGCAAGATAAATTTCAAGATCCGGATGGACATAGGGAACTGCAAGGTTCACCATTTTGTTCTGAGCGCTTCCGGATGCGGCGTCCAGCAGTTCTTCAAATGACTTCTGCTTCATTCTGCTCATACTCGTTTGTGCTAACAATATACCCGATTGTACTATAAAAAACTTGTGAATACGCTTAACATAAACAATACCTGCCGGAAAGTGGCAGGAAATGGAGGAAAGATTTACTATGAAAAAGGCATTTGCACTGATGTGCGCTGCTGCCCTGCTTGCAGGATGCAGCTCCAGCACCGCTTCTGCTACTGCTGCCGCTTCTACAGCTGCTGCAGCAAGCACCGCAGCCGCTGAGGAATCTGCAGCCGCTACGGAAGAAGCAGTACAGACGGTCGGCGAGTACACGCTGTACAACTAGACCGGCGAAACCGTAACGGAACTTTATCTGTATCCGACGGATTCTTCTGAAAAGGGCGACAACCTCGCTGGCGACCACGGCTTCATGAATGCTCATGCAACGAAGCTCACCTATGATGCTGGCGATGCAGCTGCTGACACGAAGCTGACCCTCGAATTCACAACGGAATCCGGCTACAACGCTTCCTTCACCACGCTGTCCATTGAGACTGCTCCGATCACGCTGCTTGCTGAAGATGCTCTGACGGGCGCTACCCCGATCGCATTCCAGACCACAGCTGCTGATTACACGATCTACAACGAGACCGGTGAGAATGTCACTGAGCTCTATCTGTATCCTACCGGATCTTCTGACAAGGGCGACAACCTGATCTCCGGCACTGATGGCGCAGCTGTCAACGGCGGCTCTCAGGAAGTCACGTTCGATTCCGTACCGGATGGTCTGATCGGCGAAGATGGCAAAGTCGGATCCTTCACGCTGGAATTCACAACGGAATCCGGCTACAACGCTTCCTTCACCACCCTGTCCTATGAAGTTGCTCCGATCATGCTGATCGCTGAAGACGATATGACAGGCGCAACACCGATCCAGTTCGGTGCTCCGACTGCTGACTGAATTTCAGGCAGTGAGGCTTCCTCTTAACCGAGGAAGCTTTTTTTTTTTTTTTTTATTCTGAAAACAGGAATCATTCTGCTTCCCTATGCATCAGAAACAGATATACTTTTACGTGGTAAGGAGCGGAAAATATGAAGAAGACAGTAAAAAACAATGTTTCCTGGGTCGGCTATCTCGACTGGGATCTGCAGAAATTTCATGGAGATGACTTCACGATTCACAGCGGCAGCTCTCAGAATGCCTATCTGATTCAGGAAGAGAAGACGATTCTGATGGATACGGTATGGGCACCGCACCAGATCGATTTCATTGAAAATCTGAAGTCTGAGATTGATCTTTCCAGCATCGATGCCATTGTGATCCAGCATGGTGAGTGCGACCATTCCGGCAGCCTTCCGGCGCTGATGAGAGAGATTCCTGATACTCCGATCTACTGCACAGCCAATGCAGTGAAATCTCTGGAAGGGCAGTATGGCAAGCATGGCTGGAATTTCCATACCGTCAAAACCGGGGATGAACTGGAGATCGGCAATGGAAAGAAGCTGATTTTCATTGAGATGACCTTCCTGCACTGGCCGGATTCCATGGCAACGTTCCTGACTGGAGATAATATCCTGTTCTCGATGGATGCTTTCGGTCAGCACTATGCACTGGAAGAGATGTTCGATGACTATGCCGATCACGAAACGCTCTGGAAAGAAGCGATGCGATATTATGTCAACATCGTGAATCCGTTTGCTCCGATGGCAGCCCGCAAAATCAGGGAGCTCAAGGCGATGAATCTCCCGATTGAGATGATCGCCCCGAGCCATGGTGCAATCTGGCGCAGAGAGATCAATGAAATCATCGATGCATATGCAGAATGGGCAGGGCCGTATCAGGAAGACCAGATCACGGTTGTATACGGAACGATGTGGCATGGCACTGAAAAGATTGCCCATGCCATTGCCGATGAAGTCCACAGACAGTCTCCGGACACCATCGTGAAGGTCATGAACGTAGATCATGATGCAAAGGATGATATTGCCTATGAAGTATTCCGCTCCAAGGCAGTCGCAGTCGGTTCGCCGACGATTCTGAACGGCGTTCTGGCTTCGGTTGCGTACTGGCTGTATTATGTGAAGAGCCTGAAAATGAAGGGCAAGAAAGCGGCAGTGTTCGGATGCTATGGCTGGTCCGGCGAGGGAAACAAAGTTCTGCGCCAGTCTATGACGGAAGCAGGATTCTCGGTAGTCACTCCGGAAATCAAGTCTTACTGGAATCCGGAAGAAGCAGAATTTGCGGCAATTCCGGCAATGGTTTCTGCGCTGCTGGAGAAGCCGGACGCTTCAGCAGAAAAGCCGGCAGCTGAGAAATACCGCTGCCCATGCGGGTATATCTATGATCCTGCAGAAGGAGATCCGGAACACGGAGTTCCGGCGGGAACGCCATGGGAGAAAGTTCCGGATACGTGGACCTGCCCGGTATGCCATCTGCCGAAATCGGCTTTTCAGAAAATTCAGTAGAATGTCTCAGAAGTACGCGCCTTCCTGGAAAGGCACGTACTTTTTCTATGGCATGATAGAATAAAGAAGTCTATGAGTTATGACCTTTCCTTGATCACGGCTTCAAAATTCAGCTACCAGGATGTCATGAAGGCATTTGGCCTGAGCTATGAAGAAACAGCTTCTGTTCTTTCAGACTGGGAAGAAGCCGGGCTGATCCGGCCGATCCGTTCATCCGGACGGGTTGCGTTTACTCCTTCTTTCTATGCTCGTTATCAGAAAATCAGAACGGTGAAAGATCGGACTGCTGAGAAAGAGAGAATCCTTCAGCTGCATCCATCGCTGATCGGTTTCTATCTCAGTCATCTTGCAGACTATGAAAAGATGGAACCGGAGATCCTGAAGCTCAGCAGATATCTTGAAACCCATAAGCAGGAGCTGTCAGATCCGGATGGTCTTCTGACCGTCAAAGAGCGAAGCTATGCGATCTTCGGCAATGAGAAGTATCTGGAGCAGCATCGTTCTGCGATTCCGCTTTCGGATCAGGAACTGAACTGCAGAGGCACGTTCGAACCATTCTTTGCAAGAGAAACGGATTCTGAGGGAGAAGAGATCCTCGTTCTGGAGAACCGGGATCCATGGGATTCCATCTCTTCACAGCTGAAACCAGGAATGAGGTTCCTCGGCCATCATTTCTCATTGGTCATCTACGGAGAAGGAAACAAGGTCGCAGTCAGAGACCCGAGCGGCAGCCTGCAGGCGTTTCTGGCCGATTGCGGCAGAGCGGATCAGAAGGTTCTCTACTGCGGGGATATCGACCGGGCTGGAATCAATATCTACTCGCGTTTCTGTGAGGCGAATCGTGATCTTTCGATTCAGCCATTCACGGAATTATATCTGGAGATGATCCGCCGGGCTCCGGAAGACCTTTCGGAAGCAGAGGATACCGAAGATCATCGTGATAGAACCTATGATCCCTCTTTTCTGAAGTTCTTTTCGGGAACGGATCAGGAAAGGATCCGGATGGTTCTGGACAGAGAAAAACGGATTCCCCAGGAAATCCTGAACCGGGCGGAAGTACGGAGGCTGCTTGGATGAGAGAATTTCAGAAAGGCTGTGAGCAGCGGGTGCTGCTTGGGTACTGTGCAGAATCCATCCTGAATCGGCAGGGAAGGAATATGGAGATTGAAGGGTGGTTTGCTGAAGGCCGCCTGGATGCGATGTTCTATGATCTGCTGCTGTTCATCATGGACTCCTCACTGTCTTCAATGGATGGAACGCCATTAGAGGACATTGCGGCTTTCCTGAGGGAAGACTGCCGGATGTACGGATATGAATTCACAGACGTTCAGATTCATTCGCTGGCTGTTTATATGGTCCGGGATATTCTGCAGAATGATGGCAGGATTCTTCAGTATCCAATCTACGATACCGACAAGCAGGTCTGGAAAGAACATTCAGTTCGCCTGATTGAAGATTCGATTCAGAATGGGATCATCTTCTACCGGCTGACGGAGCAGGGCTATGATTTCCTGCTGCGCACCCGGGAAGTAGATGCGGAATATGATGGCTGGGTGAGCATGCTGATCATGCAGAGGAAACTCGAGCATCGCAATTTCCGGGAGTCTAAAGATCAATGCCGGCAGTGTCTGAATATTCTCAGGAGAGAAGAACAGCGGTTCCTCGACTTCACGATGCGTGTGCGTCAGGACGTTGCCAGCATCGGCCGGAAAGAGTACTCGAAGATGATCAGTTCCTACTATGAGAATCTGGATGAAGAGAAGAAGCTGACGGATGAGACGATTGTGCTTGTCGAAAAGTTCCGGGCGGAGCTGAGCAGGAACCTGCAGACGCATTTCCATGCGGACGAAGAAGCTGCTCAGAATCTCTGCTATCTCACTGAGATGGCAGATATGCTTGCGATCATCACCGGCGAAGAGGGGAAGCTGCTCGAACGGCGTTATTCCATCAGCAGCCTCTATCAGGAAATGCTGGAGGACAATCTTTCGATTTCACCGATCCGGCGCTACGACTTCGGCAAGGAAGTCATCGATTCCTTCGCCAGGATCAGCGGAAATGCGATGGCGGATGGATACCGCCGGCTGATCAGGCCTTTGTATGAACCGGAGGTAGAAAAGGTGTTCGATCTGCTGATGCTGTATCGGCCGGAAAAGAAATTTCGCGCAGAGGATCGCAGCGATCTGATTCTGGATGTGGAAGAGACCTATGACAGCAGTGATGAGAAAGCAGAGATTGAAGCAGTCTCTGAACAGTACGCGATGGTATTCGGCAGGCTGCTGGATTACTGCGCAATGCACCCGGAGGGCTTTGCGGTTTCCGGATTTATCCGCTGGTATGAAGAAGAGCTGCAGGAAGATTATCCTGGCAGCCACAATGACAAGTCCTGTTTCCTGATGTTTCTGAATCTCTATGCAATAGGAGAAGTCAGACTGGAGGAGAATTCTGAAATCAATGAAGCGCCGGGAAAGGATTTCAGTCTGAATGAAACGCTGCGCCGGCTGAAGGAACAGGATCCTGAGTTTCATGGGATCCGCAGCCTTTCCGTCAGCAGTGAAGATGGAGAAGATCTCTTTGAATTCTATGATCCCGATGCGGATGAACCGAAGCAGATTTACGGAATGAGCCGGATCCGGATTGTTCCGGAAATGGAAAGGAAGCTGAATCATGACAGATGACCGCAATGAACTTCATTCTGCGCTCAGAATATTCCGAACGCTGCTGGATCATAAAGGCATGATCTCAAGAGCAGATCAGCCCGAGCTTTTTGATCTTTCCCAGCAGAAAGACATCCATGATCTTCTGGAGGTGTTCGAACAGGAGCTTTCGTTCCGCCTTCTGAAAGTGCAGGATCGTCTTTATCTGATTCCGAGCATGGAGAATACCACGCTTGGCTTCAGCATGCACGAATACCGGGAGGATCTTTCTCCTTCCGCCAGAGCCATTGATGCTCTGACGGTGTCGTATGTCCAGATGTATCTATGCTGGGAGTTCTATCATGGGAAGAATGCTGCAGATCCGACCGTGCGCACCTTTATCCGGATGGAAGAGCTGCTGAAGGATGTGGATGCACTGTTCGAGCGGCTCAGGAAAACCGGAGCTGCAGTCAGCGAAATAGACGCTTCTTCGGAAATGAATTTCGAACTGGTTGCAGAGACTTGGCAGAATCGCATGGCAGAGGAAGAAAACTCCCGTTCTTCCAAGGCGGGAATTATCCGCAGCGCCCTGAATCAGATGATCTCCCATGGTCTTCTGATGAAGGCTGAGGATGAATACCGCCCGACCAGAACGCTTCATGACAAGTTCATTTACGATTATCTGGACAGCGATCGGGTCCAGGAGATTCATCAGATCTTTGATGAGATGAGCGGAGGTGAGTCTGATGCCGAGAATTAACCGGATCCGGCTTGTGAACTTTTCATGGGGAAGACAGCGGATTGATGATCTGACCCTGGATTTCCATGGCGGGCAGAATGCGGAAATCCGTCTGGAAAACGGCGGCGGAAAGTCAGTTCTCGAACGTCTGATCTATCAGGCGGTCTGGCCGGGCACGACCATCAGTTCAAACCCGATTTCTGACTACCTGAATACGAAACCCGCAACCGTTGCCGTGGAGTGGCTGCTGGACACGAAGGAAGAAGCGGACTATCTGCTCAGCGGCACCGTGCTCATGAAGCAGGGAGTCAGCGAAGAAGATAATGCCTCCGTCAATTACTTCTGTTTTCTGAGCCATGATCCCGAACAGCTTGAACTCCATGATCTTCCGAATATCCGGATTGATGGAAGACACCTCGCGGTGTCATCCTTTGCAGATGCCAGGCAGGCATTCCGCACGGTGTGCGGCCGTTCGCCAGAGGCCTGGATCTATTCCAGGGACGAAGCGGGACGATACCGGAAGGACCTGAAGAGCTTTCATATTTCTGCAGAGAACTGGGCGACTCTGATCCGTCAGCTGATCAGCGGCGAAGATCCGTTCAAGGATGTACTGGAAAAGACCAGAACCGGAGATACGCTGCTTGACCGGTATCTGATTCCGAAGATCGAGGCTCATCTGGATGAGAAGGAAGGTGGTCCTTCCAGCACTCTGAAGAATCTTGACAGTCTTGTTCAGAAGTCAGCAGAACAGAAGAAGATGCTGAAGCTGAGAGATCTCGTCAGCAGCTATCTTGGCGAAGAACCGGTGCTGATGGATCGTCTGCAGGCATGCTGCAGTGCGGCGTCAGAACGCGATCAGGCTCTGAGCTCCCTTTCAGGCTTCCTGGATGCGGCAAGGAATCTGAACGAGGAAAGCGGAATCCGTCTGGAAGAAGTCCTGCAGAGACTGGAAGAAGCAGAGGGGCGGGAGCTTCATATCCGCCAGGAACAGGCTTCTGCAGAATGGTATGAAGCAGAGGAGGCACTTTGCAAGGCGCAGGCTGTCTCTGATTCTCTTGAGAAGCAGCAGCAGGAACTGGATCAGGAAAAGGAATCCTATGAACATGAGGCAAAGGTTTCAGAAGGAACAGAGCATCTTCGGAAACTGGATCGGCTTTCCGGAATCATC
Organism: uncultured Erysipelotrichaceae bacterium; assembly: GCA_900314905.1. Lineage (GTDB taxonomy): Bacteria > Bacillota_I > Bacilli_A > Erysipelotrichales > Erysipelotrichaceae > Bulleidia. The sequence goes on from OMXA01000034.1 coordinate 13,856, forward strand.
CGCGGTCTTCAGCAGAAACAGCAGGGCTTTTCTGAAGATGAGCGTCAGGCGCATCTGGAGGCATTGCAGTATTCTCTGAAACTTGCTTATGAAGCTGAACTTCAGCAGAATCAGGAAATCCTGGATGCTTGTGCAAAGCAGCAGACAGAGATCACTGCTCTGGCAGACCGGAACGAAAAAGACCTTGCAAAGCAGAAGAAACAGCAGAAAGCACTGAAGGAAGAAGAGACTGCTCTGAAGGTGGAAACCGGCATTGCGGAGAGAAGAGAAAAGGAGCTCTTTGCAGTACTGAACCTTGGCATGGAACTCAATCGCACGCTGGCTGGCGGCTACAATGAAGAAGATGCGAAAGCTGCGGGACGGATTCTGAGTCTGCGGATTGCACAGGCGAAGCAGAATGCGGATGCGATTCAGAAACGCCTTTCTGAAATCCCTTCGGAGCTTGATGATCTGAAGCAGAAGCAAGCCGCAGAACGGGTCCGGAAAGAAGCTGATCAGCACGCTCAGATGGAAGAACAGAAGAATTACCAATCCTTTCTGGACCGGAAAGAGCAGCTGCTGAACTTCTTTCGTTCCAATGAAATATCAGACCAGACGCTTTATTCCGGAGAACTGCTTCCGGTACTGACTGATCTCTATCATTCGCATCAGATTCATCTGCAGGAGACGGATTTTTCCCTTGGTCTTCTGAAGCAGCTGATTGCATCGATTGAGAAGGGGGTTTCCTGTATCCCGGAATCCTTTTCTTCTTTTCTGAAGCGCAATGAGATTGCTTTTCAGACTGGCGAGCAGTTTCTGAAGGATCATCAGGGTTCTGAAGATCTGCTGAAAGATCATCCTCTGCTGCCGTATGGAATTCTCATGGATACTTCGGAATGGAAACGGCTTCAGGAGATTGATCCGGAAGATCTGTTTCTGGATCGCGTGATTCCTCTCTTCCGGTATGATGATCTCAGAAATGGGGAGTCTGGCACGGAAACCGGATCGATTCTGGAACTGCAGGGCAAGGCATTCTGGAACAGCTATGAGAAAGCACTGCTCAGGGATTCCTCCCGGCAGAAGTATCTGGAAAAGAAAAAGGAAAGCTGCCGCCTCCTGGAAGAGATGCAGAAAGATCTGAACCGGCAGGTGAATGCGGACCGGGAAGCACTGAAGATCGCAGAGAACTTTCATTACACGTCTTCGTATGAGACAGAACAGGCGGCAAAGCTGGAAGCACTGAAGCAGGCACTTGTTCGCCATGAGGAGGCTCTTTCCGCGCTGGATGGACAGGAAGAGAAGCTCCGGAAGGAACAGAATGCCCTGGCAGAAAGACGCTATCCTGCTCAGCAGGCACTCTCGATTGCTGAGGAGCACCTGAAGCAGTTTCAGGCGATGCTGGAAGAAGATCAGAAGTATACCAGCCAGCTGAATCGCCTGGATACCATTTCGCGGCAGCTGGAGATGCTGGATCGCAGGTGCTCTGAGCTGGAGGATGAGATCCGCAAGGCAGAGAGCCAGATCCGGGATCTGGAATCAAAGCAGAATCATCTGAAAAGAGATCGCGCGCAGAAGGAGCTTGATGCTGCAGCATATATGGATGCGCCGGTTTCAGAAGTGATTCCCGGAAGTCTGGAAGCCCTGAAAGTTCAGTATCAGGAAGAGCAGAAAGTGCTGGATCTGGAAAAGCAGTCGCTTCTGGAAGAACTGGAACAGAAGCAGACGGAACGGAAAGAGACGGAACAGAAGTTCCGGGAACTTGCCATCGAAGTAGGCGAGTGCCGGGCTCATCCTTATGATCCGGGGGAAACGTCACGATTGCGTCAGAAGCAAGCAGAAAAAGAAAAGGAGTGGAAGGCTCTTAATCAGGAATACATCAGAGCACAGAGAAAAGTTGAAAGGGTGCAGACCAGGAAAGAGGATGCAGAAACGAAACTGGCAAAGTACGATCTGGAAGCGGCTCTGGAACCGGAACAGATTCTCGGACGGTTTGAAGAACGGCTGCTTGATCTGAAGAAGGAAAAGGAATCTGACCTGAGAGAACAGAAGGAATGGGAGAGCCTTGGCAAGGAATCGCAGGATGTCATGAATCGGATCAGAGACCGGGAACCGCAGCTACCTGTGACGGAAGAACCATTCGAAGCAGATCCGAAGCATCTGAGCGATCAGTGCGGACTGCTGCTTGATGCAGTCAGTGAAAAGCTGACTTCCCTGGAGCATGCATTGTCTGTGTTCAGCGATGAAAGGGAAGCACAGCAGAAGAAATACTGTGCACAGGATCCGTTCTTCGACAAGGTGTTTGCAGACTCGAGACGCCTTTCTGACAATCGGATTTCCATAGAAGATCTCAATGCGCTTGCAGAGATGCTGAACCAGAAGGAACATACGCTTGCGCAATGTCTGGATCGGCTGAATACGGATCTCAGCAGCTATGACCATGACCGGGATTCTCTGTTCAGGGAAGTGATCCGCAGAACGGAAGCGGTTCTGGATGGCATCGAGCAGGTATCCAGACGGTCCCGTGTCCGGGTAGAAGGAAAGAGCCAGCCGATCGCATTGCTGAGATTTGACCTGCCGGAAACCGATGATCATTCCGCAGAACGTCTGACGAACTATCTGGAACAGACGGTCCGTGATCTTTCTGCAATCAGCGAAGACCGGAAGCAGTACACCGATCTTCGGGATGCGAGAATGGACCCGAGAAAACTGATCAATGCCTACCTGCAGAGAGATCATATTCCGGTGAAGATCTATAAGTTCGAGAAAATCTCTGCTAACAGCAGGCTTATGGACTGGGATCGTGCCTGCCGCTCGAATTCCGGCGGAGAACATTCCCTGAGCTGCTTCATCGTCATTGCTTCTCTGATGGCATATATTCAGAATGACAACGCGGAGTTTGATGGTGACGGGCGGAATGAAAGCTATGAAACAGTCATCTGCGACAATCCGTTCGCATCGGTTTCTTCCCTGCATCTGGTGCGTCCGCTTGTGCAGATCGTGCAGACACTGCATATTCAGCTCATCGCTTTCACGCATATCACATCCCAGGATATCGCCAATTCGTTTGATGTCGTGATTCAGCTGCGCAATGTCCGCAATACGGAAAGCCAGACCAGGATGACGGTGGAGTCTGAATCGGTTTCCGAACAGGTTTCCAGAATGGAACAGGCAAGTTTGTTCCGGCACACGGAGCAGCAGTCTCTGTTCTAATCTGGTCATATAAAAATATTCGAAATTGGATATTCTTGCATATTCAGATTGTGATAGACTCGTTCGTATACTCAGCAAAGGGGAGATACGAATATGGATACGAAGAACTCGAATCGCACTCTGAAGATCTGCGTCACCGGCTTGTTTGCCGCACTTGCATACGTTGCCTTCACATTTCTGAAAATCAATATTCCGACACCGGGCGGCTATACGGCATTCCATCTCGGCAACACGTTTGATGTTCTTGCGGCACTGCTGCTGGGCGGACTGCCGGGAGGGATTGCCGGTGCAATCGGCATGGGCATCGGCGATGTGCTGGATCCGCTCTATATCACGGTGGCGCCTAAGACTATCCTTCTGAAGCTCATGATCGGAATCATTACCGGAACAACTGCCCATAAAGTGTTCAAGATCAATACGCTGGGTGGCAGGAAGCTGACCAGAGCGACAATCCTGTCGACTGGTGCCGGCATGATGTTCAACTGCGTTGCGGAACCGCTGTTCGGTTACTTCTATACAGCAGTCATTCTCGGCGCCCCGGAAAAAGCTGCCATGAAACTTGCTCAGTTCAATGCGATCACCACTGCGGTGAATGCAGTTCTGGCAGTCATCATCTCGACGATCCTGTATCTGGCGATCCGGCCGCGTCTCGAGAATAACGGCGTGCTGAAGAAAGTGGCACCGAAATACTGATTCTGTCGCATTCGTAAAGAAAGACTGATAACACGCAATATTTCGTAAATATCAGTCTTTTTTATTATTCTGAATCAGATCTTGTGGATATTTAAAATAATTAATTAGCACTCAAGTATTGACAGTGCTAGATTTCTGAATATAACTGATAGTGTAAAGAGATCAAGAGAGATCTCAGAAGGAGATACTGATATGAGATACAACCCAGCAAAAAGAGAAAGCTATGATCCGTTTGATATGATGGATGACTTCTTCGATCATCCGTTCCGCAGCTTCAGCGGTAATGCGCTGATGAGGACAGATGTGACCGAGACAGATCAGGCGTATGAGCTTGCCATCGATCTTCCTGGATACAAGAAAGAGAATATCCGCATCAGTCTGAAGGATGGCACCCTGACTGTTTCTGCAGATCAGTCTCATGATCATGAAGAAAAGAACAATGCGGGTCATGTGATCCGCCAGGAACGTTACAGCGGTTCCTGCAGCAGAAGCTGGTATGTCGGCGAGGGAGTCAGAGAGTCCGATATCAAGGCATCCTATGATGGCGGGGTTCTGAGACTCTCGATTTCCAAGAATGTTCCGGAAGAACCGAAGGAGACCTATATCACAATTGATTGAATCAGCCGCAGGAACAGCTGATTCAGTCATACGGGCAGCAGTCCTGAAGAAGGATTGCTGCCTTTTCAGTCTGCTTGATCTGAAGGTGCTCAGCTTGCAGAAAAAAGAAGAATCTGCTCAGCAAGCCTGCTATAGTACTTTCAGAAGATGCCATGATAATCTCAGTTTCCGGGTTCAAAAAAGACGGCAGATTTCTAAGAGGAGGAACAGATCATGCAGTATATGACGGAATACCAGTCTCCGATTGGCATGATGACGATTGCCTCGGATGAAGAGGGATTGTGCGGCCTCTGGTTTCAAGGCCAGAAATATGACCAGTCAGGTCTCTGCAATCCGGAACGGAAAGAGACCGAGTACATCCGCTCTGCCAGGAAATGGCTGGATCTGTATTTTTCCGGGAAAAGGCCGGATTTTACTCCGAAGCTGCACCTTTCCGGAACGGATTTTCAGATTCTTGTCTGGAAGAAGCTTCTGGAGATTCCCTACGGAACGACGGTGTCTTATGGGGAACTTGCCAGAAGGATTGCTTCTGAAACTGGAGCGGAATCAATGTCTGCTCAAGCCGTCGCAGGAGCAGTCGGCCGCAATCGCATCAGCATCATCATTCCATGCCATCGCGTGATTGGAGCTCATGGCGAACTGACCGGTTATGCCGGAGGCGTAGAGAGAAAACGGGAGCTGCTGAGACTGGAATGGGTTCTGAAATAAACCGCCTGATCAAAAGAATGAAGATCGCATCAGTATGGCGTCTGCCGACATTTCTGCACCTCTTGGAGGAATCACCGGGAACACCGGATTTTCTGGTTCAGATCAGAAATATTTCTCTTTCATGACACCGCAAAAAGAAAAGATTATTTTCAGTTATGAAAGCCGAAATCCATGCTAATATTATGAGCAATAAGAGAGCGCCGGGAAATGATCCCGGCCATCTATTGGTTTCTTGGAAACTATAATAAATATACTGGTTTCTGAATGCTGATATCACCTTGGTTTCCATGCAAAGACTCCTCGGAACGCATGCATGAATCAGGATCGGAGATTGTATTCTGGAAGGGATCTGTCCTGAGTGCGATGAAGCGGAAATCCAGTATTTTCTATCGCGCTTCTTCTGATCTTTTCTTAGCATTTCTCTGCAGATTTCCAGGTAAAAACTGTATACGAAACAGCGGTTCAATGGTAGTATTTCACGTGCAAAGCAGACTGGTTCTGCAAAGGAGAGGGAGGAAGAATATGGAGAAGGAAAGCAAACGTTCTCTGGTAATCACAGCAATCGTCCTGGCGGTATGCCTGGTGTTCACACTGGTGTCCGGCAGGATGAGTTCTTCCGGAGGTTCCGGAGTTTCGGGAACCTATTCCGGAACCGCACAGGGGAAGGGCGGAGAGGTCAAGGTCACGCTGACGCTGACTGATTCGAAGATCACGGATGTTGCGATTGAAGGCAAAGATGAGACGCCGGGCATCGGTGACACCGCAATGGAAGCGATGGCGAAGGAGATCAAGGATTCCGGCAGTATCGGAGTTGATACGGTATCCGGTGCTACGGTAACCAGCGATGCAGTGCTGGAAGCAGCT
>OMXA01000045.1 GCA_900314905.1 uncultured Erysipelotrichaceae bacterium
CTTATCATTTTGGATTGGATATCCGTGTCCAAGCAGCTCATAGGTTAATGGGTGATGTATAATCGGCTATTCGATAACCGCACTTTTTCAGCACCCTCCTGTAGAGATTACTTTTTGTGAAGCCGCGCCCATATCTCTTCGTAAGACTTTTTGCGAGAGATTTTATCACTTCCAGACCATATTCAGCCCGACCGCTCTGGGAAAGTTCCTCTTCTGCGATACGTCTTCCAATCAGCCAATTTCGCTGCATCAGAAGTACATTTACAGATTGATAAGCACGCTTTTGGGCAGCATCAACAATTTCTTCCGTATCTTTTACCACATCACTGAGAACACGATTCATTGAGAAAATCCAGAAAAAATCCGCAGAGAGTTTTCTGTTCTCTCTGCGGAAGCAGACTGTTTTTCAGTTTCTGTTATTTCTGGTTCTTCGTCTTCTGCGCAGCAATGACTTTATCAGCCACTTCTTTCGGAGCTGCCTGGTAGCGGTCAAACTCGAGGGTATAAGTACCGCGTCCCTGCGTCATCGAGCGAAGTTCGTTGGCATATGTCAGCATTTCTGCCATCGGAACTTCTGCTGAGATGACCTGATCGCCATCTTCGTTCATCTGCATATCCAGAATCAGACCTCTGCGCTTTGTGAAGTCTCCCATCAGCGTACCGGTATATTCTTCCGGGGCAATGGTCGTGACTTTGCAGATCGGCTCCAGCAGAACCGGATTTGCCTTCGGCATCGCAGCATTGTAAGCAAGCCTTGCTGCTTCCTTGAAGGCTACTTCCTTGGAATCTACCGGATGATAGGATCCATCATAGAGCGTTGCCTTGACTCCGACTACCTTGAAGCCAGCCAGCGGACCGTGCTGCATGCAGTCTCTGAGTCCCTGTTCTGTCGGAGGAAAGTACTGCTTCGGAACAGCACCGCCGAATACTTCTTCGGCAAATACCATTTCTTCGCTGTCGCACGGTTCGAAGCGAACCCAGACATCGCCATACTGACCTGCACCGCCATTCTGCTTCTTGTATTTGCCCTGGGCTTCAGCTTTGCCGCGGATGGTTTCCCGATACTGGACGGTCGGAACAGAAGTCGTGACATCTACCTTGTACTTCGACTTCAGCTTGGAAAGAATCAGATCGATGTGCTGGTCGCCCATGCCATAGAGCACCTGTTCGTGCGTCTCAGCATTCTTGTCCAGACGGATCGTATGATCTTCTTCGCACATATTGCGGATGCCGACAGACATCTTGTCTTCATCAGCCTTGGTCTTCGGCCAGATTGCATAGCCGAGCATCGGCTTCGGGAATTCAATCGGCGGATAATGCACAACCTTCGACAGCGTGCACAGAGTATCATTCGTCTGGGTTGCAGAAAGCTTGACCACGCAGCCGATATCACCGGTAAACAGCTTGCCGACACCGAGCTGATACTTGCCATTGACGACATACACCTGGGATACCTTCTCGGTGGTATCTTTCTGAGCATTGTAAACCTGTGAGTCCGAATTCAGTACGCCGCTGAGAACCTTCAGATAAGAAATCTTTCCGACAAACGGGTCGATGATGGTCTTGAACACGAAGGCAGAGAGCGCTTCATTCTCATTCGTCTCCAAGTCAATCGTCTCGCCCTTTGCATTGAGCGCATGCACACGTCCCTTCTCGGCATAGCTCGGGAAGTATTCCGTGATCAGATCAAGCAGGCGCTCAATTCCGGTCTGCAGTTCTGCGCTGCCGCAGTAGACCGGACGGATGTCGCCGGATCTCACGCCGATCCGCAGGCCTTTCGCAAGCTCATGCTGGTCGAACTCTTCTCCGGAGAAGAACTTCTCCATCAGTTCATCGTCCGTCATCGCAATGGCTTCCGCCAGTTCCTGATAGTATGCTTCTACTTTGTCTTTCAGTTCTTCCGGGACTTCCTGGGCAACATCGCGTTTGTCATAGTACCATGCCTTCTTGCGAAGAATGTTCACTGATCCGATAACCTTGCGGTTCTTGATAATCGGAAGTTCAAACAGAATGACCGACTTGCCGAACTTATCGCGCAGATCATCCACGGTCTTTGAGAAATCTGCATTATCATCATCCAGTTTGTTCACGAAGAAGATCGTAGGCAGCTTGCGGCGCAGCGCTGCATTCTTCCATGCCCGCTCTGTTCCAGCCTCCACTCCGTCTTTCGCACTGACAACAATCAGCGCATTGTCGCCGACAGTAAGGCCTGTCACTTCTTCTCCTTCATAGTCCATGTAGCCTGGCGTATCAATGAAGTTGATCTTCTTGTCTTTCCATTCCACCGGCGCAAGATGACAATAGCACGAAGTGCCGCGCTTGCCTTCTTCCGGATCAAAGTTCAGAACGGTTGTCCCGTCATTGTTCTTTCCATAACGGTCAATCGCTTTCGTGAAATAGAGACAAGCCTCAATCACAGAACTCTTGCCGGCTCCGGAATGGCCGAGGACCGTGACATTGCGTACCGCAGAAGCAAGATAGTCTTTCATCTTCTCACTCCTCCGTCTTCAGCAGACCTTTCAGGTCAGCAAGGCATTCCTTGCGGACATAATGAATTGGAAGATTTCCGTCATAGTCTTTCTGATTCTTATCTGCGCCTTTGCCCAGCAGATACTTCACCAGTTCCGGATAGCCGATGTAAGCAGCCCGCATCAGAGCCGTGCAGCCGCGATTGTCGCCCGCATTGATATCTGCGCCAGCATCGATCAGCGCACTGATGACATCCTGCTTGTATGCATTCACTGCTTCCATCAGAGCAGTTCTTCCCTGTTCATCTCTTGCATTGACATCTGCGCCTTTGTTGATCAGATAGCTCACGACATCTGATTCGCCAAGCAGCGCTGCCCGCATCAGAGAAGTACGTCCTTTATTATCATGCGCATTGACATCCGCACCAGCATGTTCCAGCATCTTGCAGATATCAAGATGTCCCTTTTTTGCGGCACCCATCAATGCAGTCTTGTTGTTCTTGTCTCTGGCTCTCGGATCGGCACCATTATCAATGAGGAACCGAACAATATCCGCATAGCCGCGCTTTGCACTGCGCATCAGTGCGGTGCGTCCATCGCCATTGGTGACATTGACATTTGCGCCTTTGGAAACCATGGCGCAGACTTTTTCAAAGTCTCCTCTGGCCGCTGCGTCGAAGAATTCCTGATTCACCTGATCCATATTGAATTACCTCCTCTTTTCTGGATTCGAACGGATCCGATAAAAAAGATGGACCTGCTCAGTCCACCTCAAAAATGATCAGATTACGCACCACAACCCCATCGGTTTCTGCAACTCCATGAGCATTTTCCTGTGCATGAAAATAAGCTCCAGCTTCCATAGGGATCATGATAAGTTCACTCCGTTCTGATATGAATACTTCTACCCTTATACTAACAGAAGAATCTTTTTCTTCAACCAGTTCTTTGCTGAAACTGAGTGAGAATCAGACAATCTGAGGAAAAGAGATGAAAGTGCTTTCATCCTTTCAGAACCATTCTGGTCGGATATGGAATCACAATCTGATTTTCATCGAATTTCTTCAGAATTTCTTTCCGGATATTGCTGGAAAGCCAGTATGCTTTTCCAGGATCTCTGGCTGCGACACGGAAGCTCAGTTCAATGCCGCTGTCAAGGAATTCGGTAACTGCTACCTTAACCGCAGGGACACCCTCTTCATGATCTTTTTCCGTTCTCTGATCAACAAAGTCCGGTTCTTTCAGCACAATTTCATTGATCAGCCTGCTGGCAAGATCGATATCAGTTCCATAGGCAACGGAAACGGTGATCAGGGGCGTGATGACCTCGCTGCCATTGCGCTTGTCCTCGACGACAGCACTATTCATGGTGCTGTTCGGAATGAGGACTCTTGTATTGTCATACGTCAGGAGAACCACATGGCGCATTGTGACTTCCGCAACTACTCCGGTGATTGACTGGGATGGAATCGAAACCACATCGCCGATCTGAAATGGCTGCACGATCGCAATTACTGCCCCGGCAACGAAATTTCCGAAGGTTTCCTGAGCAGCTAAGCCGGAGATGACCGCGATAACCGAAGTAGCACCAAGGGCTGCCTTGCCGATGAATGCAAGAGGTTTGACCATGCTGAGCGTGATGAACGCAGCGATGGTATAGATCACCACCCGCAGCACATTGACTCCGAATGAAAGACTTGTCGTCGCCGCTTTGCCGCGGATTCTCTCCGTCTTTTTCATTCCACGGTACATAAGCTTCACAAGAAATACCGCAAACGCCCAGCTCACCGCAGAACTGATCAGGAAGTTCAGAAAACCGGATTCAAAGATCGTTGATCCGAATTCAGAAATGGATGTTTCGTTCATAAAAACCTCTACTTCAGCAAGGCACTGTATGCCTGATACTCCGGCATGTAATGTTCCACAATCGCATAGAATCGCTTCGAGTGATCGCGGACCAGAAAATGAACATATTCATGAAGCAGGACATATTCCAGCGCTTCTTCGGGATAATGGATCAGCCTGGTGCTCAGCGTGATCCTTCCTTCAGAAGGATAGCATACTCCCCACCGGCTGGTCATGAATCGATACCGGATTTCCGGAATCGGGAACCCGTTAGCAATGCAGATCAGAGAATCCCATTGCGGCCTCAGAACCTGCACTCTTCTCTCAAGCTCCCGATCCGCCGCAGCGCGGAATGCCTTCGTGATCCGCTCCTTGGTCTCTTCTTTCAGAACAAAGGTGATGAGATCGCCATCCACGCTGCAGAAATCCCGTTTTCCTTCCAGATAGCGAGCATATTTCTTCTCACCCATCCACCAGACCACGGGGCTGTCTGCGCCTTCCCGGTTGATGCGTCTGGAACGCTGCTGGCTCAGCTGAGTCTGAAGCACCCAGGATTCTCTGGACCAGATGAATTTCCGGATCTCATCATCATTGACCCAGCTGCCGCACGATACTGCAAGACTGTCATCCGGATTGACCCGGAGGTACATATTCCGGATCCGCTTTTCGGTAACTGTCACCGGGGTTTCTTTCCCGCCGATCAGGATGCTGAATGTTCTCTTCATGGATGCGCCTCATTATACCGCAAACCTTCCGGAGATGAGCTTCTGGATTTCTTTACAGAGACAGCAAGGCCCCTCCTGCATAAGCCACCCAGGCAAAGAACCAGGCAACCAGGCACTGGAAGACGACGATGCCGAATGCCCATTTGCCGCCGAGCTCTCTGCGGACTGCAGCAATCGCAGCAATGCATGGCGTGTACAGCAGGCAGAAGACCAGCAGAGAGATGCAGGAAAGCGGTGTCAGGATCTGCATCAGTTCAGCAGTATTGCCAATCAGAACCTGAAGCGTTGCTACTACGGATTCCTTAGCCATGAAGCCGGTGATCAGAGCAGTTGAGATCCGCCAGTCTCCGAAGCCCAGAGGCTTGAAGATCGGAGCGATCAGACCTGCCGCCATTGCCAGCATGCTTGTGCTCGAATCCGTCACCAGATTGAACTGCAAGTCGAAGGAGCGCAGGAACCAGACCACGATCGTTGCTGCGAAGATGACAGTGAATGCACGCTGCAGAAAGTCTTCCGCTTTCTCCCAGAGCAGCTGGCCTACATTCTTTGCGCTTGGCATGCGATAGTTCGGAAGTTCCATCACGAACGGAACCGCTTCGCCGCGGAATACCGTCTTCTTCATGATGACCGCTGTCAGGATGCCGATCAGGATGCCGAGGACATAGAGAAAGACCATGACAAGCCAGCCGGTTCGAGGAAAGAAGACATTCGTGAAATACGTATAGATCGTAATCTTTGTCGAACAGCTCATGAATGGCGTGAGAAGGATCGTCATCTTCCTGTCGCGGTCAGAAGGAAGCGTCCGGGAACTCATGACGGCCGGTACCGTGCAGCCGAAACCGACCAGCATCGGCACGATGCTGCGGCCAGAGAGACCGATCTTTCTCAGAGGCTTATCCATCACGAAGGCAATGCGGGCCATATAGCCGCTGTCTTCCAGAATCGAAAGGAAGAAGAACAGGACGACAATAATCGGAATAAACGCCAGCACAGCACCGACTCCATTGAAAATTCCATCAATGACCAGCGAATGCAGAGCCGGATTCACCTGAGCTGCCGTCAATGCCTGATCCGTAGCAGAAGTCAGCGCACTCACTCCTGCCGCTACCAGGTTCTGAAGGGCAAGGCCGATCACGTTGAAGGTCAGGTAGAACACCAGACCCATGATCAAGATAAAGGCAGGAATTGCGGTATGCTTTCCAGTCAGGATGCGATCAATTTTCTCGCTGCGCTGGCGTTCCCTGGATTCCCGCGGTTTCACGACCGTCTTAGCACACAGCTTCCGGATGAAGGAGAACCGCATATCTGCAATGGCAGCGCTGCGGTCCAGTCCGCGCTCTTCTTCCATCTGCTTCACGATATGCTCCACCATTTCTTTTTCATTCTCTTCCAGCTGCAGCGCATCGATGACCATCTGATCTCCCTCAATCAGCTTGGAAGCCGCAAAGCGGAGCGGGATGCCAGCTCTTGCGGCATGGTCTTCAATCAGATCCATGATGCCATGCATCGCCCTATGAACTGCTCCATGATGATCATTCACATCACAGAAGTCCTGGACCAGCGGCTTTTCCTGATACTTTGCAATATGCACCGCATGACGTTCGAGTTCTTCGATGCCTTCATTCTTTGCTGCGGAAATCGGAACTACCGGAACACCGAGCAGACGCTCCATCTCATTGATGCGGATCGAACCTCCATTGCCGCGCATCTCATCCATCATGTTCACCGCCACGACTACCGGCACATCCAGTTCCAGCAGCTGCATCGTCAGATACAGATTGCGCTCAATCGCAGTCGCATCCACGATATTGATGATTGCCTTCGGCTTTTCATTCAGAATGAACTGCCGGGAGACAATTTCTTCACTGGTATACGGCGACAGGGAATAGATGCCAGGAAGATCGGTGACTTCCGTATTCGGATAGCCCCGGATGACACCACTCTTGCGATCCACAGTAACACCGGGGAAATTGCCCACATGCTGATTAGAACCAGTCAGCTGATTGAACAAGGTCGTCTTCCCGGAATTCTGATTGCCAGCCAGCGCAAACGTCAGCTTCTCTCCTTCCGGAAGCGGATGTTCTGTTGCCCGGTCATGATATTTTCCTCCCTCGCCAAGACCTGGGTGGTCAATCGGTCCCGGCTGATCAACCCGAGGACAAGGTGTCTCATCGATTTCCTTAGCCGGAAGCACCTCAATTTTCTCCGCATCAGCCAGCCGCAGGGTCAGCTCATAGCTGTCGATGCGAAGCTCCATCGGATCCCCCATCGGAGCCAGCTTTTTCATTGTCACGGTATTTCCCGGAATCACCCCCATATCCAGAAAATGCTGGCGCAGTTCGCCTTCCCCGCCGACTTTCGTGATGACCGCAGACTCTCCGGCTTTCAGATCTCGCAATGTTGTCATAGTTTCCCCTTCTTAGCTAAGACTAACTTTGTTAGCCTTGAGTACTATAGCCCTCCATTCGAACTTCTGTCAATCATTGCTCAGACAGTATTCAAGTCTTCGGGAATCGAGCAAAAAAATCTGCTCTGTCCTTTCGGCAGATTCCTGTTATGCAGGTTTCATCTTCAGCTCGATGGTATCCGATTCCAGGCCTTCCCCTTCTGCAGAAAGAGTCAGAGACCCGCACTCTGTTCCGGCCTGCAGAATAATCAGTGCTTTGCCTGAAAAGGTCCTTCTTGCCGCATGTGTCTCGTCGCGTCCCTGATAAGGAGAAAGATCAGTCGGATCTCCATTATCTGCTCCGGCAATCCTTCCATCACCTTTCAGCAGAAAGGAAAGCTCTTCCCTTGCTCCATATACCGGATTTCCATCTGCGTCCTGAATCTCTGCAGTCACAAATGCCAGATCCTTTCCATCCGCAGTCAGTACTGTCTCTTCGGAAGAAAGCACGATCCTGGCCGGTTCTCCAGACGATACCACGGTCTTGCGTCCGATGGTATCGGTGATTTCATTGCCATCTTCATCATAGGCAATTGCCGTCAGTTCTCCAGAGCGATACCAGATCTTCCAGGTCAGATAAAGGCTTCCTTGATAAGTCTGGTATGTATAACCGTCTTCCGTGGTCTGTTTCGTGAAGTACTTTCTGCCCAGAGACTTGCCATTGCAAAACAGCTCCACACTGGCCGCATTGCTGTAAGCTGTCACTGTCACTCTGCCGATCCAGTCCTTCTTCAGATCTGCCTGATTCCAGTCCGGAAGAATATGAAGCGTGGTCACGGAATCATTCCACTGACTCATATAAAAGTAATACGAGTCCTTCTCAAACCCCGCTGTATCTACGACTCCGAAATAGGAAGACTTCGGCCTCGGACCCTGCCCAGTCACAGACCCTGCTTCAAGGCCATTCCATGGCTCCGGCTCACCGAGATAATCCCAGCCAGTCCAGATGAATTCTCCAGCCAGATAATCTCGTTCCATCACATTCTTCCAGGCTTCTTCTGCCGTGCTGCCCCATTCCACATGGGCACTGTCATACGCACTGACCTGAAGATTCTTTTCATCAATTCCCCTGCTCGAATACCAGTCTCTGCTGTTCAATGCACTTGCTGTCTCAGAGCCATAGAAACACCAGTCCGGATAAGTCTCATGCATGTCATCATAAACATCTGCTGATGCATAATTCAGGCCGACCGCTCCCTTTGCGTCAGCGATTGCCTGATCCATTGCAATCTGCGTCGCATTGTCTTTGCCAGCCATATTATCCCCGATGGTCACCACAGCTCCGGGATCTTCGTCTTTGATCCAGGTAATGATCTGTGATGCGTAATCCGGATACTCCGAAGGATCTCCTCCGATATTGCCAAGCAGCTCATTGCCGATCGAATATTGAATCACAGCAGGATTATTGCGTGATTCCCGGACCATCTTCCGGGAAACATATTCTGCCCAGGTCTCTTCTGCTGAAGCTCCTTCGATCTCATTGTCTGCTTTGACTGTTTCCGCAAACCAGCTGCTGCCGTCATAAACATTTCCATTCTTCGGAAACAGATATGTATCAAATCCCTCTTCAATCAGAAGAAAGCCCTTCTCTGCGCACAGATTCCTGAGAATTCTGCTTGCTGGATGATGCGTGGAGCGGATTGCATTCGCCCCCATTGCCTTCAGTTTATCCAGCTGCCGTTCCACTGCTGCTTCATAACATGCAGTACCAAGCGCACCATAATCCTGATGCAGACAGACTCCCTTCAGCTTCAGAGATTCTCCATTCAGAAAAAAGCCATGATCCGGATCCCATTCCGCATACCGGAACCCGAAAGGTATCGATACTTCATCTTCGAACGAACCATCCATGGTGATCTTCCACACATACTGGTCTGGATCAGCAGGAGACCAGAGCTTAAGACTTTCTGCCGCAATAGTCTGCGCAATCTCCGTCTGTCCATGGGATGGAATCGTCACTTCAGAAGAGACAGCTTCTCCGCAGGCAATTCCTTCAGGATCCAGCAGAGTGCTCCTGACTGCCACCTTCTGCTCCTGATCTGTATCATTTTTAAGCACAATGGAAGCAGATGTCTGAGTACGCTTCGTTTTCTTCAGCATGTCTATGTCATAAGAGATCACAGTGCTTTCTTCGTCAATCCTGACAGGATCCGTCACTTTCAGCCAGACATCGCGGTAAATGCCGCTTCCGGTATACCAGCGGCTATTCGGCTGCTGGTTTTCCGTTCTGACTGCCAGCACATTCTCCGTCTTGCCATCGACGATCAGATCGTCTGTGAGATCAAAGGAAAATGAAGTATACCCATCCGGATGCTCACCGAGCTTGCGGCCATTGAGAAACACGTCTGCGCGCTGATAGGCACCATCAAAAATCACCGAAATCCGTTTCCCCTCAAGGGACATCGGCAGAATGAACTTCTTCCGGTACCAGCCGATTCCCCCCGGAAGAAACCCGCTCTCTGCTTCGCATTCTTCTGAATAATCCATCGAGATCGACCAGTCATGAGGAAGCGACAGTTCCTTCCAGTCAGAATCCTTCCGTTCCGGATCCTGTCCGTCTTCCTGTTCCCCATACGCAAAAAGCCAGTCTTCATCAATGCAGTTCAGGCGCTGAGAGAGATCAAGGATTTCATTTTCTTCTGCCGCCGCCGGAACGATTCCGGAAACAAGCATCAGAATCATCATCAGAATCCAGAACATACGTTTCATAGCTTCATATTATCATGCCGAAAATACCCGATCCATCTTATTACTGAATTGACAGACAGATCCTGTAAAGAAGCAGGAAACTCATAATCAGTTCTCCAGAATCATTTTCTCTAGCTAGACACCATCCCATTCATGTCAGAATAAGCTTTTCCCTTTATCAGGGAAAGAAGCCTGGATGCTTTTCAGCAATGCATCCATCATCTCTGTCTCGATGATCCCATTTTCTGCATATCAGGAAAACAAGACAAACCGGAAATACATTCCTGCATGAATCTTTCATCAGAATGCATTGCTTGTTTCTTCATTGCTGTTCCGGCTTCTGCATCACTTCCTTGAGACTTGAATACATCGTTGTTTCCGCTGTCACATTGAAACGGACTTTCTGTCCCTTGCTTGTATGGATTCCAGTAAAGCTTGCCAGGATCTTCTTGCGCATCAGATCGGCGTAATAAGAGCCAGATGCCTGCGAAAGAATCATGAATCTGCCATCCCCGCCGCTTAGCAGCACATTGTTTCTGCCGCAGCTTTCCGCAAGATTCTCTTCTGCATGCATGAGCAGGCCATCCGTTTCTTTCTGTCCGTATCTCTTCAGAAGGTCTGACAGATTTTCAATCTTCACAGAAATCATCGAAAAATCGATATTCCGATTCCTGCTCGCATCAATATAGCTGAACAAGGAAGATGCTTTATGAGACCTGCTTTCAGAAGAGTCATGAGTCAGAAGCTTCCTGTCTGCTACTGTGCGGTCCTCAAACCAGCCTGCCAGGCCGCAGATCTCTCCGTTCTGGATAATCGGTCCCTTTGTGCAGGAAATCTGATGTTCTTCTCCCTGCACGATGCATCTGCCAGGCACATCATGGACGATTAAACCTTCCTGTATAACTCTGAGTTCATCGTTTCTGTAAGGCTCCGGATCCGTATGCCATCCGAGATCCTCATCCGTCTTTCCAAGCAGCTCATCCACGCTCTTCATTCCATAGGCATCCATGAAGGTCTGGTTCACTCCGAGAAATCTGCGATCCCGGTCTTTCCAGAATATTCCGAGCGGCAGCAGCTCCAGCAGACTGTTCAGAACAGAGGCAGTCTCTATCGGAAGCGTATGCTTGCTGCTGATATCATCCGGAGACAAAGAAGAATCTGCCGCAGAATCTGCTTTCTGATCCATAGACTTTTCGGGTGCCATCAGAATCCCCGACAGAATCACATGACGTCCAGCCGGGATCTGGAATGCATAGCACTTTCCGATTCCCTTTCGGGTCTGGCCGCAGAAGGTCAGGATCCGGCAAGGATTCTTTCCGTCGGAAAGATCCTTTTCAATATTCTCGCGGCGATAATATGCCTCAAACTTCTCGCGATCTTCGCCGGAAACATTTTCTTCTGCATATGCTCTGATCGCATCCCGAAGATTCCGAGCCTGAGTGATATTATTCAGATTTCCTGCCGTCTGATGAATCGTCTTGACTATTTCGCTGTCATAGTCAATCAGATCAATCCGGTCAAACATTCCGACAATTGATCTCAGGGCTTTATCCTGTTCAGGCTGTCTGCCGGAACCGGAAAAACCGCTCAGATTCAGCGATGCCACAAGAACCGTCATCGCCCCCGATTCCCGGTTGAATGCAATGAATCGAAGTTTGTGGGTACAGTATTCCCCATTGATTACCGTATCAAAAGTAACCGGTTTCCTGCTGCTCCTGGCAAGTTCTGCTGCGCGCCGATACTGTTCTCTGATCCCGGACAGATTATGATTCAGCTGTTCTTCAAACGCTTTGAGGCCTTCCGCTTCCAGGGAATGGAGGTAGTTATGGAATGAAGCATTGCAGGCAAGGAACTTGAACTGATTGTTCCGGATCTCAATCAGAACTCTCGGTATCACATAATACCAGCCATCTTCGCCTCCGGAAGACTGGTCCCCTGAGAGAAGATTGATCCTTCCGGCAGCACTTCCGTATCTGGCATCTTCTGCTGTCTCTATGGAATAATCCATCGCAAGGAATTCCGGCAGCGGAACCGGCCTGGAATAATAATATCCTTGTGCCATCTCACAGCCGACATCCTTCAGGAACAGCATATGCTCTCTGGTTTCCACCCCTTCACAGAGTGTTTCGATGCCAAGCTTCTTTGCCATATCAATTGTCGAAGTGATAATGGTCTCTGATCTCTTCTTCATCTTTTCATCTGACATCGAGCGAAGGAACTCCATATCGATCTTCAGCACATCAAAATCCACTTCCTTCAGGACATTCAAGGAAGAATAGCCGCTGCCGAAGTCATCCATCCAGATCCTGTAGCCAGCCTTCCGGAACTTCTCCAGAGATTCCTTCATTGCATCATACGACTCTGCAAATGCGGATTCCGTCACCTCAATCTGCAGATCTGCCGGTGTCAGTCCGTGCCTCTGCACAATCTCGTCAACTCCCCGGAAAATATCACAGAGCTGAAAATCAGATCGGGACAGATTGATTGAAACCGGAACCGTCGGAATCCCCTTCTTCTTCAGATTCTCGATATCCCTGCACACATAGTCGCAGATATGCAGATCCAGCAGGTGAATAACTCTCGCATTCTCCAGCACATCAATGAACGTTTCCGGAAGCAGAACTGAATAATCCTCTCCCTGCCACCGGGCAAGTGCCTCCGCGCCGCAGAGCTTTCCGGTAAGCAGGCGGATCTGCGGCTGATAAAATGCAGCAATCTTCCCCTCCCGTATCGCATCCGGAAGCGTATCGATAATCTGCTTGCGGGCAAGCATCCTTGCAATCTCGGAACGATCATACCAGCAGTAAATCTGATCATTCCGATCCCTCAGCGACGTTTCCGAAAGGTGGGCATTATCAATCGCAGTCAGAACATCCATGCCCTGTTCAATGCGACAGATTCCCGCCTTAAGCTCCAGAACATAGTTTTCCTGGTAATGAGAAACCTCCCGATGGATGCGCATGATCCCGGTCTCCAGATCAGTCCGATCAGTCATCACCGCAAAATGATCCGCAGTAATCCGGCAGATCAGCGCATTCGCCCACTGGTATCTCAGCAGCCTGGCAATGTCCAGAATCAGTCCATCTCCAGCTTCTCTTCCGCACGTATTGTTGAAAAGCTTGAAATGCTCAATGTTGAAGTATACGAGAAAAAACTGCTTCCCAGGATCCTCCTTCAGAACTTCCTCGCCCCTTCTTCCGAATGCATCTCTGGTCAGCAGCTTCGTCAGACCGTCACGTTCCTCTTCGGTCCAGTTCTCGGTCTGCGCAAAACGCTCCAGGGAATCGCGATTATCTCTCCATTCCTTGCCTGACAGAAGATAATACTGGCGCTTGTCTTCATACATCGCCGTCTCTGCTCTCCGCACGAGATCGTTGAGATCCGGATTTTCTTTTCCAGCCATCGCGTATCCGGCAGACACATGATAGGAATCTTCTTCGACAAGCTTCTTCATCTGCCCCGTTCTTCTGATCACTTCTTCTTCTGGAAGATCGATTGCATACGCAATGAATTCATCTCCCCCGATCCGGAAGGTCAGATCATCCCCGAACTCTTCGCGGACTGCTGCAGCGATGCTCTTGAGCATCTGGTCGCCGGCATCATGTCCTTTCTGCTCATTGATCTCATGAAGCCCATCGGCATCCGCATAGACACAGGCAAGCTTTTTCTGATACTGCCCTGGCAGCACTCCTAAAGCCTTCTGATAAGAATTCCTGCTCTTCAGTCCGGTCAGAAGATCCATGTCTCCGACCAGAAACAGTTCTTTCTCATAGAGCATCTTTCTTGCAAATGACCTGCTCAGATACGCACTGGAAAAGAAGCTGCACACAGAGAACAGGATGGAGTTCAGAATATCGGTGCGCACCATATCTGAATGATCAAACCGGACTGCCATCAGAATGAAGAATGCCAGATTGATGCCGATGCACTTCATGGTTCTCGAAGGACGATCCGGAAAAAACAGAGGAGCCGACAGCACGACCGCCCCGAACGACACCGCCGGATCATCCGGACTGTAAGCCGTTCCAAGCAGCGTACCAGTCACCAGCAGAGCCGTCAGCAGTACATAGCAGGCCAGGAACACCTGCTTCAGCTTTCCGGCAGAAAGTTTCTGAGAATGCACATGCACAAGCAGGGAAACAGCCAGAAGGATACTGACGGCAATTCTCGAATCACTCAGGACGGAGTTCTGTTCAAAAAACGAGATGATCAGCAGAGCCGCAGCATAGAAAACAGAAATCTGAGAAACCATCACAAGATTCTTCTGATTTTCTGCTGCTGTTTCATTTTCCAGCTGCGAAAGCTGCCTTTCAGTCCATTTCAGCCCAAGAAAACCATCTGACTTCTTATTCTTTCCCATCTGCATCCCCTCGGAAGAGCTGTTCCATTGCGAACACGAAACCTCTCATCTCTCTGAGTCCATCATATCATTATATGAATGAAAAAGGCTCTTCTCCCGCAGATGGAAGAAAAGCCATTCATAACCAGTACAGATTCAGTCTTTACTGCCCGACAGTGATGGTAGCACTGTCAGAATCGAAAGTCACAGTCGGATCGGCGGTCGTTTCCCTCACCTTTTCGACCACATCGTCCGCACCCTGATCTGCCTTATTCTCAGTATTAGTACCTCCTGCCGTACCTGCATCTGCAGGAGTTCCAACAGTCTCCTGAAGCTTAACGTCAAGTGCCTCCTGAGCCGCATCCAGATCTTCCTGGTACTTCTTCACGACTTCTTCAGCAATCTGCTCTGCTTCTTCCGCATCCGCAGCCTTCTGAGCAGCCTCAGCTGCGGACTGTGCATCCGCAAGCCGAGTATCTGCCTTTTCGAGAGCCTTATTTGCCGCTGTGAGTTCTGCATTTGCAGAATCCAGATTGGCCTTAGCCGTATCAGCTGCACTCTGTGCCTTCGTAACCTCAGCCTGGGCAGTATCATAGTTCGTCGTCTTGGAATCAAGAACAGCTTTCGCGGCGGACAGCTTGGCTTCAGCTTCTTTTGCGGCTTTGTCACTTGCATCATACGCAGCCTGCTTCTCGGCAGCGACCGCATCAGCAGCAGCCTTCTCAGACTGAGCAGTTTCAAGAGCTTCGGTCGCCTCGGACAGCTGCTGTTCTGTCTCCTGCTTTGCAGCGATTGCCTCCTTCTGCGTTAAAAGCGCAGCATCCAGTGCATCACAGGCGTCCTTGTATGCAGGATCCTTCTTCGCTGCTTTAACAGCAGCCTCATACGCAGCTTTAGACAATATGTAAAAGCCCTCCATTAACTTGTGTGTTCGAGGATCATCCCGCATACTTGTTATTGGCTTAAAAAAGAGATGGGGGAAGTTGCCTC
>OMXA01000036.1 GCA_900314905.1 uncultured Erysipelotrichaceae bacterium
TTCTCAATATCTCCAGGGATGCAGGATGTGCAAGCAAACGTTTCTCCACATCAGGCCAGTTCAGTTCCATATGAAGATTTTTGTTTTTCTGAAATCTCGTTTCTAATAATTTCAACATGTTTGTACCCTCGTAAACTGGAACTTAATGACGTTGCCTGTGCGGGTCTTTTTCATTTTCTCAGAGAACTAGATCCTCTCTTCTGATTTTCGTATAGAACGGTGCAGAGGAAGCAGGAAGTTCATGATTCTTCACTTCAGTTTCTTCCTGATCCAGAAGATTCCGGTATCTTCCGTCCTTCAGTTCGGTCTTCAGGCTTGTTCCGCCATTGACCGCAAAGAGCCCGTAATAGACTTCCGGACCGAAGGCAGCAAATTCCATGGCAGTTTCATTCTGAAATACCTGAACAGACCAGACTTCCCGCAGCGTTTCTTTCCGCAGAGCATTCAGACCTGCAATCCACTGTTCCAGTTCCTCAGAACGATGCTTCCAGGTTACTGTCTCTTTTTCAAACAGAGAAGGCAGATGGGTTTCATATGCTTCTTCTCCGGCATAGATGAAAGCTGCCCCTGGCAGCAGAAACGTGAACGCAAGCCAGTTCTTCTCTGCTTCCCGATTCACGACGGAAGCGATCCGCCGGCAGTCATGGTTCTCCAGGCACCAGATCCTGGACAGATTTCTCGGATATTCCGTGATTGTATAATCGAGCATCCGCTGCAGCGGCAGCAGAGTCCCATGGTTCTCTGCATCCTCCCATTCCGAGCGCAGATCATACGGGTACAGCAGATCAAAAGCCTGACAGAGCTCACTGTCGCTGACGGCATCCAGTCCTTTGGCCCGGATCATTTTCACAAGCGGCATGTCAACCGATTCTGCAAGCCACAGAAAATCCGGATTGATCTCTGCAATCGTCTTCCGTGCTTCCAGCCAGAAGCCCAGCGGGACCAGGGATGCCACATCGCAGCGGAAGCCATCCACCCCCTTCTCTGCCCATCTTTTCAGCATGGCAAGCAGTTCTGTTCTGAGATTTCTGCTGGAATAGTCAAAGTCATAGATATCAGACCAGTCAGGGACCGAACGGACGATTTTTCCATTCTCATCCCGATGGTAGAATTCCGGATGATTTCTGACCCAGGGATGATCGCAGGCACTGTGATGGATGACGATGTCCATCATGACCCTGAGCCCGCATGCATGTGCCTGTGCAATCAGATCCTCAAAGTCTTCCATCGTTCCATAAGCTGGGTCCACTGCATCATAATCGCGGATCGCATAGGGACTGCCGAGCGTTCCTTTGCGCCCCTCGATGCCGATCGGATGAATCGGCAGCAGATAGACATAATCAAAGCCCATCGCTCTGATATGAGGCAGCTGTTCCGTGACATCCTTCAGAGTTCCATGCGGTCCGAAGTCTCTCGGAAAAACCTGATAGATCGAGACTGGTTTCATAAGTTCTCCTTGTTTTTCTGATACAGGATGTACATGCCCTTTCCGGCAATATCCGGATCATACAGATCAATGCTGGAGGTTTCATTCGCGATCACCCTGCCCAGCCCGCCGGTCGCAATGACATAGGCATCCGGATCCTTCAGTTCCTGCTTCATGCGTTTCAGAATTCCTTCGACCAGACCGATATAGCCGTAAACCACCCCTGCCTGCATGCCGGAGATCGTATTTCTTCCCAGAATGCTGGCTGGCTTTTCAATCTCGATTTCCGGAAGCTTGGCAGTGCTGCTGGTCAGCGCCTGGGCGCAGATATCAAGACCTGGCGCGATCACCGTATACTGAAAGATTCCTTCTGCAGAAACATAGTCAAACGTCGTTGCCGTGCCGAAGTCCACAATGATGCAGCTGCGGTGATACGTATAATATGCGGCGACCACATCCACCAGACGGTCTGCCCCTACTTCTTTCGGGTTGTCATTGCGGATCTGAATGCCGGTACGGATACCGGGGCCGATGATCATCGGTTCCTTCTTCAGGTATTTCTTCACGGAAGAAGTCAGTGCATACATGATCTTAGGAACCACCGACGAAATCACAACGGCTTCGACATCAGCTGCAGAAAGATTCAGAGAATCCAGGAATTCCTTTTCGACAATTCCGTATTCATCGCTGGTG
Organism: uncultured Erysipelotrichaceae bacterium; assembly: GCA_900314905.1. Classification (GTDB taxonomy): domain Bacteria; phylum Bacillota_I; class Bacilli_A; order Erysipelotrichales; family Erysipelotrichaceae; genus Bulleidia. The sequence continues at coordinate 2,120 of OMXA01000036.1, forward strand.
CGAGGCGTCTTGGTGGTCAGGCGGAAGCTGGATTCGGAAATGCCATTCCGCATGAGCTGCATCTTGATATGCGTATTTCCTGCATCAATGGTAAGAAGATACGATTCCATGCATTACCTCCTGCTTACTGCCGCCAGAATTTTCTGTGCAGTTTCTTCCTTGCTCAGCAGGCCAAGTTCCGTCTTTCCCTCAGCGCTGAAAATCGTGACTTTATTCGTATCCACTGCAAAGCCTGCGCCAGGCTCTTTCACATTGTTTGAAACAATGAAGTCACAGTGCTTCTTCTTCAGCTTTTCCAGTGAACGCTGTTCCGCATTCTCGGTTTCCATCGAGAATCCGACCAGAATCTGCCCGGCAGGCTTGTGTTCTCCAAGAGCCGCAAGGATGTCACGGGTTCTCGTCAGTTCGAGCACTGCATCACCTTCCTGCTTATGGATTTTTTCTTCGGAAACATGCTTCGGCGCATAGTCTGCGACCGCTGCCGCAAGGATCATCAGATCCATTTCTTTCTGCAATGGCAGTACTGCTTCTGCCATCTCTGCCGCGGATACAACCGGAATCGTATGCACCCCGCGGATCTCTTTCAGATGATTCCTTCCGGCAACCAGGGTCACCTCTGCACCCGCATTGCGCGCCGCCAGAGCCAGCGCATAGCCCATCTTTCCGGAACTGTGATTCGTGAGATAGCGCACCGGATCAATCGCTTCCTGGGTCGGCCCGGCCGTGATCAGAACCTTCTTTCCCTTCAGATACTGATCCTTCACGAGCAGCTGCTTCACAGCATCTTCGATCTCCTCCGGCTCGGGCATTCTTCCCCTGCCCGTATCTCCGCAGGCAAGATAGCCGCACTCGCTTTCGAGAATATGCATGCCGTATCTCCTGCATTTCTCCAGATTCTCCTGAACAGCCGGATTCATGAGCATATGCGTGTTCATCGCCGGCACCAGAAGCTTCGGGCATTCCGCAGCCAGAAAGGTCGTTGTAAGCATGTCATCCGCAATGCCATTGGCGACCTTTGCAATCACATCGGCTGTTGCCGGTGCAATCACAAAGACATCTGCCTTCTTTGAGAGGCTGATATGATGAACCTCCGGTTCATATTCCACAGAGAACATATCCGTGATCACCCGCTGATGAGACAATGTCTGAAACGTCAGCGGCGTCACGAACTTCTGCGCCGCATCGCTCATCAGCACATGGACTTCATATCCCTGTTTCGTGAGGCTGGATACGAGTCCGCAGGTCTTGTAAACCGCAATGCCGCCTGTCACGCCGACGATCACGCACGGTTTCTTTTCTTCGCTCATGATGTAATTCCCATCCTTTCCATCTGAGGTTTCAAGGCTCTGACCAGCGCAGGAATGATTGCCCCCGCCAGGATGATTTCAAGAATTCCATTGCTTGCAAGCACGGCCAGAATCACTGCCCCTACCGTGATTCCTGCAGCATTGGCATACTGGGTTCCGAAGAACACCCAGATCAGTCCCATGACCAGCAAGGTGTGCAGCAGGGTATTGACCGCTGCTGAGATGCTTGCAGCAGAGACCGGATTGCCATGATGCGTTCTGATCCAGCGGTACAGGACTCCTGAGAATATGCCCAGAAACATTCTTGGCCCGAAGGCGATCAGAAGGCTTGCAAAGTTTCCATGAACGCCGCCGACCGTGATGAACGGACTGAAGCAGAAACTCGTGATGCCTGGCTGAAACGTTGCTTTCAGTACGCTGGATAATCCGAAAATGAAGCCGGTCATCGCGCCGAATTCCGGTCCGAGCACAATGCCGGAGAGAATCACGGGCAGATGCATCGTGGTGATGTTGATGGCTCCGACCGGGATGAACCCGATCGGGGTCACTGCCATCAGGATCTCGATTGCGACAAAAAAAGCCGCAAGTGTCAGCTTCTGTGTTTTCTGTGATCTGTTCATGTCTTTTCCTCCTGCCGCTCCGCCATGGATGCAGCGAATCATGAAACTGATAATTTCCCGGAATGATCAGGAATCCGGGTCCGAAGATCCCGGTTTCTCTTCCGGCATTTTCATTATACGACTCTGCGAGATTTTTCACAGCTTGCTTTTGTCAGGTTCTCTGGGATTCTCCTGAGGCAGAAAGAAACAGAAAGGCTGTGAAAGAGGTGCGGACAGCCGCATTCCTTCACAGCCTCAGTTTTTCTTTCCTCAGTTCATCGTTCCGGCTGCACTGTTCGGATTGTACATCTTCTGAACCTGCTCATCGGTCAGATCGATTCCATAGAGCTTGCTGTAATATTCTTTGACATCTGCCTTGATATCGATGTCCTGGAACAGCTCCGGATATACTGCCTGAGCCAGCCATTCCAGCGTCATCGGAGTATCCACGCCAGGCGTATAAGTACGATAGGTGCCAAGCGGCATCTTGTAGACACGATGATCCTGGACTGCTCTGACTGTGCTCCAGTCATCGTCGCCGATGGCATTATTGTAAAGATCATCCGGCTGCGTCTTCGTGAAGTTCGTGATAATGATGACATCCGGGTTCCATTCATAGACCTGTTCCATTGTGATTGCTCCATTCTTGTTGTCTGCAGATACCGCTTCTGCCGCATTCTGCGCGCCAACCGCATCACACCACCACTGTCCGAAGAAACTTGAACCGGAAGTTACCATCGTATTCTCATCATACTGATAAAGAAACAGAACCTTCTGCTTCTGATCTTCAGGAATCGTGCTTACGGTTTCCTGAATGCGATCATAGATTTCATTGCTGTAGGAATCCACCAGATTCTCATTTCCGGCCGCACGGTCAGGATAAATCTGATTCAGAAGCGCAATCCATTCGTTGTAGGTTTTGATGCAGTCATAATTCCACTTGGTCGGAGACACGCCTACAGCAGTGATGCCGGCATTGACCAGACGTTCTCCTTCTGTCTTATTGTTGGCATTGTAGAAGACCACATCCGGATTCAGGGCCGCAACCGCCTCCACATTAAGATCGTCGCCATTCATGATATCCGTGTCCGCATTGAGAATCTCCGGAAAGATCTCTGACAGAATCCCGTTTTTCGCAGCATTAATGCTTGCAGGCTCCATCGCCTTGATCGTCTCAGCAGAGTCCAGATAGACTGACAGCACTGATGGCAGCGGAAGGATCCCCGTAATCACGACGCTCTCAGGGTTTGCCTTGACTGTAACCACGCGGTCAGCATGATCAGTGATCGTGACATATCCCTCTTCTGAAGAGGAGGAAGATGCAGTCTCTGAAACTGCTGACGGAGAAGCCGACGCCGTTTCTGAAGAAGAACCGCATCCGCTCAGCACTCCGATGGAGAGCACTCCTGCCAATAGGAGCTTTCCGCTTGTTCTGAAGAATGTTTTAATCATCTTGTTCAATTGCCTTTCTGTTTCTGCGAAATGCCAGTATCAGTATAATCCCGGATTGCAATTTCAGAAACTGAAGCGCTTCTCGCAAGAACAGAGACAGGATTTTCGGAAGCATCCATGAATACTCTGATTCAGTCAGGTATCTGCTTCTGTTCAGATTATTCAGGCATTCAGTATTTCCAGATCAGAAAAGCGGCATCACTTGTCCTGCCTTCTGCATTGCAGACTGGATCCATGACGCCGCCGATTCAGATATCTCTTAAGAATCCATTCTTCATCCAGGGAATCTCTATCAGCCAGGCGTTCTCCCTGTCTGATCCCGAAGCATCTTCATGCTGAAGATTGCTGTGGTCACAGAAATCAGAAATACTCCTCCTTCCTGATTCAGATTCAAATCCGAGGTGAGGGGAACAGGTTCATCCTCATGCGGGGAATCCATGCTCCGGACCGCACTTTGAACAGATCCTGTTCCTTCTGAGAACTTCGGATACAGAACAAGCTGATATACCGTTTCTCCGCTCACCGGATCTTTCCCAGGAAGTTCAAGGGTTACGTGCTGAAACCATACCGGTACCTGGTTCTCACGTCTTCCCTCTCCTTCCAGCTGATAGCAGCCAGGCGGCAGATTCCGGAATTCTGCCTTTCCTGAACAGATTCTGCGGATCTGAGGCTGAACAGATTCTCCCGCATCCTCCTTCAGGCCGGCTGTGAGAAAGCTTTGTTCCATGGACGCAGGCATCCGGCTCAGCCGGAATTCTGCTCCTTCCAGTTCTGAGCAGACTGTGATCGAGCAGGTCATCTCTTCTGCAGCAGAACAGATGCATACCTGCAGGAGCAGGATCATCACAATCAGCAGAGAACGATGCTTCACGAACCAAGATGACGCTTCACACCGGTCAGAATCATGCCCAGAAGAATCAGAGCACTTCCGGCAATCATGATGGAACGAGTGCCGCTTCCGCCGGTTTCCGGAAGCACGATGCCTGGCTTATCAATCACATTGATGGTCAGGACACCGCTGGCAGTACTGCCGCTGTAGACCGTTCCTGTTTCCTCCTGAACTCCTTTCAGATTCTTCAGGGCATGATCACCAGGATCCGTTCCGTATTCTGCCTGAATCTCAAAGCGCACTGCATGCTTCATCTGTTCTGTATCAGAAATCCTGGCAGTTCCTTCCAGCTTGTTGTAGCCGACCGGCGACTTGCTTTCTTTCAGAACATAGGTTCCTGACCCGAGCCGATCCGCATGGAAGTGATATCCTTCTTCGGGGTATGACTGCACCTCCAGCTTCTTCAATGCCCCGTCTTCCAGCCGATACAGCTCAAACTCTGCTCCTGAGAGCCGGTTGCTTTCTCTGACACTGTCACGGTATTTGCTGATCTCAACCTGGTAGGTATAGATTGTCACAGCAGCCTTCGGTGTCAGGCTGACAGAATCCCCGGTTCCATTCGGATTGCTGGAATAAGCAAGCTGTGCCTCATTGCGGCTTCCTGAGCCGCCGATTGCTGCTTTCTCAGTCAGGACAGCACGGTAGAGGATCTCAATCCGGTCTTTCGGATCTCCGGAAGAATCCATTCCCTCCGCATGGCGGAAGAAGACATTCTTCAGATAATGATTGTCTTTACCTGGCTTTACCGTGAAAACCAGCTTCTGTCCTGCTTCTCCTTCTGAAAGAGATACCTCATACCAGTCCTTCGTGCTCAGCAGATGTCCGTCACTGTAGCAGAGCACTTCAATCGATTCCGGATCAATCTGAATTCCTGCAGAAGGAATATCTGTAATGGAATACTGATAGCTCTCATAGCTGTCATAATTCTCCGGCAGAGTTCCAAGCAGTCTGAACTCCATTTTCTCTCCGAGTGAAAAATCAGCGGTACTCAGCTCTTCATTTCTGCTGTCTCCATTTGCCTGCAGGTGGGATACCGTTTTCTTCAGCTCCGGTACTCGGATCTTCAGCTGCTGTTCGAGATCTTCATCGAGAATTCTCAGAATGAACTCCGTCGAGGCTCCCCCTTCCTTGCCCTCCTGGGAACCATCACGATCTTTCAGCAGGTAGTAGCCTGGATCAAGATTAGTGAATGTATAGCTCTCATTCGGGGCAACAATCTGGCCCGCAACCGCTTCTCCCAGACTCTGATTGATTTCCCTGAGGGTATCTTTCCTGGTATCAGGATTTGTGATCTTAGCATTGAGTCCTTCTGCCCAGATTACCGGATCCTGCCTGCTGAGCTCCGAGTCAGAAGCGATCCCGCTTCCCCATTCCGGATTGCTGAGAATCCTGGCATTCTCCTGCAGTGTCACCTCTCCAGTCAGGATCTGGTAGAGTTCAAAGGTATGCGGAACGTTCTGATCATTGACGATGGTCAGCGATCCTTTTTCCGTATCCTCGGCATAGGCCGGCAGCATGGCCATGATCATGGCGGCGGCAAAGGCGAGCAGAATTCTGCATGAGCGTGTGAGTTGAAGCATCTGATTCGGTCCTCCTTCGTTTTCTCTGCAGGATAGAAAAACTCCGGAAAGAATCTGAATGTACTTCATTCAGTCATCATAGTTCCGGAGTTATATTCCTGATGATGCAGAGATATGATGGCGAGTCCTCATGGAGTCGGCCTGCATTGAGACTATAGCCAGGAAATCCTCCTGGCTCAATGGGGATCCGGAACCTTTCCGGAATGATACAAGCGGCGGAACCAGAAGCTGCCATTTCCATATCTCTCTGACTGAGAATCCGATACAATATCGGCAGAAAGAAGGATGTTTATGAAATATCTGGTCGTATCAGACATTCATGGAAGCCGCAGCGGTGCAGCCGCGGTCCCGGAATTGTTCGAGGAATTGCATGCGGATGCGATTCTGTGTCTAGGCGATGTGCTGTACCATGGACCGAGAAATAATCTTCCTGAGGATTATGCCCCGAAGGACGTGATCTCGATTCTGAATCCGCTGTCTCCTCATATCTTTGCAGTACGCGGGAACTGTGATGCTGAGGTAGATCAGATGGTGCTGGATTTCCCGCTGACTGCAGACTACAATGAGTTTCTTCTGAAAAGTCGTAAAGTGTTCATGACGCATGGACATGTCTATGGACCGGATCATCTTCCCAGGCTTGCTCCGGGAGATGTCTTTCTTTCCGGGCATACCCATATTCCGACTGCGGAGATTGCAGAAGATATCTTCCTGCTGAACCCAGGTTCCATATCGCTCCCCAAGGGAGGTCATCCCAGGACGTATGCAGTTCTGGAAGAAGAAGGGTTCACGATCTGCACCCTCGATCGCAAGCCTTATCAGAGCATCAGATTCTGAAGAAGAAAAGCGGTTTGCATTCCTGTGTGTTGCAGAGATGCAAGCCGCTTTCTGACTTTCTGTTCTGACTATCCGATATAGCTGACCGCACTGTTTCCGGCAATCTGTCCGAAGACGATGATATCCGTGACCACAGTGCCGCCAAGACGGTTGCGGATCATGCCGGATACAGCGTTCTCATCACTGCCAATCCGCGGGCAGAATTATCCGCACTGACCGATGACTCGATCATTCTTCCATCCCTGGAAAGCAGAACCTTCAGCGAACAGGCAGTCATGCTGATGTTTGTGGATATCCTTTCGGAACTCGTCAGGCATACGCAGCCATGAATCTTGAATCATCCCTTTTCTGCAGAGACCTATGCATGATCATAATTCTGAATGGAACCCATCAGAAAAAGGAGCAGATGCACTCTGCCCCCTGATCGTGATTCCTGATTTTTCTTCTGCCTAGCAGGTAAAGTCGATGCCTTCCATGTTCTGCTTGAGGACCTTGGCACTGGCAAGCAGTTCTTCCCGCTCTTTTTCGCTCATCGTGACCGGCACAAGTCCTTCTACGCCATTGCGTCCGACAATCGCAGGTGTGGACAGGGCGCAGTCGCTGATGCCATAGGCACCATGCATGACCGTGGAAACCGGAAGAACGGATTTCTCATCCTTCACGATCGCCGAGCAGATTCTGCGGACCGACATTGCGATGCCATAGTACGTAGCCCGTTTCTTCTGAATGATCTGATATGCGCTGTTCTTCACATCATCGCCGATTTCCTTTTCTGCCGCGGTGAGATCCTGGTCACCCATCCCGCGCAATGCAAAGAAGTCAGCCAGCGGTACGCCGGATACATTGGCATTGGACCAGCAGACAATTTCAGAGTCGCCATGCTCGCCGACGATGACCGCATGAATCGAGCGGCTGTCAACATCAAGCTTCGTGCCGAGCAGCGTACGCAGGCGGGCAGTATCGAGCACGGTCCCGGAACCGAATACGCGGTTCTCCGGCATGCCGGAGGTCTTGGCTGCGTAATAGGTCAGGATGTCAACCGGATTGGATACCACCAGCATGATTCCCTGGCAATTGCGCTTTCTGATCTCGGCCATGATCGATCCGAGAATGGAAATATTCTTGTGAATGAGATCAAGACGGGTTTCACCAGGTTTCTGAGCAGCACCGGCAGTCACGACGATCACGGCCGCATCGGCGATATCATCATAGGTTCCAGCATAGATCCTCATCGGATTCATCAGAGCAGTGCCATGCATGATATCCATGGCTTCTCCCTCTGCCTTTTCCTGAACGACATCCAGGAGCACCATCTCAGTGAACAAACCGGACTGCATCAGGGCGAATGCGCTGGCAGAGCCTACAAACCCGCAGCCGACTACGGCTACCTTGCGAAGATTCACACTCATGTTCTTATCTCCTTCCGACGGATTTCCTCCGTCTGCAGGTTCAATATAGCATAGCTCTGACAGAAACTTAACAAGGATGACCAGGCAGAAAGAAAAAAGACACTCCCGGAAATCCCGGGAATGTCCTGGAATGATTATTCGCTGAGCTCAGTTCCGCCTGCGTATTCAAGGTTCCTGCCGGAATCCTTGCTGAAGACGTGAACAACATTGCCGCCGAACGTGAAGCTGATCTCTGAACCCATCGTGAACGTCTTGCTTCCTTTGAGATCCAGTGTCGGAACAATGATGACGCCATCCTTGCCCATTGCATTGATATGCAGATGAACTGCAGAACCCATGAGTTCGGAGACATCGATCGTGCCCTGGATCATCTTATCAGCAGCACCCTCGAGCGTGATATGCTCCGGGCGTACACCGACAGTGACATCCTGCGGAGCAACCTTGCGCTCCGTCAGATGCTTCTGTTTCTCCGGAGAAAGCTCAATCACTGCATTCTCAACCTGAACCGCATACTTGCCATCCGCATTCTTCAGCAGCTTGCCGTCATAGAAGTTCATCTGCGGAACGCCGATGAAGCCTGCCACGAAGATGTTGATCGGGTTGTCATAGACATCCTGCGGAGTGCCGATCTGCTGAATGACACCATCCTTCATGATGACGATGCGATCGCCGAGCGTCATTGCTTCGGTCTGGTCATGCGTGACATAGATGAACGTCGTCTTGATCCGCTGACGAAGCTTGATGATTTCTGCACGCATCTGATTGCGGAGCTTTGCATCAAGGTTGGAGAGCGGCTCATCCATCAGAAGAACCTTCGGCTCACGGACAATTGCACGGCCGATCGCAACACGCTGACGCTGGCCGCCGGAAAGTGCCTTCGGCTTGCGGTCCAGATACTGGGTGATGCCGAGAATCTCTGCCGCCTGGTTGACCTTGCGGTCCATTTCATCCTTCGGTACCTTGCGCAGCTTCAGCGGGAATTCCATGTTCTGCCGCACGGTCATGTGCGGATACAGAGCATAGTTCTGGAAAACCATGGCGATATCGCGATCTTTCGGTGCGACATCGTTCATCAGCTTGCCGTCGATATACAGCTCGCCTCTCGTGATTTCCTCAAGTCCTGCGACCATGCGCAGAGTCGTGGATTTGCCGCATCCGGACGGGCCGACCAGAACGATGAATTCCTGATCCGCAATTTCGAGGTTGAAATCCTGTACTGCAAGAACGCCTTCCTCCGTTACCTTGAGGTTCGTCTTCTTGTGTCCGGATTCACTCTTCTTCTTTTTCCTGCCGTCTTCTGCGTTCGGATAAACCTTCTCAATGTGCCTTAAACTGACTGTAGCCATAAAACCTGTCTGCCCCTTTCCTTTCTAGAAAGAATTCTGAAGCTCCCGCGTGCAGGACTGTCAATCAGATGATCCGGCTGCCTTCTTTTCCCTCGGCAGTCTTCCGTACAGTTCCATCCAGCTGCGAAGCTTTCTGGCAAGAGTGCTTGTGAACACGCCTTCTTCACACCGCCACGTCCAGTTTCCGCCGACCGTGGACGGAGTGTTGATCCGGCCTTCGCTGCCCAGCCCCAGAATGTCCTGAAACTGCATCACAGCGAGACTGGCAACGCTTTCATAAGCGCCTCTTAAGACACCCCAATTATACCCCTCTTCCGGATCAAGGTGAAGATACTTCTGCGCCCGTCTCACAAAAGGCTTCGGGGCAGAATGCACCCACCCCATGATCGTGTCATTGTCATGGGTTCCGGCATAGACGACGCAATTGCGGGTATACTGATGCGGCAGATAGCCGCCGCCGGTATCTCTCGGATCAAACGCAAACTGCAGAACTTTCATGCCCGGGTAGCCGGTTTCCTTCACCATCCGGATCACTTCCGGGGTCAGGAACCCGAGATCCTCAGCAATGAGATTCAGCTTTCCCAGCTTCTTTTCGACGGTGCGGAAGAAATCGATTCCAGGTCCCTTCTTCCATACGCCGCGGCGGGCATTCTGATCTTCCGCAGGAATTGCGAAATAAGACTCAAAACCGCGGAAATGGTCAATTCTCAATAGATCTACCAGATCGCTCTGATAGCGGATGCGCTCTGTCCACCATGCATAGTCATCCTGTTTCATCTTCTCCCAGTCATAGAGCGGATTGCCCCACAGCTGTCCATCCGGAGTGAAGGCATCGCCTGGAACTCCAGCGACCATCTCAGGGCGGCGGTCTCTGTCAAGCTGGAACAGTTCTGGATTTGCCCAGATATCCGAGCTGTCCGGGCTCACATAAATCGGCACATCACCGATGATGCCGATACCATGATCATTGGCATACTGCTTCATGGCCCGGTACTGATGGAAGAACAGATACTGGAGCGCACTCCAGAAGGAAATCTCTTCTTTCAGGCGGACGGTTTCATTCCGGATCGTCTTTTCTTCATAGAGACGAAGCGGTTCTTCCCATTCCTGGTAAGAGACGCCGCCGTGTTCATACTTCTCGGCCATGAACAGAGCATAGTCTTCCAGCCAGAATGCATTTTCCTTCAGGAATGATGCATAGTCAGCAGGCGGATTCTGTTCAAGTCTTTCCGCAGCTCTGCGCAGCACGCCGAAGCGCTTTTCATACAGAAGACCGTAGTCCACTCTCAGAGGATCCTCTCCCCAGGAGATCTTCCGGTATTCCGAAGGCTTCAGATAGCCTTCCTTCGCCAGATCATCCAGATCAATGAGATATGGGTTTCCGGCAAACGTGGAGAAGGACTGATACGGAGAATCTCCGTATCCGGTCGGACCAAGCGGCAGGATCTGCCACCAGGACTGCCCGGCTTTCTCGAGAAAGTCAATAAACTTCCGGGCCTGGCTGCCCATCGTGCCGATTCCATATCTGGATGGCAGCGAAGTAATCGGCAGCAGAATTCCGGCACTTCTTGTATCCATAAAATACCCCTTTTCTCAATCGTTCCGAGGTCTTGTTACGCTTTCTCCCCGGACCAGTTCGAACGGGATGTCTTCGTGTACAGCTGCGTGCCGATAGTTCAGCCGCAGCAGCATGTCTTCCACGCCCTTGCGGGCCAGGGTATCAGTATCCTGGCGGATCGTTGCCAGACGCGGAATCGTATATTTCCCGCTCTCGATGCCGTCATAGCCGATCAGGGAGATATCTTCCGGGCATCTCAAGCCCATATCCTTGATCGCTCTGAGGGCACCGATGGCGATGGTATCGCCGATTGCGAAGATCGCTGTAATCTTCGGATTCTTCTTCAGCAGTTTCTGGGTGCTTTCATAGCCGCCGCCCATCGAGAATCTGCTTGGTTCGTACTGCAGTTCTTCATTGAACGGAAGTCCGTGTTTCTCAAAAGACTCAATGCAGCCGTGCATGCGCCGGAAGCCGACCTGGCTGCCGATTCTGGATGCACTGCCGCCGATGATGCCGATCTCGCGGTGGCCATTCTCAATCAGATAGTTGATCACTTCATAGCCTGCTTTGGCATCATCCGTCGTGAAGCTCGACAGATTGCTGAAATGCAGATCTTCGGCCGTATTGGTCAGAATGACTCCCGGCACGTCGATCTTTCCGAAATCCTGGCGGAAGAACTCCAGGTTTCCGCCGAGGAAGATGAAACCCTTAGGCTTGCGGGCAGCGCTCAGCTGAATCGCCGCCTGAACTTCATTCGCATATTCATCCAGGAACGCCACTGCCACTTCTTCTCCGGAATCACGCAGAATCGCCTGAACCTGTTCCAGAATCCCTTCGAAGAACATGTTCTCATAGCCTTTGACGATGATGGTGACGGCCGAATTGGATTGCTGTTTCAGCTGCTTGGCATTGCTGTTGGGCTGGAAGTTCTGTTCACGGATCACCTGCTCAACCTTCAGTCTTGCTTCTTCCGAAACGTCCGGATGATGATTGATCACCCGGGAGACCGTCCCGATGCTGTAGCCGGACAGCCTGGCAATATCTTTGATTGTTGTCATATGCGCTGCCTTTCTAAAGGATGCTCCCGGATACCCCCAGAAACGTTTCCGGAAACGATTCAGTTCAAGATCATTGTAGAGATACAGTACCCCGGAATCAAGGCCCTGTATCTCTGAAAACGGTCAGAGGAATGCTTGGTGATTATCCCTTCACTGCACCTGCCGCAACACCCTTGATGATGTATTTCTGCAGGCTGAGGTAGAAGATGATAACCGGAATGACTGCCATGATCAGGGAAGCCATGATTGCCCCCATATCGACAGAACCGTAAGAACCCTTCATGTACTGAATGATGATCGAAATCGTCTTGTACTTCTTGATATCGAGGACAAGATACGGCAGCAGGAAGTCGTTCCAGATCCACATCGTTTCGAGGATGCCGACGGAAATATAGGTCGGCTTCATGATCGGAAGCACTACCTTGAAGAACGTCTGAAGCGGCGTGCAGCCATCAATCATCGCTGCTTCTTCGATTTCAATCGGAATGGATTTCACGAATCCGGTGAACATGAACACTGCGAGCCCTGCACCGAATCCGAGATAAATGATGATAATCCCCCACGGAGTTGTAAGTCCCAGCTTATTTGCAACAAGAGAAAGTGTATACATGACCATCTGGAACGGCACTACCATCGAGAAGATGCAGAGCGTATAGATGAGCTTCGTCCACTTTGTCTTCACCCGGGTAATGAACCAGCCGCACATGGAGGTGCAGATCAGGATCACTGCCACAGAGCCGACGGTGATGAAGACCGTCCAGCCTACCGAATCAAGCAGTCCGTACTTCTGAATCGCCGTGATGTAGTTTTCAAAGCCGATGTTGGTTCCTGAATTAGGAAGCTGGAAGGGCTTCAGGTTGATGGAATTCTTATTCTTGAAGGAGTTCCAGAGCACGATCAGGATCGGCATGATCCAGACTGCGGACAGAACTGCCAGCCCGGTGATTGCACCGGCATGATTGGAAGACTTCTTTTTCATCATTGCTGAACCTCCTTGCTTCTGGTAAAGTGCTGCTGCAAGCCGGCAATCAGAATAACGATCAGGAAGAAGATCACTGCCTTGGCCTGGCCCACCCCTTCAAATCCGACACGGCTGTAGAACGTGTTGTAGATGTTGAGTGCCATCATTTCCGTCTGTTTCATCGGTGCTCCGCCAGTCAGAGCGAGGTTCTGATCGAACAGCTTGAACCCGTTCGTCACGGTCAGGAATGTGCAGATCGTAATGGAAGGCATCATCATCGGAATCGTAACCTTGAACAGCTTCTGTCTGCTGTCTGCACCGTCAATTTCTGCCGCTTCCAGCACATCGCCCGGAATGGACTGCAGACCAGCAATATAGATGATCATCATGTATCCGATCTGCTGCCAGCATACCAGAATCACAAGACCCCAGAATCCGAGCTTTGCATTCAGATTCAGTGCGGTATTGAAGTAGACGAGAATTCCGGAGAAGATGAGCTGCCAGATATAGCCGAGCACAATGCCGCCGATCAGATTAGGCATGAAGAAGATCGTACGGAAGACATTGGTTCCTTTGTATTCCTTGGTCAGTGCCATTGCCAGTGCAAATGCGATGACATTGATCAGAATCAGCGTCGCAATGGTAAACAGCAGCGTGAACCAGAAAGAATGAGAGAACGTCGTATCCTTGAATGCGGTGAGGTAATTGCTTAGCCCGACAAACTTCGCATCTGTGACCGTCGTGAACTTGCAGAAGGACAGATAGATGCCGAGAATGAAGGGAACCAGGAAACCGATCAGGAATGCAAGCATGGTCGGCAGCGTGAAGATTCCCCAGTATTTCTTTACGTTTTTCTGCACAGAGTATTCCTCCTTTGCGTTTCAGAAAAGAGAAGGAGCAGCATCAGCGGACAAGTCCGCATCTGCCGCCCCTTGTTTGATGATTCAGATCAATCCGTCAGCAATCAGTTGTTTGCTGCGAGCTGCTTTTCAGTTGCCCAGTTGTCTACGAATGCCTGTCTTACGAGTTCCCAGTTCGCATCTGTCTGATCAGCCGCATAAACTGTCAGAGCCTGGCCGAGAACGTTCTTCCATTCCTCAGAAGGCATCGTGGTGAAGTTCCAGGATACCGGAGTTCCGGTGTTTGCATTTGCAAGGTTGACGAGAACGTTGCTGCTTTCCGGATTGGACTTGAACGGAATGTTGAAGCCCATGCCTTCGGTGCCATCTGTCATCATCTTGACACCGTAGTCAGAAGTTACGCACCAATTCATGAAGTCCAGAGTAGCCTGGATGTCTTCAGGAGAAGCCTTGGAGTTCACGCACCAGTAGTTCTCAGTGCCAATGCAGAGTCCTTCATTTGCATCATCAACACCGAAGTAGATCGGCAGGTAAGCGAGGTTGTCATCGCCGATTGCAGAAACTGCGCCATATTCCCAGGTTCCGTTCTGGAAGAATACTGCTTCCTGATTGACGAATTCTGCTTCAGCCTGATCGCCGGTAGCAGTGGAGAGCTGAGAAGGATCAACCGTTCCATTGTTGATGTACAGGTCCCAGACAGCACGGTAATTATCGAGGTAGGTTCCCTTGAGTTCTTCCTCATCGCCTACGCCTGCATCCTTGTATTCATAGTAGAGCGGCAGGTTAGCCAGGTGAGTCTTGAATCTCCAGTCAGAGGAGCTGTCCATGCCGGAAGAAGTGAATGCGCTGAATCCGAGTTCATCCTTGCGGGCGGTGATGTCTTCAGCAACCTTCTTCAGATCATCGAAGCTCTTGATATCATCAACACTGTATCCTGCCTTTTCGAGCAGTGCCTTGTTGGTAATCAGACCATATGCTTCAGTGACATATGCGATGCCGAGAATCTTGTCGCCATCCTTGAGGTTATACGCATCATTGGTCAGTTCACCTTCGATCGCAGAACCAGTCAGGTCATAGCAGTAATCTTTCCAGGAAGCCAGTCCTACCGGGCCATTGACCTGGAACAGAGTCGGAGCTTCGTCCTTGGACATCTCAGACTTCAGCGTGGACTCATACTCGCCGCTTGCTGCAGTGAGGACGGTAACCGGAACGCCAGTCTCCTTGGTGTACTCTTCTGCAACTTTCTGCCACTGCTCATCTGCTTCCGGCTTGAAGTTCAGATAGTAGACCTTGCCGGCAGCACCGGATGCTGCAGCTGCAGTACCTGCTGCACTTGCTGCCGCAGCAGTAGACGCTGCTGCTGCCGAGCCGGAGCTCCCGCAGCCGGCCAGCATTGCTGCTGATAATGCGATCGTGAATAACTTCTTGCTGTTCATATTTTCCTCCTATTCAGATCACGTTGTCCCATAAACGCTGGTAACGTTTCCGTTAACGTTACTGGAAACGTTTACAGGTTACACTTATGTTATATGTAAACGCTTACCCGTTGTCAACAGGGTTTTTGAAATTTCTTCAGTTTTTTGGTAACTATTCATCGATTGGATAAGCAGCCAAAAAAACGCCCAGCATCAAACCGGGCGCTGTTTGTCTGCAGATTTTAAATACAACTTCTCCAATTTGTTAGACTATAGAAATAATCACTTTCGCGAAGATTATTGGAATCTATCGGTGAATAGTTACTTCTGGAGATGATTTAGAACCTCAGCAAGCATATGATTCCAAAAACATTCCGCTCTTCTCTTTTGTGAACCTCCCCGCCTAAGTGCTGACGCACTATAGGTCGAGAGGTTCGCCACAATCACAAATATAATAATTGATTTTATTATAATATAAATTATTATAGTGATTATATGAAATTCATAGATAGAGATAAAGAAATCGAGACTTTAAATTCTGAATACCACAGGTCTGGCGCTTCCATGGTCATCCTTTTCGGAAGACGCAGAAACGGGAAAACCACGTTAATTCAGCATTTTACTGAAGGTAAGAAATGCATCTATTACCTGGCAACGGAAGAAAACGAATCTGTTAACCTTAAGAGTTTCAAAAATGTTACAGCTGCTGTTCTTGACAATTCTCTTCTTGCTGCTGCAGAAGTATCAGAATGGGAAACAGTGTTTGATGTCATTCTTCAATCACTAACTGATCAAGAAAAAACAATCGTTGTACTTGATGAATTCCAATATCTCGGAAAAGCAAACCCTGCTTTTCCTTCTATCCTGCAGAAAATATGGGATGAGAAGCTGAAGAGGGAAAACATCATGCTGATTCTTTGCGGATCTTTAATCCGTATGATGAAATCACAGGCTTTAAACTATGACAGCCCTCTGTATGGAAGAAGAACAGCACAGATTCGCCTGGATCAGATTCCTTTCAGCATGTACAGTCAGTTCATGCCGACAATGGATGAAGACTCTCTGATCCAGAGATATGCTGTAACAGGCGGTGTTCCCAAATATATTGAGCAGTTTGAAAACGATGAAGATCTCTATACAGCTATTGAGAAAAATATTCTGAATACTAACAGTTTTCTGTATGCAGAACCAGAATTTCTGCTGCAGAAGGAAGTATCAGAGATTGGAAGCTATTTCTCATTGCTACGTGTCATCGCACAAGGCAATGAAAAGCTCAGTACAATTTCGTCTGCAGCAGGAATTAAGCAGACAGCAGTTACGCCATATCTGGCGATCCTCAGTGAACTTGAAATCGTTGGACGAGAAGTTCCTGTTACGGAGAGTAATCCAGCCAAAAGCAAAAAAGGCAGATACTTCATCAAGGATAATTTCCTGCGTTTATGGTTCCGTTTCGTTTATCCATATCGAGGCATGATTGAAAGCAATCATGCAGAGTTTGTCATGAATGTCATCAGGAATCATTTCATAGATAATCATCTTTCCTATGTTTATGAAAACATCTGCAGAGAGAAGATGTGGGAGTATAACGGAAAGCTGTTTACTTTTGATAAAGTCGGCAGATGGTGGGGGGAGAAAGGGATTGATATTGTCGCCTATGATTCCATGGGACAGAATATAATCTTCGGAGAATGCAAATATTCTTCCACACCAAAAGGGATGGATGTCTTATTATCCTTGCAGAAAAAGGCTCCTTATGTGAAATGGAATAATCAGAAAAGAAAAGAATACTTTGTTCTGTTTTCCCGGTCCGGCTATTCAGATGCACTAAAACAGTATGCGAAAGTCCATGCAAATGTATTTCTGCTCTGATCTCTGTTAGTTTGACACTCCCACAGCTAAAGCCTGTGGGATTCTTGCTTCAACGAGAACTGCGGCATGGTGCCGGCTTACACTCTCTTCGCAAGCGTTACTTCCCGTGTGCCCCACGGTACCTATAGGTGTTTCAGACTGCAGAAACTGCAGTCTGCGATTCATTGAAGATTCTGATTCCTTCCACAAGGATGTTCCGTGCGGCATTCTGATCACGATCATGTACCGCTCCGCACTGCGGGCAGGTCCACTTCCGCACTTTCAGATCTTTTACAGCCGGGCTCTTGTATCCGCACTCATGGCAGATCTGTGAACTTGGATAGAACGTATCGACTTTGATCAGAAAGCCGTTACGTTCTTTTACTTTGTATTCCAGCATCT
>OMXA01000041.1 GCA_900314905.1 uncultured Erysipelotrichaceae bacterium
GTAGGCATCATGGATCGAGACTTTCCGGAAGCTGATAAACTTAGGCAGCTGGAAGAACATGACGATCTGGCCAGCCAGTTCAGTGCATACATTGATCAGAATATACAGCCATAAATCAGCAGAACTCTTCACGAGCAGGAAGATCAGGGCAACGCCGGTGCACCGGATGACGATATTGCGGATTGTGACATTCTTAAAGTCCTCTACCCCGTAGAAGAACCAGGTGATATCGCACATCGAGGCAATCATGGTGAGTCCGGTTATCTGATAGTAGAAAAGATTCTCTGTTACCGTTGCCTGAAGGAACAGATAGAATGCCGCTATGGCCACCAGCATGTCCAGCACCTGGACAGAGAAGATCTCCCAGAAGGTCCGGCTGAGTTCTTCCCGATCATTCCGGACTCTTGCAATCTGCCGGTTTCCGTAGATATTGATGCCGAGAATCCCGAACAGGATGAACCAGTTCATGATGGAACCCGCAAACTGATAAATACCGAGTGATACCGGTCCGACATGGGCATACGTATACGGAGCCAGAATGAACGGAAGAGCAATCCGGACGAACGTATAAAGGATGTTGTAAAAGTAATTCCGAACCAAAGAACTATCCATAATCGTCGAAGTTATGAAGCTAACATGAAAACAGAACCCATTTAATCCGACGGCAGCAGATTTCTGCCGATGTGAGCCTCTCTGCCTAAGCTAGGTGATAGACGGAGCTTCCAGAGGGCTGTATCCCCTCCGGTTTCCGCCTGCACAGACGATACAGAACCAGCATAACACACCAGCCGAAGCTTACGTACCAATCTTTACTAACCTTCCTCAAACTTATACTGGGATCGTCAGACTGCTGCAGAAAAGCAATTGCGCATAACTTTATCAGGCTTCTGAAAAGACTATTGGTATTCTGGTGCTATGGATGATCCGACCTTTACCAACGATAAAAGATCGGATCGAATACTCCGCAATTTTCATCTGCAATAATCAGCCTCGACTATTTCTGTGTTATGATAAAAATGACCATTCAGTCCAGGCATTTGCGATCATTTAATCTTACATAACTAATCCCGAAGGAAAAATGAGTATTGGCAGGTATAAAAATGGTGACAGGAAAGCTAATGCTTCAAGAATAGAGGAGTCAGTTTTTTTCTCTTAATACCTCTTTACCAAGGAAATTCTTCTCGTCCGGATTAGGTAATAAGCTTGCAGGCTGTATGGTGTACGCCGCTGCATTTTCTGCTGCACAGGCAATAGCAATGATGATATCAGAGATCAGCCAGGCTATTGTTTCATTGGGAGGAACTTTTATCGGATGCATGTTCTACTGAGATATTTTCTATTACTGGTGTTTGGAATCGGGTTAGGAATAATATTATTCGGAATCGAGAAAGGGGTCAGACTAGGAGTCTTCTCATTCTTGCTTGCACTGATCGCAAAGCAGATGTTTGGATCCAGGTCTGAAAACAGCTGAATCTTTGAACCTGCTTGGATCTCTTCTTCATTTCTGATGGTTGCGTCCTGTATCAGAGAACAGACGCACTTGCAGATTGATTCATATGCTTTCAGAATTCAGAATAGATGCTTCCTGGAGATGAACATGCGGCCATATGGATCGCTGCGGCAGCTATCATAGAAAACACAGGCCGGCAAGCCTGTGTTTTCTATGATGGAATCTGATTTCTGAATCTTAAAGATGAAGGACACGTTCCTTGATTTCCTGAGTACGTCCCTGGTTCCAGAACTGAGTCCCGATATAGCCGCAGGTACGTCTTGCGACATTCATCGTATCCTGATCGGTATTGCCGCAGTTCGGGCATCTCCAGATCAGCTTGTGGTTCTCATCTTCGACAATCTGGATTTCTCCATCATAGCCGCACTTCTGGCAGTAGTCGCTCTTCGTGTTCAGTTCTGCATACATGATCGTATTGTAGATATGCTTCATCAGCGCAAGAACTGCCGGAATGTTGTTCTGCATGTTCGGGACTTCGACATAGGAGATCGCACCGCCCGGGCTCAGCTTCTGGAACTGAGACTCGAAAGTCAGCTTATCGAACGCATTGATCTCTTCCCGGACATTGACGTGGTAGGAGTTCGTGATGTAGTTCTTGTCGGTAACGCCCGGAATGATGCCGAAGCGTTCCTGCAGGCACTTTGCAAACTTGTAGGTGGTGCTCTCCATCGGAGTTCCGTAGACAGAGAAATCGATATTCGTCTCTGCTTTCCACTTTGCGCATGCGTCATTCAGATGCTGCATGACTTTGAGCCCGAATTCCTTGCCTTCTTCAGTCGTATTGGACTTGCCGGTCATATAGCGCACGCATTCGCAGAGTCCGCCATAGCCCAGCGAGATCGTGGAATAGCCGCCGTAAAGAAGTTTATCAATCGTCTCGCCCTTCTTCAGACGCGCAATGGCACCATACTGCCAGAGGATCGGAGCAACATCGCTCGGCGTTCCGAGCAGGCGGTTATGCCGGATCATCAGAGCACGATAGCAGAGGTCCAGACGATCGTCGAAAATCTTCCAGAAGTCCTCCATATTGCCCTTGGAAGAACAAGCGACATCCACCAGGTTGATCGTTACGACACCCTGATTGAAGCGTCCGTAGTACTTATGCTTTCCAGGCTGGTAGCTCCCGGCATTCGCAACGTTGCCCTCGCCGGCATCCGTGAACCGATCCGGAGTCAGGAAGGAACGGCATCCCATGCACGGATACACGTCGCCCTTGAGTTCCTTCATGATCTTGGCACTGATGTAGTCCGGAACCATGCGCTTTGCAGTGCATTGTGCTGCGAGCTTGGTCAGGTAGTAGTATCTGCTGTTTTCATGAATATTGTCTTCATCCAGGCAGTAGATCAACTTCGGGAAAGCCGGTGTGATATAGACGCCCTTCTCATTCTTGACGCCCTGCATGCGCTGCTTGAGCATCTCTTCAATGATCAGCGCAAGATCTTCTCTGGTCTGACCGGCAGGGACTTCATCAAGATACATGAAGACCGTGACAAACGGGGCCTGTCCATTCGTGGTCATCAGCGTGATGATCTGATACTGGATGGTCTGAACACCGGTGCGGATTTCCTTGCGGACCCGTTCCTCCGCAACCTTGTTGATCTTCTCCTGATCGACTTCAATTCCTGCTTCCTTGAATTCTTCAGCAACCGTTCTGCGATGCTTCTGACGGCTGACCTCGACAAACGGAGCAAGGTGAGAAAGCGTGATCGTCTGGCCGCCATACTGGTTCGAGGCAACCTGCGCGATGATCTGGGTGGCAATGTTGCAGGCAGTCGCGAAGGAATGCGGCTTATCAATGGTCGTTTCGGAAATGACCGTGCCGTTTTCCAGCATGTCTTCCAGATTTACGAGGCAGCAGTTATACATCGGCTGAGCAAAGTAATCTGCATCATGAAAATGGATGATTCCCTTCTCATGGGCATCGATGATATCCTGCGGCAGCAGGAATCTGCGGGTGATATCCTTGGAAACCTCACCTGCCATATAATCACGCTGCGTGCTGTTGACCGTCGGATTCTTATTGGAGTTCTCCTGCTTGACCGTCTCATTGTTGCGGCCGATCAGAGAAAGAATCTGCTTATCCGTCGTATTCGCCTTGCGGACCAGTGCCCGTTCATACCGGTACGTAATGTAATTATGGGCAACCTGATATGCTTTCTCCGCCATGATCTCGGTCTCAACCATATCCTGGATCTCTTCGACGGAGACTGCCCGGCTGATCTTCTGGCAGCGATCCACGACCCGCTTTGTGATCTCCTGGATCTGCCGATCCGTCATTTCGGCATTCTGTACCGTTGCAGCATTTGCTTTGCGGACTGCATTCTCAATTTTGCTCGCATCAAAAGCAACTTCTTCGCCACTGCGCTTGATTACGTTCATGTGCTGTTTCCCTTCCTGATTCTATCCCGATAGTTGCATTTCCAACTATTTGTGTGAACAGCTACTACTATACGGTCCCGATTCCCGAAGATCAAGTGAAATCCTCTGAAGGAAATAGAAAACAAACCCGGAAATCTGCTTGTGCATGAAAATACATTCAGTGCATTTATTTCCCGCTCTGAAGAGAAACCGCCAGGAAGCGATCATACCGGCCTTCCCGGGATCTGCTGTCTTGTTTCATCTGTTTTCTTTTCCCAGGCGATAAAAAAGTCTGCCGCCTGGACAGACTTTCAGAGCTCTCAGTCGCCGAAGCTGACGCCGATCAGCCTGGTTTCCTTGATGATCTTCGCTTTCGGATCAATGGTCTTGAGCTTGCCAGCAACTTCCTTGAGCGGCACTTTGACCATCTCACGGTTCTTGTACCCGATCATGCAGCCATATTCGTGTTTCAGCACCATCATTCCCGCTTCTGCCCCGAGCCTTGAGGCGAATACCCGGTCATACGCATCCGGCATGCCGCCGCGCTGGGTATGGCCAGGAACGGTCACCCGGACCTCACGGCCTGTCTCCTTGGTGATCTGGTCTGCCAGCTCATAGGAAACCGACGGGAACTCATAATTGCCAAGTTTTTTGCGGTATTCCTTCTTCGAGAGTTTTGCATCGCTCTTGGAGATCGCGCCTTCCGCACACGCGATAATCGTGAACCGCTTGCCTGCCGCATCGCGTTTTTCAATGACCTCGACGACATTCTTCAGATCATACGGAATCTCCGGCAGCAGAATGATGTCAGCACCGCCGGCAATGCCTGCGTTCAGCGTCAGCCAGCCGGTCTTATGCCCCATGATCTCAACGATGAAGACACGGCCATGGCTGTTGGCAGTCGTATGGATCTCATCGATGCACCGGGTTGCGATATCAACCGCCGACTGGAAGCCGAACGTCATATCCGTGCCCCACAGATCATTATCAATCGTCTTCGGCAGCGTGATGACATTGAGGCCTTCCTCGCAGAGCAGATTCGCAGTCTTCGTGGACCCATTGCCGCCAAGCACAACCAGGCAGTTCAGCTGAAGCTTGTAATACGTCTGCTTCATTGCCGCAACTTTATCATTTCCATTCTCATCCGGTTCATGAATCGTCTTGAACGGAACCCGCGAGGTACCGAGGATCGTTCCGCCGACGGTCAGGATATTCGAAAAGTCATCCTCGGTGAGCAGCCGGAATCTGCCCCGCATCAGTCCTTTATACCCATCTTCAAAGCCGTAGAATTCCACAGGTTCTTTCGAATTCAGGGTGACGCACTTGAAGACTCCCCGCATCGCCGCATTCAGCGCCTGGCAGTCTCCGCCGCTGGTAAGCATGCCTACTCTTAACATAACTGGTCTCCTTTGAACCTTGTTCTGCTTTTATTCTAGTATCGAAACGAAGAACCGGAAAGAAAAAAGGATGCACATCTTCGCAAAGTGCATCCTCATATTCCTCCTGGCTCAGATACCCTGAGACAAGCATCCGATGCAGCACCCATTCCTGCCGTTTCTTCGCAGCGTCGTATCCATCCGAAAGCTGATAGATCGAAGGTGCATTCGGGATCCCTGCCAGCATTGCTGCTTCTCCTGCAGACAGATCAGAAGGATCTTTCCGGTAGTAATGCCAGGCGGCTTCTTCAAGACCATAGCATCCGTCTCCGTAATAATTCATATCCGCATAGACCGCAAACAGATCCTGTTTGGAAAACGAGAATTCCAGCCGGTACATCAGGAGCACTTCTGCTCCTTTCTGCTTCAGTTCCCTCTGCTCGCCCTGGAAATAGAAATTCTTGGCAATCTGCTGCGAGATCGTGCTTCCGCCTTCCACGACTCTTCCCGCCTCCAGATTATGCAGCATTGCCCGGAAGAACGACAGCCAGTCAAACCCATGCCGCACGAAGAATCGCTGGTCTTCCGTCGCAATGACCGCATGCACGAAGTCTTCGTCAATGTTCTGGAACGAAAGGCCATGTTCAAGAACCTCTTTTGCAAGCGGTTCCGGTGCCTGTTTCCTGACAGCTTCATGATAAAGGGCCGCACTTGGCAGGATTCCGATCAATCCGGCCAGAGAGCATGCAAGCAAAAGAACGAGAAGGAAGGAACGGAAACGCTTCTTCATTCCAGATTGAGGCGGCGATCGAGAATCAGCCAGGTAATCACGCCGTAAACCGCGATCTGAATGGCAGGAATCAGAATTTCTGTCACCATATAGTGCTCATTGAGCATCGTCCCAGGCAGAATCGAAAGCCCGATTTCCGAGACCATCCAGAACACCAGAATCTGAAAGCCGATATAAGCCAGAAAGGCGCCGAGAATCCGGTGTGTGCTCCAGAGGTGGCCGATGGAGATAGCCGCATATATCCGGGTGATGATAGCAGAAACTGTCAGAATTCCGAGGCAGATCGAGAACAGCATCGTTTTCTGATCTTCAGGATCGAGCCTGATCTGAAACAGTGCATTCACCATATCCCCAAGTCCCTGAAAGCCTCCAATAGAAGGATCAAAAGCCATAATCAGCACTCCTGAAAGAACAACTACAATAATTCCGAGCAGCCCCCAGAGCAGAGCAGTCACCACTTTTGCAAAGATGTGTGCTCCCGTAGAGACCGGAATCGTGAACATCAGATATCCCTCCCGGCCAAGCAGATTGGAATAGAACCTCTGAATCACAAGCACCATCGTCATCAGGATTGCAGCAATCAGAAGAACGCTGTAAATCATTGCAATGGTAAATGATACCTGCGTATCCCGGCTTGAGATGCCAAGCAGAACAGCAGCCACCAGCAAGGCCCCGTAAACCGGAAACAGAATTCGTGCAATGGAGCAGAAATCATATTTGATCAGTTTTCCTAACATGCAAACACCTCCCGGAAGTATTCATCCACGCTCTTTCCGGTTTCTTCCCGGATCTGATCCGTGCTCTTATGAAGCAGAATCTTTCCCTGCTTCAGGAACACCGCTTCATCCAGGATGCTCTCAACATCCGCAATCAGATGCGTCGAAATGATCATCAGCGAATCCTGGCTGTAATTCGTCAGAATCGTTTTCAGAATATAATCTCTCGCCGCCGGATCCACTCCGGCAATCGGTTCGTCCAGAAAGAAGACTTTCGCATTTCTCGAAACCGTCAGGATCAGGCGTACCTTCTCCTGATTTCCTTTGGACAGCTGTTTCAGTCTGCTCTTCGGGTCAATCGAAAGATCAGAAAGCAGACGTTCCGCCCTTTGACGATCGAAGTCTTCAAAGAAATCCTGATAGAACGACAGGGCTTCCGACACTTTCATCCAGTCCTGCAGAAATTCCCGATCCGGCAGATAGCCGACAACGCTCTTGGTCAGCACCCCTGGCTTCTCTCCTGCAATCAGAATCTCGCCGCTATTTGGCTGCAGCAGCCGGCAGGCAATCTTGATCAGCGTAGTCTTGCCGGATCCATTCGGTCCAAGCAGGCCGACAATCTTTCCCTGTTCCAGATTCAGATTCACATGATCCAGCGCGGTAAGACTTCCATAGCGTCTGGTCAGATCATGACATTCCAGAATACTCATCGTTTCTGTTCCTCCTTTGCATATGCTTCACATGCCAGCAGAATCTCTTCTGTGCTCAAGCCAAGCCTTCCGAGCCTGGAAAACAATTCTCCGATATACCTGCGGCCAAGACTGATCCTGAGCTCTGAAAGCTTCTCCCGATCCTCCGTTACATACCTGCCGCTGGTCCGTTCGCTATGCAGATAGCCATCCCGTTCCAGCTCAGAGAAAGCCCGCTGTACCGTGTTCGGATTGACACCCGCTTCAATCGCCAGCTCCCGGACGGATGGCATCTTCTGTCCCGGGGCGTAAAATCCTGCAGCAATTTCTGTTTTCATACGTTCGATCATCTGCAGATAGATCGGTCGGCTTCCCTCAAAAGTCCATCCCATAGTTCCTCCTTTCTGCTGTCTTAGTGTATTACTTAATTAATACACTAATAATATAAGTATCCTTCTCTCCCCTGTCAAGCATAAGAAAACCTGAGATCTTTTCCTCTCAGGTTTTCAGTTCAGGATTCAGTCTGTTTCAGACGGATAGGTCTTCAGCAGCCACCGGAATTCATGCGGCTTCATGGCAACTGCTTCCGCACGAATCTCTTCACCCGTCAGAAGATCCGTATAGACTTCCGGTTCATTGAGCCATGCGGTCTGATCGTTTTCCGAGAAATTGAAGAGTGCCAGAAGCTTTTCACTCTCATAGTACCTGCCCAGCGCAAGGATGGAATCATTATATGGTTCCAGCACCCACGTATCCGCATGCGCGTCAAACACCCGATGCGACTGTCTCAGTTCAATCAGCTGCATCAGCCGTTCAAACAGCATTCCCTGTCTGGTGGATGGATCCTTTCTCATCGCTGCCAGATTCCAGTCAAACTTTCCCCGATGCAGATAGCGGGAGTCATCCTTCTTCAGCGGATCCTCATGGTAGCTGTAATCATTCAGCTGGCCGATCTCATCTCCGGAATAAAGCACAGGAATCCCGCTCTGGGTCAGCAGGAATGCATGCAGCATCACATCAAGATCAATCGAAGCATGCAGCTTGAAGTCATTCTTCTCATAGACCGCTGCCTCAGTTCCGCAAAGAGAAGCGGTCGTTCCGCAGAGTCTCGCATCTTTCAGACGAGGATCATCATTATATAATTCTCCTCTGGAATCGGAGCCCCAGTAGTTTCCAGTCAGGAAGGAATTGAGATATTTCTTGTGCGCAGCCTGCTCAATGCCGAACTGAGCCAGATAATCATAATCAAGACCCCAGCCGATATCATCATGGCAGCGCAGATAATTCAGGAACGTATACTGCTTCGGAAGCGCGCATACCGTTTCCATCTGCCGTCTGAGCAGCCGCACATCTCTGGTCGCAACGGTATTCCAGGTGCTGGCCATCGTTGTCACATTATACAGCATCTGACATTCCGGCTTCTCAACCGTTCCGAAATACGGAACGACCTTGTCAGGTTCCATGACGACTTCGCCCAGGAGCAATGTACCTGGGGCAGCGATATCGGCAGCCATATGCATGATCCGGACCAGCGTATGGACCTGAGGCAGATTGCGGCAGGTCGTTCCGAGCGTCTTCCAGATATATGGAACTGCATCAAGACGCACAATATCCACTCCTTGATTGCACAGATACAGCATATTCTCGCACATATCATTGAAGACCGTCGGATTGCGGTAGTTGAGATCCCACTGATATGGATAGAACGTGGTCATCACAACTTTGTTCGCTTCCGGGCACCAGCTGAAATTGCCCGGGGCAGTGGTAGGGAATACCTGCGGCACCGTCTTCTCGAATTCATTCGGAATCGTCCAGTCACCAAAGAAGAAGTAGCGATCCTGGTATTCTTTTTCTCCTGCTTTTGCCCGCTTTGCCCATTCATGATCTTCACTCGTATGATTCATGACGAAGTCCAGGCATACCGAAATATCATGTTTATGACAGGAATCAGAAAGATGCGCAAGATCTTTCATCGTACCGAGCTCCGGTTCTACTTTGCGGAAATCCGAAACGGCATAGCCGCCATCGCTGCGCCCTTTCGGTGTTTCCAGCAGCGGCATCAGATGCAGATAATTGATGTGGCATTCCTCGATATAATCAAGATGCTTTTCCACGCCGGAAATTGTTCCTGCAAAACAGTCGGTATACAGCACCATGCCGAGCATCGAGCCTTTCTTGTACCAGTCGCCTGCCTTGATCCGTTTCTGATCCCATCTCTGAAGCTTTTTGGGGCGTTCACTGTAGCAGCGATACAGCATCGTCAGAAAATAATCAAAAGCATGTTCATCATGATAAAGCTCATTGTAAAGCCAGTGCATCTCTTCATAGCAAGCCGCCAGCCGCCTGGTGAATTCCTTATCCCATTCCGGTCTTGTTTTCATGAACCATTCCCCCTCAGTGAACAGATGCAATCAGAGCCCTGACCTCTGCCTCTTCCGGCATCACTGCCAGTGCTCCCTTGCGCGTCGTCACGATGGATGCTGCTGCATTAGCAAAGGTCAGGATCGAGCGAAGCTTCTCTTCATCCAGATGATCCAGTCCTTCCGCAAGGACCCCATGCAGGACGCATGCCCCAAACGTATCGCCCGCTCCCGTCGTCTCAATCGTATTCTTCTGCAGGAAAGCAGGAACCTCAGCCATTACGCTCCCCTTGTACGCCCGGCTTCCATCCGGCCCCATCGATAAAGTAATCAGCGGAATGCCATACGTTTCCTGAAGCAGTTCAATTCCTTCATCAAAGGATTCTTTTCCGGTAAACCAGCGGATTTCATTATCAGAGATTTTCAGGATATCGCAATGATGAAGACCATAGTCAAACGCTGCCTTGGCATCTTCTTCATGATGCCATAACGGCAGTCTCAGATTCGGGTCGAACGAGCGGAGACATCCGCTTTCCTCTGCTGTCGCAATTGCCAGCTTCGTAGCAGAAAGCACCGGTTCATCCGTCATGGAAAGCGTTCCGAAATGAAAAATCCTGGAACTTCTGATCAGATCCAGATTCACCTCTTCCGGCCTCAGGTTCATATCTGCGCCAGGATTCCGGTAGAACGAAAAATCGCGATCTCCATTCGGCAGCTTATGAACCAGAGAGAGAGTCGTATGCACTTCCGGATCAAACACGAGCCCGCTGCTGTCAATCCCGGCCTTCGTGATTGCTTGTGAAAGCTGAGTTCCGAACCCGTCTTTTCCGACTTTTCCGATAAATGAGACCGGATGCCCGAGCTTAGCCAGCATCGCAAGCACATTGCATGGTGCTCCGCCTGGATTTGCCTCAAACATCGGATTGCCTTGTTCTGAAGTGCCGTTCTGAATGAAATCAATAAGCAGCTCCCCAAGAGCCGTAACATCCAGATGATTCTTTCCCATGATCAGTTCCCTCTTCTCTTAAACGCTTTCATTATATCGTGACTGAAGCGTCATTTGATACCCGATTATGCAATCAGGGAATAAATTGCCTCGGATCCTCAGGAATCCGCAGCCCCTCCTCTCGAACGAAGCCGGATAGCCTTCTAGGGTTCGCGCTTTGTGCTTCAGAAGAACGGTGAGCTGCAGGCATTGCCTTCACCCCTTTCGGATCCCTGAATCACGCCAGTTCTTTCCATTCCAGGATCAGGGAATCAAACCGTCTGATAACGCCAGGATGAAGGAAAAGAATTGAAACAGCTTCCGATTGAATTTACCATGAATGAATGAAACCGACAGAAATCCGAAAGACCGTGGCAGCCTGCCGCCTGGCCTATATCGTCCAGGCGATTGTCAACAACCTCGCTCCTCTGCTCTTCACGCAGTTCATGAAAGAATGGCATATCACGCTTGCAGAGATCACCCTGATCACGACGCTGAACTTCAGCATCCAGCTGGCTGCCGATGCTGCATCTGCACCATTGATCCGGATGCTCAGAATCAGAAAGACCATCGTGCTAGGCAATCTGATGGCAGGTGCAGGCCTCATTGCGATGACGATTCTCCCGGATCTTCTGTCCCCGCTTCCCGGCCTGCTGATCTCGGTATGCCTGTATGCGATCGGCGGCGGCATCATTGAAGTGCTGGTTTCGCCGATCATGGAAGCATGTCCTTCTGACAGCAAGAAAGCAGCAATGGCCCTGCTGCATAGTTTCTACTGCTTCGGATTTGCCTTCGTCGTCGCGGTTTCTGCCCTCTTCTTTCACATAATAGGTACGGATCACTGGCGGCTGCTTGCAATCCAGTTTTCCATCCTCCCGCTGTTCAGCACCTTCTGCTTCTTAAGAGTCTGGCTTCCTGACGCATTCAGCAAAGAGGCACCTTCTTCCTCTGCGCTCTTTCATTCTGGAATCTTCTGGGTACTGTTCGTCCTGATGTTCTGTTCCGGAGCAAGTGAACAGGCAGCAGCCCAGTGGGCAAGCACGTTCATGGAATCCATCGGACTTTCCAAGGCAGCCGGAGATCTTGCCGGACCACTTCTGTTCACGCTCTGCATGGGGGCCAGCCGAACAATTTACGGTCTCTTCGGAGAAAAGCTTTCCCTGAAACGGGCAATGATTCTCTCTGCGCTTCTGTGTCTGATTTCCTATGGAATTCTCTCCTCCGGCTCCGGCATGATCACTGCGTTTGGCTGTGCGCTCTGCGGATTTTCTGTCGGCATTTTCTGGCCGGGAACGCTTTCGGCTGCGGCTTTTGTTCTGCCTTCCGGTTCTGCCTCTCTTTATGCTCTGCTGGCTCTGGCTGGCGATTTAGGCTGTGCAGCTGGTCCGACGATGGCAGGCCTTGCGGCAGCATGTCAGGGAAATTCGATCCAGCGGGGCATCTCTGCTGCAATCTTATTTCCGGCTATGATTCTGATCTGCCTGCTGTTTCTTTCGCTTAGCAGGAGAAATAAGCAGCACTCCGGCTTTCTTCAGATCTGAGGGATCAGCACAGAAAACGTCCTTTCTTCCGAAAGAACCTGCCTGCGACGGGCAGGTTTTTTCTTTCTGGCTCAGCCCTAATTTCGGAAGGTTTCCGTATTCCGGAAATCATCTGAATGAAACTGACCAGGAGATCGTGGATCGCTCGCTTTCCTATATGGAACTGACAGACATTCAGGATTCGTTTCTCGA
The DNA here is from genome assembly GCA_900314905.1 of uncultured Erysipelotrichaceae bacterium. Lineage (GTDB taxonomy): Bacteria > Bacillota_I > Bacilli_A > Erysipelotrichales > Erysipelotrichaceae > Bulleidia. Next base: position 12,518 of record OMXA01000041.1, read on the forward strand.
TGAAATCTCCGGCGGCCAGCGACAGCGGGCATACATTGCCATGATCCTTGCGCAGGATACGCCCTATATCCTGCTGGATGAACCAGCCGCAAATCTTGATATCCATCATGCGGTCAATCTGATGCGGATCATCCGGAAGCTTTCTTCGGACCTGAACAAGACCGTGATCATCGTTCTGCACGAGATCCACTACGCTGCCTTCTATAGTGATTACATCCTTGCCATGAAGAACGGAAAGATCGCTGCCTACGGAACCGTGGATCAGGTCATCACAAAGGAGAACCTGAACAGGATCTATCAGGCAGACTTCGAGATTCTCGAAGTTCATGGCAAGCCGATGTGCATTTATTACTGAGGGGATTCCCAGTTAATAACTGGTTTCTCATAAAGAACCAAGAACGCATACTGCAGAAATGGAGGAATATGATGAAAAAGCAGACTGCATTCCCGGCAGCTTTATTGCTGTCCTTCTCCCTAAGTGCCTGCGGGTCTTCAGCCGCAGCAGTACCTTCCCCGGCAGCTTCCGCTGCTCCGGTGTCTTCCGCAGAGGCTTTTGCGCCTTCGGATCCGGACACCATCACCATCGAAGCACTGGATGCTTCAGAATCTCCGATTCAGCTCGAGGTTCCTTACAACCCGGAAAAGCTCGCCGTCATGGATCTGGCAACACTGGATATCCTGGATAATCTTGACCTGGGAGACAGGGTTGTCGGCGCTTCTACAACGTCGATTGATTATCTTTCTTCTTATCAGGATACCGCCGCAAATCTGGGCAACATCAAGGAAGCAGACCTTGAGGCGGTGGCAGCCTGCGAGCCGGATCTGATCTTCATCGGCGGCCGTCTTGCCTCAAGCTATGATGCATTATCTGAAATTGCCCCAGTGGTTCTCCTGACGACTGACAGCAGCCTGGGCGTGGTGGCTTCGACGGAAAAGAACGCAAAAACCATCGCTTCCATCTTCGGTCTGGAAGACCAGGTTGACAGTCTGATGTCAGACTATCAGTCCCGCATCGATGCCCTGAAGACTGTCGCAGACGGTCAGAGTGCGATCATCGGCATGTGCACCTCCGGTTCTTTCAACATCATCGGCAATGGCGGACGCCTGAGCCTGATCGTCAATGAAGTCGGCTTCACGAATGCAGGCGAAGGATATGCAACGCAGAGAGGCGCTTCCTCAGACAGCAGTTCCTCAGGAAGCAACCCGCATGGCACCGAATCTTCCTTCGAACTGCTTCCCGAGCTGAATCTGGACTGGATCTTCGTCATGGACCGTGATTCCGCAATCGGAACAAATGGAGCAAAGCTTGCAGCAGATATCATGGATAATGAAATCGTCAATTCCTCTTCAGCCGCAAAGGAGGGTCATCTCGTCATCCTTGAACATCCCGCGGTCTGGTATACCGCTGAAGGCGGCATCACTGCATTAGGCATCATGATCTCCGATCTGGAAGCAGCGATGCTGTCCTGAATCGTTATAGAAACTCAGATCGGTGCAAAGACATCTGCGTGAATCAGATGTCTTTTTTCTTTTGTCTGCCCTGCCGGCAAGCGCATGCAGAATTCCTGTTTCAGAAGAGCGACAAGCTTTATTTCCATCTGCTCTTATCCAGCCGTTTCTATCGCAATCCCCAAGAAACTGCCCTCCAATGAGCAGCGAAGTTTATATCAGATGATAATGTCAAAGTAAACACCATGCATGCAGCAAGCCAATAGAACTCAGATTGATAACAGCAGAGATTGAAGGAGAACGCTATTCCTTCATTCAGCGGGATCCGACTCAGAAATGAAACTCACCGCTCTTTCCGCCAGTCTTTTCCACCAGATGAATCTCCGCAATCACCATGCGCTTATCAATTGCCTTGCACATGTCATAAACAGTCAGAAGCGCCGTGCTGACCCCGGTCAGTGCTTCCATCTCCACTCCCGTCTTTCCATCTGTTCGAACCGTGCAGAAGGCAGTGATCTCATGTCTCTTTTCATCTGCTTCAAAGGTGAGCGAGGCATGGGTCAGATTCAGCAGATGGCACATCGGAATCAGTTCGCTGGTACGCTTGATTGCCTGAATGCCCGCAACTGTCGCAACGGTATAGACATCTCCTTTCACGACTTTCTTTCCTTGAATCGCATCGAATACCTCTTCCGATACGCGGATCGTTCCCTGGGCAGTGGCTTCCCGATGAGTAATCTCCTTTTCGGAGACATCGACCATGCGGGCATTGCCGTGTTCATCAAAATGCGTGAATTCCATTGTTATCCTCCCTTGAATCTTTCCCCCGCCATCCTGGCGAGAGAATCCATCGTACCTGATTCATCAGCGAACTTCCGGATCCTTCAGATACAGCATCCGCTTCATATCAAACTGCAGGCAGTCCGGCATTCCCTTTTCCCGCAGAATGGGCCAATCTTTACGCTGGACCAGCCAGGTGATCACGTCCTCGCGCTCATAATCCTTCCGGTTTTCCGGAGGGATGTAGAAGTTCTTTTCAAACGGAAGACTGCTTTCCTCTGCATGCTTGGAAGAAATGCAGTTCTCTTTCCGCTCTCCATAAATCGGTATCAAGTCATGCGCCCGATAGCCAAGGCAAGAGAAATCCTCTGGCAGCCTCTCGCTGCTATGCAGAATGATGCCCCAGTCAATGGCCTTTACCGTATGGTCATCCACCCGTACTGCAGAAGAGAAATTCTTGCAGCCAGTGAGTACTGCTGCCGCCTTGGTATGGGGATCCGCGAATACTTCTTCAGGACTTCCATGCACGTCCGTTCTTCCGTGATTCAGAATCAGAAGGTCGTCTGAGAAGCGGTAGACCTCATCCCGGTTATGGGAAACCAGAACAGCAATGCCGGTATACCCCTTCAGAAGATCCAGGATCTCCTGCTGCATGCGATCGCGCAGATACGCATCCAGCGCAGAAAATGGTTCATCCAGCAGGATCATATCCGGCGAACAGGCCATGATCCTGGCTAATGCCGTCCGCTGCTGCTGCCCGCCCGACAGCTGGTCCGGAAAATGCTTCTCAAGTCCATTCAGCGCAAACTTCCTGATCATTTCCTGAACTATTGCATGCTGTGCTTCTTTTCGCATTCCATGCAGACCGGAACGGATGTTCTGTTCTACGGTCATGTTCGGAAAGAGCGCATAGTTCTGAAACAGATAGCCGACATGACGCTGCTGCGGTTTCAGATTGATATGTCTTTCTGAATCAAAAAGCACTCTGCCATTCAGGACGATTCTTCCTTCATCCGGCGTCAGGATGCCGGCAATGCATCTGAGGGTCATGGATTTGCCGCAGCCGGATGCACCGAGGATGCCTATATTTCCTGAGTCTGAGGCAAAGTGCACATCCAGAAAGAATTCGCCGAAGTCCTTGCGGATATCTGCTTCCAGCCTCATGGGCACCTCGCTTTCCGCCGCTCCCGATCTTCCAGCATATTCACGGAAACGAGAACTGCTGCAGAGATCGCCACATTCACCAGCACCCAGGTCATCGCAGCTCCTTCTTCATTCGTCCGCCAGAGCTGATAAACTGTGGTCGCAATGGTGGCGGTTTTCCCAGGGGTATACCCAATCAGCATACTGGTGGCACCATATTCGCCAAGGGCTCTTGCAAAGGCAAGCACTGCGCCCGCCAGAATCCCCTGCCGGCAGGACGCCATCTGGATATGCCAGAAGATATACGTATTGGATAAGCCGAGAGTTCTGCCTGCATCGCTCAGAGTATGATCATAGCTTTCAAATGCTCCGCGGGCAGTGCGATACATCAGCGGGAAAGAGACCAGCGCCGCGGCCAGAACCCCGCCTGGCCAGTTCATGACAAAGGAAATATCAAACTGAGCAAGAAACATTCCGAGCGGGCGCCTTGCCCCGAATGCTCTTAACAGCAGCCAGCCGCATACGGTCGGCGGCAAGACCAGCGGCAAGGTCAGGATCACATCGAGAATTCCCTTGAACACCTTCGGCAGCTTTGCAGTTTCATAAGCAAGAAAGATACCGAGAAAAAACACGATGACACTGCTGATTGCCGCAATGCGCAGCGAATTCCATAACGGGAACCAGTCCATGCGTCCCCTCCTTTCTGGTGAACCGAATTACTTGCTTACAGCCGAGAAGCCAACACACTCAAACACCTTCATGGCCTCTTCCGTCTGCAGATAGTCCAGAAATTTCTTCGCACCATCCGGATTCTTCGCAGTCTTCAGAACCGCTGCCGGATAGATGACCTGTCCGCACATTTCAGGAGTATAAGCATCCGTCGCATAGATGACACCGCAGTCCACGGAAGCTTCCGAAATCTGAGTCGTGACTTCCTTGACGTTGGTGCCGTATGAGATCTTACCTTCCTTTGCCAGAGCTTCTTCCTCAAGCCCATAATATGCCAGGATCTTCTGCGTGTACTGTCCTACCGGAACATCGCTGTTTCCCATCGCCATCAGCACATCGCCATGTTTCAATAAATCGGCCAGCTGATCGAAGCTTTCGATTCCCTTCGGATTTCCTTCCGGAACTGCCAGAGTAACTTTATTCTCGAGCAGGTTGACACGCGTATCCGGATCTACGAAATCAAGACCTTCCGTATTCACATCTGAAGAGGCTGTGATATCAAGCTGATTCATCTGCTTCTGACCAGCGGAAATAAACAGATCGCATTCCGCACCTTCCTGAATCTGGGTCTTCAGCGTTCCCGAAGAGTCAAAATTGAACGTCAGAGTAACGCCTGGATTCTCGGCTTCATACGTTTCCTTGATCTGATTCAGTGTTTCAGTCATCGAAGCTGCCGCAAAGACGAGGACTTCGGATTCTGCTGGTGCTATGGATTCTGCAGGCTTGGAAGGGGCAGCAGCCGATGCACTGGAGGCGCCGCTGTATCCGCAGCCTGCAGATGCCATCGCGAATAGTGAGAGAAGTGCAATCATCCGTTTCATAGTTTTTCTCCTATCGGATCATTCGTATTGTTATTTTCTGATATACGGTACGGATCAGAATAACCCGCACAGCGGGCTATGCAGACCTTTCAGGCATCCGCGGTACCGCGCAGGATGCCAAGTCCATGCCCCAGAGCAGGCATCAGAATGTCCAGGTCTTCTCTGCAGGCTTTCGGGCTTCCGGGAAGATTGATGATCAGCGTCTGTTTCCGGATGCCCGCGGTCTGCCGGCTCAGCATCGCGTTCGAAGTGATCTTCAGAGACTCTGAAATAATAGCCATCGCAATGCCAGGCGCCATGCGGTCGCAGACTGCTTCGGTGGCTTCCGGCGTGATATCTCTTGGCGAGAAACCGGTTCCTCCAGTCGTGAAGATGACATTGACCTGGCGCTGATCAGCTAAGCGGATCAATTCTTTCTGCAGGAATGTTTTCTCATCCGGAAGCAGGATCTGTTCCAGAACGTCAAATCCTTTCCCTTCCAGATATTCCCGGATCGCCGGTCCGCTTCTATCTTCATAGATGCCCTTGAACGCCCGATCGCTCAGCGTGATGATCGCCGCCGTAAACGGATGATCTTCTGCCAGCGGTTCCACGATGATCTCATCTCCCGGCCGGATTATTCCACCCTTCAGCACTCTTGCAAACACGCCTTCTTTCGGCATGATGCATTCGCCGACTGCCTTGTAGATCGCACAGTGATCATGGCATTCCTTGCCGATCTGGGTCAGCTCCAGAAGACACGCTCCGACATGAATCAGAGATCCGACCTGGATCGTGCGCAGATCGATGCCATTCACGATCAGGTTCTCGCCGAATGCTCCATAGGCAACGTCAACTCCTTTTTTCCGGAACGCTTCAATTTTCTCTCTTTCCAACAGGCTGACCTGACGATGCCAGTTTCCAGCATGCGCATCACCGACGATGCCCCAGTCAGCTTTCAGTTCTGCTTCAGGGATCACGTATTTTGCAGTGCCGCGATGATCGCTGATGCAGATGGCCTCCAGGGTCCCTTTTCTGTTTTCGTTATCCGCCAATTTCAATCATCTCCTGTTCTTCTGTAATTCTGTTCAGCTGCTCAAAGCAATGCGCCTCTGGCTTTCGGGAAACTGCTTCTGCAATCGCCTGTTTCAGCAGCTCTTCATGATGTTTCTTCTGTCTCAGGATTCCTCTCAGATCGACGGTATCGCCATAGCAGAGACAAGGCTTCAGCCGGCCCCTTGAAGTGAGCCGGATCCGGTCGCACGAACTGCAGAACTTTCCGTGAATTGCTCCGATGAAGCCGATCGATCCGGCATAGCAAGGGAGATGGATGTATTCTGCAGGTCCGTTGCCATGAATGCTATGATCTTCTTCAGCCCGTCCGAATTCCGCTTCGATCTGTCTCTTCAGGTCTTCATTTGAAACCGGCGGATACTTCTTTCCGTAACCGATCGGCATCATCTCGATAAACCGCACATCGATCGGAAGATCTTTCGCAAGCCGGATCAGATCTTTCCATTCGTCATCATTGACGCCAGTCTGAAGCACTGTATTCACTTTCGTGCGGATGCCTGCAGAAACTGAAGCCTCAATGCCATCTATCACATCCTGAAGCCTTTCGGAGCCGGTGATCCTCTGAAACACTTCTGGATTCAGCGTATCCAGCGAGACATTGATTGCATCGATGCCCGCTTCTTTCAGTGCGGTTAGATTCTGCTTCAGCAGAATGCCGTTGGTCGTCATCGTGACCTGCTCGATGCCTGGAATCTCTTTCAGCTGCGCCACGAGATGTGCACAGCCGAGTCTGACCAGCGGTTCACCGCCAGTCACCTTGATCTTCGTGATACCAAGCGATGCTGCTGCTTCTGCAATCTCAAGGATTTCCTCATAGGTCAGAATCTCATGCATCGGAACCTGATGGATTCCCTGCGGCATGCAGTACCTGCATCTTAGGTTGCACCGATCCGTAATCGAGATTCTGAGATAATTGATTTCCCGTCCGAAGGAATCCTTCATCCCTCAAACCTCTCCAGAAGCACATCCAGATCTCCCCCGCAGACCTCTCCTTCTTTCGAAGCCGCATCTGCCGTCAGCGAATCATGGAACAGCTCATTGCCAAGACCCGTATCGAGCATCTTCTTCGCTTCCTTCAGAACCAGGGCTTCCAGCAGTCCGCCGCCGATTGTGTTGATGCCGGTTCCGTCCTCGACAATCAGCATCTTCGTACCGACTTCACGCGGTGCAGATCCGCTGCGCCGGACAATTTCAGCAAGCACTTTCGGACCATCATGGTCATAAGCTCCCTGCAGAATATCCTGCGGATAGCCATACTGCTTTCTGGCATTGCGCACCTGAATAACCTGCGCCAGAACCGAGATGGCAATCTCTTCCGGCGTCTCAGAATTGATCTCAAGCCCGATCGGCGCATAGACACTGTTCACCAGAACTGCATTGTTTCCCTCATCGGTCATCTTCTGCTTGACCATCTGGATTCTGCGCCTGCTGCCCATCATGCCGATATAGGCATGCGGCTTTTTCAGAATCATGCGCAGGCAGTCTTCATCCCACTTATGGCCTCTGGTCACAATCACGAAGAACGTATCCAGGTTTCCAGGAATCTCAGCCAAGGCTTCGGCAAACGGCTTAGCGATCACATGTTCTGCTCCTGCTTCTCTGGCATTTGCAGCGAATTCCTCGCGGTCATCAATGACTGTGACTTCCATGCCGACCGTCTGGGCAAGCTTCAGAATCGGAATTGCCACATGGCCCGCTCCGCAGATCACCATCTGACTCGTGCGTCCGAGGCGCTCAATGAATACCTGCTGGCCATCCACTTCATGGAGGCCAGTCTCCTTCATCGCCGCAAGCTCTCCTTCATGAGCCTTCAGAAACGCGCAGTCATCTGACAGGAATACGGTCTTTCCATCGCAGAACAGTGCTTTCTCCATCTTCTCAGAACTGATCAGAGAAGCACTATGCATTTCGAGATATCCGTCCAGGGAACGGAATGCATCAAAATATGCAGATAATTTTGTCATAAACTCGCTCCTCTTACTTTCCGAAGCCGCAGTTCGGGAACGTGCATGGATTGCACCCAAGGCATAATCCGCCTTCGCCTAACGCATCCAGTTCTTCCTTCGTGACCGGATCATCCGCCATGAGCCGCGGCAGAACAAGATCGAATACCGTGCGCTTTGCATACATGACACAGCCTGGCAGTCCGACAATCGGGATTCGTTTTCCATCCTGGTTCTTATATGCAAGCATGAACATCGCCCCGGGCAGAACCGGTGCACCATATGAGATCACTTCATCCGCGGCGGCCCGGATCGCAGCTGGCGTCCGGTCATCCGGATCCACACTCATTCCGCCCGTGCAGCAGATGAAATCAGCTCCTGCATCCAGCAGCTTCTGAATCGCAGCGATCTCCATATCCGCATCATCGCTGCATACTTCATGGCCGATGATCTCTGCCCCGAATGCCTGAAGCTTTGTAATCACAACCGGGGTGAACTTGTCTTCAATCCGATGCGCATAGACCTCATTGCCTGTTGTGACGATTCCAGCCTTTTTCTTCTGAAAAGGCAGAATCCGGAAGATCGGAGCTCCCTTGACTGCCTCTTCTGCTGCCTCCATCTTCTCTTTCTCGATGATCAGCGGAATGATGCGCATCCCGGCAATCCTATCTCCCTTTTTCACTGGAAAATCCCCATGAATGCTGGCAATCATCATCTGACCGAACGAATTCACGGTATAGAGACGCTTCCGGTCAATCTTCAGAAGACCGTCAATCGCCGCCTTCGCTTCAATCTTTCCTTCCTTGATGTCATCCGAATGCGTGATCGTATCCTGATCGCCTGCACTCATGCGGTACAGTACCATTGCGGCGTCATTCTCATGCATCATCGACTCATTGACTTCCCAGATATAGACATGATCCTTGCCGACTCTCAAGAGCACCGGAACATCTTCCTTCGTGATGATATGTCCCTTGCGGAATACGGCGTCTTTGGTAACGCCCTTTATTATCTGTGTGATGTCGTGGCAGAGCATCTGCCCTACCGCATCCTCCGTCTTCATCAGTTTCATACGTTTTCCGTTCCTTCTCCTTCTGAATGATTTCTTGTGGTTTGTCTGAAACATTTTTTCAGATCATTGAATATCTGCCATTGCCCAACCCGCAGAGCTTAGCAATACTAATCCTCAAAATCCTTGTTAATAGGTCGGCCGTACGACCTATATCATACGCTCAATAACCACAGAGATCAAAACCAGGTTTTTCTCTGCTTATCAGTTCAGTTCAGGTTCTTCAGCAAGGAAGCATCTTGTTTCTGCCTGGATTCCGCAGGCAGTATCCCCTGTTCCAATACGCAGAAAGTTCCATCCCAGCCCAGCACTGTGATCCCTGCTTCCGGAATCATCATCTCCATGATGGAATCCAGACTGATTCCTCTGATCCTGCAGATCATCGCTCGGATCAGTCCGCTGTGCATCACGATGGCAAAGTCATCGCTCTCTGCATGAATCAGAACGCATAATTCCTGCATGGCCCGATCTGCTGCTTCTTCAAAGGTTTCCCCGCCTTCGATCCGGTAAGATCCCATCTGTTTCCCGCGCTGTTCATAGGCTTCCGGAAACTGACTCCGGATGTCTGCAATCTTCTTTCCTTCCCATCTGCCAAGATTGATCTCCCGGAAAGCTTCCGTTTTCAGCACATACGGAATCCCGGAAGCTTCTGACAAAGCTTCTGCAGAACGGATTGCCCTGGTAAAATCGGAGGAAGCGATCCATTTCACTTTCGTGTTCTTCAGCCACTTCCCATCTTTCTGCATCTGCTTTCTTCCCTCTTCCGCAAGCGGGCAGTCCGTGATGCCGATATAAGTTCCAGGCTCTTTCTCCGCTTTGCCATGGCGGATCAGATAGATCTTTCTCATATGCCCTGCTTCAGAAGAACTGCTGATCCATGCAGATCTGCCAATGGAATCAGATAGACTCCATGATCCCTGCAGAAGCGATCCGCTGCCTCTCTGACTCCCGGATACTGCATGCTGGTGTAATCATGCAGCAGGATCACTCCCCCATCGGAAAGCCTTGGCCAGAAGTATTCCAGCCCGGCTCTCGCTCCTGCGGAAAGATCAGGATCCAGACTGACGAAGGCATATACGGTTTCCGGAAGTTCCGCTGCACTCTCCGGAAAGTGTCCCTTCACGAAGACTGCCTGTTCTGGATGAGGAAGCACGTTCCTCACCAGTTCTTCCGAAGTATCGGAGAAGTCATTGCGAAAGGTCCCGCCGGTCTCCTGGTTCAGGTCGGATTCCGGAAATCCTTCAAACGTATCTAGCAGATACAGCTTCCGATCCGGGAAGCAGCGGCTGATCTCTCTGGCAAATGCTCCCTGGTATACTCCGAGTTCTGCGACATCCCCGGGGACCTTCCGATCCTGGATCTGCTCTGCGATCAGTCTCAGCTCTGCCAGCCGCAGGTCCTGAAGCCTGCGGAAAGCAGAGATCGTCTCGATCCTTCCCGGAAACCCGGATGCTTCAATCTGAGCACGGATTGATGCCTGAGCTTCCTCATTCAGAACCGCAATCAGAATCAGATCCGGATGAAGGTTCAGTCCTTCCTCAAGAGAAAGCACAGGGACCTTTCCAAGCATGGAATTCTGCATAGCCGGATGATTATCGAGATAGCACACAGGCGGTGCTGGTAGCCAGCGGGAAGCCATGGTCCCGGCTTGCCCCGCCCCGAATACCGCCGTTTTCATGAGGATCCCTTCTTCTCCCGGCTTGATTCCGGAAACAGCGAGCTGGCAGAAAACAGATTGCAGAATTCCTGTTCTGCCTGCCGTTCTACTCTTTTCGAAAGCTCCTGGTAAAGCTCCATCAGCTCTTTTCCGCGTTTTGTCAGAACGGAACTGCCCCCATCCTTCCCGCCTGCTCTTCTGGCCAGAATCCGGTATCCGAGTTCAGCTTCCGCACTATGAATGATCTGCCACCCTTTCGAATATGAGAGACCGGCACTTTCACAAGCTCTGCGCACAGAGTGTGTTTCGTCAATCTGCTTCAGAAGTGCCATGGTTTCCGGTCCGAAGAATCCCAGGCTGTTCACCAGTCTGACGCTTGCCTCTGCCCGCATCAGCCGGCTGTTCTGCCGGTCAATCGCATACTGAAGGTCTTCTCTGGTGTCCATGTCCATGACCGCACCCGCATCGTCCACGGGAAGAAAACAGGTATTCTGAGTAGACAGCGAATCCAGTGCGCCTTTCAGTCCCCGCTCCCCGGAATACGCCAGAATCCTCGGAATGAAGGACCCGCTGAACAGCACCGGATGACCGATCCGGTTGTGGCAGATCGGATAGACCAGATCTTCTTTTCTGGTCATTTCCAGCCTTACAGTATCTTCCAGAAAGAACGGAATATCGACCGGGGTAAAAAAGACTCTCTTAACATTTCCCTCAAGCTTTGCTAATCCAAGCTTTGCACTATCAAACATCTGGCTAGTTTGATAGTTTTCATTGCGAACAAAATCAACCTTCAGCGGAAATAGCGCCTCTTCAACAAGCTTTGACTGATATCCAGTAACAACCACAATTTTATTAACTCCGCAGCGTTTAAAATTAGAGACAACTCGTTCAGCAAAAGAGTGTCCGTCAACTTCCATCAGTTGCTTGAATTGATTCATTCTCCTGGACATACCAGCCGCAACAATCACTGCTCCGTACTGTATCATAAATCCCTCGTATATTAAATTTTTACCATGCGCTCCCCTCACTTACAAGTGATTTATCAAACAAAGTCTCTTTTTCTCATTTCCACGTCCTCTGGAACTCTATGAAGCTGAAAGCTAAATCATCAATGTGTCACGCTTATCAAAAGCAAAACTGTATTAAACAAACAAGCGGAAAAGATTCAGCAGAGGATTTCAGACAAGGGTTGCATTTTCTTTGATAATTATTACTTTTAAAGTATTATTTAGTTTGACAAAACAAATAAGGTAGATTAGGGGAAAAGAATGAGCAACAATAAACTTAAGATCAATCTGAAAGATTGCGCCACAACGAAGGAGAAGCTGGTTAAGGTTACACAGCATCTCCTTGCTTCTTACGGATATGAAGCTACCTCAGTTCGCTTGATCGCCGATTATGCAGATGTCAGTCTTTCTGCAATCAGTTTTCATTTTGGGTCTAAAGAAAAACTTGTCCACGCCGCTGTCCAAAAAGCAGCCGATGATCTTCGGATCAGCTTCGGCACTTATACTGAAGCAATTAGAAGTTTTGCCAATGGAACTGATCAGGATAAGGATCAGGCTTGGCAATATCTTGATCGATTTCTTGAGGAACACATAAATCATATCTTTAATCCAAAATATAGCTCACTTTATATTGGGCTGGTAAGTCAGGAAAATGGGTTCCCTAAAAGCTGTCAGGGGATTCTTTCAAAAGCAGTTGTGGAGCAAAGTGAAAAAGTCCTGGTACAATTAATCGCACTTGTAATGCCAGAGCAGAATATGTTTCAAGCCGCAATTGCTGCACGATGCATTATCGCTGCAATCATGAGCTATATGGAAAAACCTATTCTAAACAAAGAATTAGAAAAAGCCGTAGGCGTCAACTTGGAGGATTCTCATGAAGTTGCAGTATTCATGCACCATTATTTCATGAGCAGCCTTCACACCTTCGTTGAGTCTGCGGCTTAATACACAATAACTACTTTGGATAGACGATCACATTAATACCGGAAGCCTCAGCAATTAAAGTATTATCACAATATAGCTTTGCCTCGGCAAAGACTTTTCTGCTTCCAGGTTCGTTGGAGACCATTCTTCCAAATCCGGAAAGATGGTCACCAACATGTGCAACATGACGATAATTAACATTAAGATTTGCAGTCACAAGATCCAGCTCCAGCTGACTTCTGCAAGCAAATATCATCAGATTATCAAGGATTGACGCAATGATTCCACCATGAAGTATTGTGTCATACCCAACAAAATTCTCCGTGACTGTCCATTCGCAGGAGGCTTCTCCATTTCCGGCAGAGATAGGAATCTTCAATCCAATCGGATTCTTGACCCCGCATATTAAATCGTGATCATAATTTAACATCTTTTCTCTGCCCCCTAATCCAACTAGAAGATCTCTTTTAGTTTACCCCAATCTTCGAAGAATAGATCAGAATTCATTACTTTCGGACCGCCTTCAGGGATAATAGGTTTGAACCCCATATGACCAAGAATATCACGTTCAACTTCAATTCCTGGAGCAATTTCTGCCAGCACCATACCTTCTTCGCAACGTTCAAAGACACAGCGTTCTGTGATGTATGTAATTCTATTTCCACGATGCAGACATTGTTCAGCATTAAAGGAAGTCTGGACGCAAGTATCAACAAACTTGTTGAATTTACCTTCATGGTCAATAACCAGTCGTCCACTTTCAATGTGACACTGGAACCCTGATGCTGTAAATGTCCCCATAAAAATGGAATGTTTAGCATTCGCAGAAATATTAGGGAAGCCACCAACTCCCGCAATTTTCCCATTCAGATTCGTTGTATTCACATTTCCAAGTTTATCTACTTCCGGCAATCCGAATACGCCAATATCAAGTCCACCCTGGTCGAAGAAACTGAAGAAATCTGTCTGATTAACCATTGCAATCGGGTTGAAGTGAGCGCCGAAATCTCCACCCTGAGCAGGAATTCCTCCGACGAGTCCAGACTCAGAAAGCATCATCACCTGAGTATCAACTCCCTCTTCCATAAGGATATTCGGAACCAAGCCTGGCATTCCGATGCCAAAATTGCACTTATTGCCCTTACGGAATTCCATTGCCGTTCTTCTTGCAATAATCTTTTTGAAGTCAAACGGGACAGTCTGTTTTGCGCCTTCCATTGGGATCCGAATCTCGCCAGTAAAGGCAGGATTGAAGTGCGTAATATGTGTCTGCATAATCCTTTCCGGGTGCTCAGCAACCACCACATAGTCCACCAGGAAACCAGGAATCTTCACAGTGCGAGGATCAAGGGATCCCGTTTTTGCCACTCTTTCGACCTGAGCAATTACAATCGCACCTGCAGCCTTTGCCGCCAGAGCCAGATCTAGCGGTTCGCAGGGCATGCATTCTTTTTCATAAGTAAGATCGCCATCTTCATCCGATGTCGTAGCTCTGAGCAGCGCGACGTTTAAAGGAGGAAGAGTATAGAGCAAGTATTCTTCTCCATTCAGATCAGGAATATATTTAATGATCTGCTTTCCTTCCTTTTTTGTTTTTTCATTAACCCTTGCGCCATCTACACGCGGATCAATAAATGTTCCTAACCCAACTTTACTTAACAATCCTGGGAATCCTCTTCCCTGTTCTCTCCAGATCTGTCCAACGACGCCAAGCGGAATATTATATGCTAAAATTTTATTCTCGTGAATCTGCTGAACCATTTTAAAGGAACATCCAACATGTCCATGAATACTGCATGACAATAAACCATCATGTGCAAGCACATCTTCTCCACGGGTCTTCTTTCCTTCAGGATCCATTCTTCCGAAGTCACCTTGTCCAGCACCATGAATATGCGTAATATTTGCTGGATGACCGGTTTCCAGGAATCGTTTTTCAATTGCCAATCCAATTTCTTCAGGCCATCCGGTCATGCCTTGTACTGCTGACCCTAATACTGCGCCATCCTGAATAAGTTCTGCTGCTTCTTTTGCAGTAATGAATTTTGCCATATTATCCTCTTTTTCTATTTGCCTCTGCCATTTGTTTTAATTCTTCTCTTGCAATTTTACCTGATGCTGTCAAAGGAAAACTCTTAACATTTGCAACTTCAGTTGGTATTTTAATCGTTGCTATTCTCCCTCGGCACATCTTCATCAGATCTTCTGCTGTGATAGAGATATTTCCCTCAGTGATTAGAAATGCATATACAGCTTCTCCAAATTCCTGATCTTTTACTCCAACTACAGCTGAGGCACAAATTCCAGGAAGCTGGTTCAAGAATTGTTCGATTTCTAGAGGGCTGATATTTTCGCCGCCGCGAATTATGATATTTTTACAGCGTCCGCAAAGGGTCAGATATCCTTCTGGAGACACTTTGCCAATATCCCCCGTTCTCAGCCACCCATCAGCGGTAAATGCATGTTCTGTACTTTCATTGTTTCCGAAGTATCCATTCATCATGCATGGGCTTTTAATTACAATTTCGCCTGCTTCGCCTTGATTCAGTGGATTTCCCGTCTTTAGATCGTGGATTTCCCATTCAACAAACGGCCAGAATCTTCCAACGGTATGCGACACAGCACAGATTGGGTCTGATAAACACGTACTGCTGATTCCAGGGCCAGCTTCTGTCATGCCATACATCATCATAAAATGATCAACATGCAGCTTTTCGGAAGCTTGCAGAATCAGGCCTTCAGGGCATGCTGCTCCTGCTAAAGCCCATAGCCTCAGATGAGTGCAACAGGATTCAGAAGACTGTTCTGCGCTAGCAAGCACTCTTGTCAGAATCGTTGGAACCGAAGAAATTACAGTGCATTTTTCATGAATCAGCACCTCAAGGACTCTATCTATTGAGGAAATATCTGCTAATACTGCCGTCCCTCCGCTGAGAAATATAGAGAGGAAACTTCCAACAGAGCCGAGTGTATGGAACAACGGGGCGGTAATGCAATAGACATCATCCCGCGTCAACTCCATAAAGTGAATATGGGCTGCTGCATTTAGGAGAAGCTTTTCGTGGGTTAGCATGACTCC
Source organism: uncultured Erysipelotrichaceae bacterium (assembly GCA_900314905.1). Taxonomy (GTDB): domain Bacteria; phylum Bacillota_I; class Bacilli_A; order Erysipelotrichales; family Erysipelotrichaceae; genus Bulleidia. The sequence goes on from OMXA01000041.1 coordinate 28,172, forward strand.
TTTTGGTGTTCCTGTAGTTCCGGAAGTGTAAATAATAGTTGCCGTATCTTTTGACGAAATCAACTTATCTCTTTCAGTTAAAATGCTGTCAGGAAGATTTTTCCCCGCTTCAATTAATTCTTCGAAATGCCAAGCACATGATTGAGGCCTGCTCGCATCTGTTAAAATCAGATGTTTCAAATTTGGCAGCCGTTCGCTATGTAGTTCACCAGGCTTTTGATTTTTGAATTCCGGGCAAATGTTAAACAGCATTTCAAGATGTGAACGATTCTTAATGCCTTGTTTGATAATCAAGAATGAGCATCCTGAATCAGCCAAAAGTTTTTCGAGCATTGCCTCCTTTTCATGAATATTTAAGTTAACTTGGATTGCACCGGTTTTTGAGACAGCTATTTTTGAAATGATACTCTCCCAGCTGTTATTGACTATGATTGCAATTCGATCTCCAGGAAGAATTCCCAGATGAATCAGTTCTTTCGCCAGAGCATTGCTGAGTATTTGAATTTGAGAAAAGGACAATCTCTTATTTGCTGCTGGATCGATCAGTGCAAGATGATCACCCTCTTCTTCAGACATTTCTCTGCAGCATCTTCCAAGCGTTAATCCTGGTGTCTGAAGAATATATGACCATTTATCCATATCATTCCGAGGTTGACATCGCTTTCCGAAATTTTACTAACAGAATAACTAAGATCGTTGCAGCGATTCCAAAAATTCCAACAATGGAAAGAGGAAGACGGAACGAACCAGAAGATTCCATTAATCCAGTGAAAATCTTAGGACCGATAAAACCTCCAAGAGCAAAGCCTATAAACATGACACCATAATTGATTGCATTGTTTTTTGGACCAAAGTTTTCTGCGGTAAGTGCAGGATAGACTCCCATCGATCCCCCATAGCAGGCAGCTATCAGCATTGCTAATAAGATAAATGAAACATAGGAACCATTAACCATTGAGAGTAAAAATCCGCTGATTGCAACAATCACACCCATGATTTCTAGTGCACGATACCGACCGATTTTATCTGAAACTGAACCCCAGAGGAGCCTCCCTCCGGAATTCGCAATGCCAATAAAGGAAACAGTATAAGCAACCAATGGAGAATTTTCCCCCAATCCTCCAATCATTCTAGACATCCCCGTTGCGGATTGAATTACAAACAGCCCGGTAGAAGCAAAACATAAGAAAGCAATAACTGCCGGATAGTACCTCTTATCAAGTATCATTTCTTTCCATGTATAGTTACGAATACTTCTGTCTGCCTTCTTAGGAGTAAAGCCTTCCGGAAGCCATCCTTCCGGGGGAGCAGAAATGAAATGACCGCATACAAATGCTACGGCTCCAATCAAAACAGCGAGAGCAATAAATGTTCGGGAAATACCGATACTCGCAATCATGGGGCGAAGGATAAACGGGAAAATAATGGAACCAAGTCCGAAAAAAGCCGTCGTTAACCCAGCGATCATCCCACGCTTTTCTGGATACCACAAGCCAGGATTGGTAGTCGTAATTCCATTAATCATGCCGATGCCAAATCCAGCTATAATACCAAATCCGAGCCAGATCATGCCAAGGTTTCTAGCAAAACCGACGCATAAGAAGCCAAGCAGCGTAAGAACTGCTCCTATTTTCACAACTCCTCCGACTCCGAATTTTTTCTTCATGGCTCCACCTGTAATCATGGTAATCGGCCCGATTCCGGTATGGAACGTAAAGGCAAGAGCTAGAGAAGAAGCAACTACTGCTTCGCCGAAGAGGTTCTGGGATTCAGCCATAAAACTACTCTGAAAAATACTCCAGCAATATGCGATCCCGATAAACATATTTACGATACAGCTGGCAATTAGGACTGTTTTTCTCTGTTGCATGAGATCCATAAAGTTCTCCTACATGTTATTTTTTCGGGGAGTAAACGAAAGTGGGTATGAAAATGGATATGCGTTACAATAGATCTGCCAAATATAAGAACACTTGAGCTGCTATTCGGCCTTATGTTTG
>OMXA01000038.1 GCA_900314905.1 uncultured Erysipelotrichaceae bacterium
GCCCGACAATAAGAATCAGATGAATCCCATCAACCAGGTTCATAATAGGCTGCAGAAGTTTTTAAGAGCACACAGCGGCTTCAGGAGAGATGAACTTCCGGGTTATCTTAACTTATTTGCATTCAGTTTCAATGCTCCATTAGACCAGCTGCCGGATTTAAGTTTTGAAAACCCAAAAACACTTCGCTACAGAGAGCTATATTGCAAGAGTAAATCAGATTGATAAGATCCTCAGCCCTTGTGCAAATACGGCTTTTTAATTTATTATGGTTCTATACAAACAATATTTTGTGAATATGAAAAAGTGAAAATGATCAATGAACTCATTCAAAAAAAACTCCATGGAGAAGAAATCTAAACTGGTTATTCTGATCTTGCTTAATATGTTAAGCAAAATTCTTGTCATTTTCACTCCATATTGTTTAGAAAGAATGATTGATTCTGCAGTATCTAAGAGCGTTAGTACTTTTAATTATTATGGAGTGTTAATGTGTATTTTTTCTATTACAAACATTCTGCTGCAAGCTTTTTATTCCTTTCAGCTAGACATGGCTCAGGAAGAAACGACATTAAGTATTAAAGAAAGAATTATTCTAAGTATCCGTGATCAGCCTTTTGATAAGCATAAAAACCATAATATCTCGTATTATTATCAGAGATTCACGAAAGATTTAGAGGAATGCCGCTTCCTATTCTATGAGAAAGCGGTTACCGAAATCTGCAATGTAATTTTTCTGATACTGCTCTTATTAAGAATGTTTCAAATGTCTCCGGAATTGTCGCTGATTATTATAATTCTCATATTCTTTTTCCTTATTCTCAAGAAAATAATGCTTCCCATAATTGAAAAAAGGCAGACGAATACTATTCAGAGCGATGAGAACATGAATTGCTTTTTTGAGGAGTATGTTAGCGGGCAAGAGACGATCCGCAATTATAAAAAAAGCAATAATTTTCTCAATAGGTTCAGTGACAGAAAAATCAAGCTTTATAAATCATATAAAGAAAATACAATCATAGAAACTCTTTATGATATTGGCATGATGACATCAGTCTTAACTGCAGCAGATATTCTGATTAATTGGATTGGCGGATATCATATTATTCTGGGAAAAATGACAATTGGGATGTTAACTGCATACACTGTGTATTTCTACAGACTGTGGGATATTGCCAATTCAATAATGTCCTTGCCTAAAAAAACAATAATCGCCAATGTTTCCTTGAAAAGAATAAATGAAATTCTGTACTCGGGTAAGGAAAATTTGCCAAATTCAGAATCGAGATTGCTTCCAGCATTAAAGGCCATCAGATTTGAAAAAATGAGTTATGCGGTTGATTCTCAACTGATTTTTTCGAATTATTCTTCATTAATATCTTTTGGTCAATCAGAAGTCATTGGAATTATCGGAGCGAACGGTTCAGGAAAAAGCACATTAGCTAAGTTAATTAATAAAAGTATAGTTCCGACTTCTGGAAATATTTATTACAACAATATAAAGTATGAAGATATTCCTGAACAGGATATAAAAAGCCGGATTCTTTTAGTTCCTGCAGATAGTTATTTATTTGAAGGTACGATAAGGGACAACATTCTCTTTTTCTCTGAAGGAGAACTTTCTGATAGAGTGAATTCATTGCTTGCGTTAGTTGGGCTAAATGAAAATGAATGCTTGAAACAAAATGGCAGTAATATTTCTAATGGGCAAAAGAAGATCATTGAAATATGCCGCAGCTTTAGCTGCAATCAGGAAATGATAATATATGACGAGCCGACTAACTTTGTGGATGAACGTATTAAAGCAATACTTATCGAATTAATAAAAGATATTGCAAAATCCAGGAAGGTTATTGTAATCACTCATGATCCAGCACTAATACAAAACTGTACAACCCTTATTAATTTAAATAAACCGAATGAAATGCTTCATTGAGTTGAACTTTTCCAATTTGTTAGACTGCCACTTTTCCAATGAGTAGAACTAGATCGTCTGATTCTTATGCTTCGTTTTTTTGGCGGTTTCAAGCAGTCCCAGTTTCTGAAGGATGTCTATCTGGGAAGGGTTCATCTTGATCAGCTGCCATTCTGAAGTGCCTGCCTTCACCTTCTTTGCCTGTGTCAGTACATGCATGATCTTCTTGCAGGTGAGCGTGTCGAACAGTTCTTCTTTTTTAAACCGATTGAGAAGGCGATGGGTAATCACACTGGAAAGGAAGATGCAGAATTCACTTCCGATTACGGAATAATCACTGTGAAGATGTGTCTCATCCAGTTCGCACGTCTGCCTGTAATACAGCGTGATTAGATCGATTTTCCACCTGCATGCAAAAATCTGATAGTCGGTTTCTGCATCCATCTCCAGATCGCTTCCCAGAAACAGCGTTCCGAACTTCTTCCTGTCTTCTTCATAAGTCTCCTGGCTGTAGTCTTCGGATTTGCTTGTGCTGTGCAGCCGCCCGAAGTTTTCCTTATGCGTCTGGAGTAATATCATAGCAGGAGTACAGCAGCTTCTTTTTCTTACCCGCTTGAAAAGGATTGTTTCATGGCCATTCAGCTGTCTTTCGTAAGGGGCAGATCGGCTCTTTCTTCTCCAGATCAAATGCATACAGAATACTGATGTCTCTTGTGCCTTTCGTTCTTGCCTTGCTAAAAAAACCGGACACTACATTACCATATTCCAAGAACTTACCGGCAAGCATGAAAAGCGTCTCGGTACGCTGATTGCGTTAAAGCGCTCTGACCGCTGGTTTTATTCCCGAACGGTTTTTACAACTAACACTGATAATCACAATCATTCTACCTGGAGGGGATTCTTATTTCAGCGCTTCCTCTATTAGACGTATGAAAAAAAGACTGTGCGATCGCACAGTCTTCTGAGAAATGATATTCAGCAGACGTGATGAATCCAGCCTTCCGGAGCCTCTATGGTACCGCCCTGGATGCCAGTGATGGTTTCGTAGAGCTTTGCCATGACCGGTCCTGCATGTTCCATGCCGGAAGGGAAGTCGATGACTTCATCGTGATCCACAATGCGGCCGACTGGCGAAAGCACTGCTGCGGTCCCGCAGAGTCCGCATTCCTTGAATCCTTTCACTTCTTCGAATAAAACCGGGCGTTCGTCTACGGTCATATGGAGCAGATGCTCTGCGATATAGACGAAGGAACGTCTAGTGATGGAAGGAAGAATGGAATCGGACTTCGGGACCACCAGACGGCCATCCTGGTCCACGAACAGAACATTGGAGCCTCCGGTTTCTTCGACGTATGTTCTGGATGCCGGATCGAGGTACAGGTTTTCCGCAAAGCCGGCAGCGTGGGCAAGCACGGAAGCGTGCATGCTCATGGCATAGTTCAGGCCTGCTTTGACCGCACCGGTGCCGTGAGGAGCAGCTCGGTCAAAATCTGATACCTGCAATGCGATGGGAGTAGCACCGCCCTTGTAGTACGGACCCACAGGAGTGCAGAAGAGACGGAATTCATATTCTGCAGCCGGCTTCACACCGATGACCGGACTGGTTGCGAATTCATACGGACGAAGATAGAGAGATGCCCCGGAGCCATACGGAGGTACCCAGTCGATATTTGCCTTTACTACCTGATCGACTGCGTCCAGGAACTGTTCTTTCGGGAACGGAGGCATCTCGATGCGTTTTGCAGAGTTGTAGATACGTTCAGCATTCAGATCCGGCCGGAAGCAGACAACGGAACCATCTGCCCAGGTATATGCTTTGAGACCTTCAAATACCTGCTGGCAATACTGAAGGATGCCAGCGCATTCATTCAGCTTTACCGTCGCATCTGCAGTCAGCGTGCCTTTGTCCCAGGCACCGTCTTTGAAATGCGAGACATAGCGTGCATCGGTTTCCCGATACTGAAATCCAAGGTTGCTCCAATTCAGATCTTTCTTGCTCATACTATCTCCTTCTTAAGCCGCCTGTTTTCTCATCTCATTCTGCTGCTTCGGCTTGAGCAGTGTCTTCATGCAGGTCACAACCACGACTGCTGCAAGGATGATCAGGAATACCGCCAGGATGAGCTGCAATCCGTTGACCAGGAATACTGCTGTGCCATTCATATAAGCCTGGACATTGTTCACAACATTCAGAACGATTGCTGTGAAGGTGACTGCAAGCATGACCACCATCGGTATAAGTACCATTTTATTCTCTCTCCTGGTTGCTTTCAGAAAAACTGCAATGCCAAGCAGAACCAATGCTGCGAGCATCTGGTTTGCTGCTCCGAACAGGGCCCAGACATTCTGGTATCCGCCGAGGCACAATGCATAGCCGAGAACCAGCGTGCAGACGGTAGCTACATAGCGATTCGTGAGGAACTTCTTCCATGCCGGCTGTTCTTCTTCCTCATCCATGAAGAGCTCCTGAAAGCTGAGGCGTCCGATTCTTCCTACAGAATCAAGTGTCGACAGTGCAAGAGCAGAAATGCACATCGTCATGAATACGTTTGCGAAGGCTTCCGGAACACCGAGTTTTTCCATGAAACCGGCGACACCTGCAGAGAAGATCTGGAACGGTGTAAGTCCGGAAGGAACCGTGCCATTGACTGCAACTGCACCGACGACAATCAGAGAGATGACGCCGAGCAGAGTTTCCGTGAGCATTGCACCATAGCCGACCGGCAGCATATCTTTCTCATTTGAGATCGTCTTGGAAGAAGTGCCGCTGGATACCAGGCTGTGGAATCCGGAAACTGCACCGCAGGCAATGGTGACGAACAGAGTAGGGAACATATAGCTCTTGGAACCGGTAGAAGAAGTGAGAACGAATCCGTTGAAGGCATTCAGCTTCATTTCCGGATGGCCGACGATGACACCGACAACCCCGCCGAGGATCATGCCCAGCAGCATGAATGTGGTCATGTAGTCTCTAGGCTGCATCAGAATCCACATCGGAACTACTGCAGCCGCAAACAGATAGACCATCAGGACGAGGTTCCATTGAGAAGCAGTGAGATATACCGGAAGTTTCATGCCAAGTGCGAACATCATGGCAATGAAGACAATCGCGGTGACGAACTTCCAGCGTTCTGTCATCTTCTTGCCAAGCGCTTTCTGCATCAGGCCGAATACGCAGGCAAAGCCGACGAACAGGAAAGAAATCGTAGCTGCAGCAGCACCATTGAAATTCTGCGTAACGGTGCCATCCGCTGCCTTGACATATCCGTTGAACGTCGAGGAAGTCATGGATGTGAAGGCAGCAATGACCAGGCAGCTGAACAGCCAGCAGAATAACGTGAAGATTTTTCTGCCCATCTTGCCGATATACTGCTCAATGACAAGGCCGATGGACTTGCCGTCATTCTTGACCGAAGCAAACAGGGCACCGAAGTCCTGGACTGCACCAAAGAAGACGCCGCCGATCAGAAGCCAGAGCAGAACCGGAACCCATCCGAATACTGCTGCAAGAATCGGTCCCTGGACCGGGCCGGCACCGGCAATGGAGGAAAACTGGTGAGTGAATACGGTCAGGCGGGAAGAAGGGACATAATCCTCGCCATCGTTATGGACGACAGCAGGAGTCGGTGCTTTCGGATCGACACCCCATTTTTTCGCGAGCCACTTACCATAGAAGCTGTATCCGCAGAGAAGTACTGCAACTGCAAAGACTAAGATCACAAGACTGTTCATGACAGTTCCCCTTTCCTGAGAAATGAAATGGAGATCGTGTAAACAAAAACGCTTTCAGAATCTGCGTTTATCACGCAAAGACGAAAGCGTTCAGCTCTTCCGCGGTACCACTTTGCATTCCATGGATCTTCCATGGCACTATTACCTGTCTATCAACAGGCTCCTGGATAACGGCTGGATGCCGGCAGCTCCTACTTCATTCGGGCTGCTGCTCGCAGAGGATACTTACAGTCGCTTTCCATACGGTCTTTCACCTGATTACCGCTCTCTGTTATGGATCAGAAGACTGCAGCGTGTTCTGTTCGTCGCATTTCATTTCTGATAGTTCAGATGATACTGATTGCAATGAAACGAGTCAATGTATTTCTGCATATATTTTCATGAAATGAAATAATTAACAATAAATTAAATGAAAAAATTTCATAATACTGTTTCCGATATGCAGACACTTCAGAAGGATTGTCCGGAAGTTCAGTTCTTTAAGAGAAGCACATCATGATATTCTGAAACCAGAATGGATGGAAGAAGATCATGGAGAAAAAACATCAGATGGGCTTTCTGCGCCTTCTTTGCAGAATTGTACTTGTTCTTGCGGTGATTATTGCCGGTTTCTTTGCCTGGCTGACGATCGGGGAATATCGCCCGCAGTCAGAGGAAAGCCTGGAGATTTCAGGAGAAGCAGAGAAAGCGATCATTCCGGGAAGCACTTTGCGGGCAGTGACATGGAATTGCGGCTATGGTGCACTCGGATCGAATGCGGACTTCTTCATGGATGGCGGAACGAGTGTATTTCCTTCAGAGAAAGAGCGAGTTCAGGAGAACCTGGAAGGGATTGCTGAAACTCTGAATTCTCTGGATGCTGATTTCATGATCCTGCAGGAAGTGGATCGCAATTCTGCCAGGTCATATTCGATCAATGAAGAGGAATACCTGAGGAATCAGATGAATGATCCGGTTTCTGATTTTGCCTACAATTATAAAGTTCCTTTTGTACCGTACCCGATTCCGCCTATGGGCAGAATTGAAAGCGGAATTCTTTCAATGTCTTCTGCAGAGATTGCTTCGGCAGAAAGAATTCAACTTCCGGTCCCGTTCAGCTGGCCGGAAAGACTCGGCAATCTGAAGCGGTGCGCGGTCGTGAATACGCTTCCCGTTTCCGGAAGCACGCATAGCCTAGTATTAGTGAATCTGCATCTGGAAGCGTATGATGACGGCGAAGGGAAAGCGGCTCAGACTGCTATGCTGAAAGAACTCCTGGAAGAGCAGTATGAAGCGGGGAACTATGTGATTGCAGGGGGAGATTTCAACCAGTCATTTTCTTCAGCTGATCTCTCTCTTTATCCGGTGAAGGAAGGAATGTGGACGCCGGGGATCATCGAAGCTTCTGACTTTGATGAAGGATGGCAGTTATGCATGGATCCATCTGTTCCGACCTGCCGTTCTCTGGATCAGGCACTGGATGGGGCGGATCTGAGTCAGTTTCAGTTCTATGTGATTGATGGCTTCATCGTTTCTCCGAATGTCACCGTTCACGCATGTCATACCGAGAATGCGGGCTTTGAGAATACGGATCACAATCCGGTGATCCTGGATTTTACATTAAACTGACTGCTTCTTTCTTGAATTTGAATCTGATCGAGTATATCCTACCTTTGAAGTCTGGAAGAGAGGTGGTTTCTGCATGGCTGGCGGTGAATCACAACGAAGAAGCAATGCATGCAGAAATCGCCTTTTTGAATGAAATAGACGACGGTTTCTGCCTGAATGAAAAGAGGTAAGGAAAATGGCAGAAAATATCGAACAGAAGACTGCACAGGAAACCCATCATAATTATTCGGAAGACATTCTGAAGATTATCCGCAGCAATCTCCCACAGGAGGAAATCCGGGATAAGCTGGATGAATATCATGAAAATGATATCGCAGATGTCCTGCCGGAGCTGACCAAAGAAGAACGGATCCGTCTGCTTGAGATCCTCGGTGCAGACCGTATTTCCGAGGTCATGGAATACGTGGACAATGCCGATGATTATCTGAAGGAACTGGATGATCGCAAGGCGGCAGATATTCTGGCAGGCATGGAGAGCGATGAAGCAGTCGACCTGCTGAAGGAATGCGGGCCGGATTATGCGGACCGCGTGCTCAGCCTGATGCCTCCGGAAACCGGAGCTCAGCTCAGGCGGATGGCGGCATATGAGGAAGATGTCATCGGATCCCGCATGACGACGAACTTCGTTTCCGTCTATATGCATATGAGCGTGCCGGAAGCGATGAAGTCTGTGATTGCTCAGGCAGCAGATCATGATAATATCGCCGAGATCTTCGTGGTCGATGAACGGAAGAACTATCGGGGTGAAATCGATCTCAAGGATCTGATTATTGCCCGCAAGGATACAAGTCTTGAAGATATCACGGTAACTGCTTTCCCGTCGGTATATGCGGATGAGAAGATTGCAGACTGCCTGTCTTCCATCCAGGATTACGGGGAAGAAGCAATTCCGGTTCTTTCCCGCAAGAATACGATTCTCGGTGCGGTGACTGCATCGGATCTCGCTGAAGTTGTCGATGATGAGATGGGCGATGACTACGCGAAACTCGGCGGTCTCTCTGAGGAGGAAGATCTCAATGAGCCGGTCATGGTTTCCGTGAAGAAGCGGATGCCATGGCTGATTCTCCTGTGTGTGCTTGGGATTCTGGTGTCAACGGTGGTTTCGCTCTTTGAAACCGTGGTGGTGACATTGCCGGTGATCATGGCATTTCAGTCGATGATTCTCGATATGTCGGGAAATGTCGGAACGCAATCCCTTGCCGTAACCATCCGGGTGCTGATGGATGAGAATCTTTCTCATAAGGAAAAGAACCGGTTTATCCGGAAAGAAATGACCACCGGGTTCATCAATGGGCTCATCACCGGTCTGTTTGCGTTTGTGTTCGTCGGATTCTATCTGATTCTTCTGAAGAAGATGCCGGCTGGACATGCGTTCCTGATTTCACTCTGCATCGGCGCTTCCCTTCTTGTGGCAATGGTGATCAGCTCCGGAGTAGGAACTTCGGTGCCGATGTTCTTCAAGAAGATCGGGGTTGACCCGGCAGTTGCGTCCGGACCGCTGATCACGACCATCACGGATCTGGTCGGTGTGGTATGCTTTTACGGGCTGGCATGGATACTCTTAATTGAAACATTCCATCTTGGCTGACCATCTGGAGGTGGAACATGAAACTGAAAGCATCAATCATGGACGAGGCGCAGCTGGAACGATCCATGGCGCGGATTGGTCATGAAATCATTGAAAAGAATAACGGAGCAGAAGGAATCTGCCTGCTCGGCATCAAGCGCAGAGGCATTCCGCTTGCGGAAATGCTGAAGGCGAATATCCGGAAGTTCGAAGGAATTGAAGTTCCGATGGGTCATATCGATATTTCGCTTTATCGGGATGACCTGTCTGAGCTTGGCGATATGCCCAGGACCAGCGACTGTCTGATCCCGGTTGATCTGAAGGATTATAAGGTCGTCTTGGTGGATGATGTTCTGTATACCGGCCGCACGTGCCGGGCAGCGATTGATGCCGTATTCCAGCATGGCAGACCGAAAGCAATCCAGTTTGCGGTGCTGATTGACCGGGGGCATCGGGAACTGCCGATCCGGCCGGATTATGTAGGAAAGAATATTCCTACCAGCCGGAATGAGATGGTGTCGGTACTAGTTGAGCCGATTGATGGCAGATTCGGTGCTGAACTGTACGAAATATAAACGATGCTGGCTATGAAGAGCTTTTCTTCCCTCTGCGAAAGAAGAGCTTTTTTCAATGCATATTCCGTATGCGTACGGCAGGACATGGTGGTCGGACGTCCTACCTGCACTTTTTGAGTTTTATATGCAAAGCTGAATCGCGGAAGATCAGCTGGCATCGGGATCCTTCTGCATTCCTGGAATACCTGATCTTTGCACCGGATCAGATGCGCAGAATGATTTCATGCGAAATGAATATGTGAGAACTTGTACTCTATGACATAATGATTCTGCACGTACCTTGCGTAAGAACTATATATTGGTGAATTTTCTACAATCTATGAGCCATACCCCGCTCTTACCCCGGCGGGGTTTTCGGCGGACGGTGAGCGGTACCCGAACTTGAAATGCAGTTCTTATCACATAAATAATGATTCTGTCAAGTACCAGTTTTTCCTTCTTTTGCACTTTTCCGTACTTTTTTCACAACGACATGAATTTTATGATAAATACAGCTTCAGGAAAGGACCGTAACCACGAACCAGGAGAGAAGCATCAGCAATCATCTTTATTAAAGAAAAGGAGAAAATCATGTTCGGAGTAAAAGTCAAAACGGTTAACACAAGCAAAGAGTACACGATTGAGGAACTCTATGATGCCATCAAGGGACACAGCTTTTCCGCTGGCGCGCCAGCACTGACAAAGCATGGATTGGCAACCATCATCACATTTCCGCCGCTGGATCGTCACAACCAGGTCTGGATTGTTCCGATCGTCGGTTTGAAAAAGTCCTCGACATCTAAATTTCAGATTTCAAAAAATGATGCTGCAGGCGTAGGAAACATGGCTGTCAACGGCATCCTGAGCGACCTGACCGGCGGGATCACGAATCTGCGCAGCGCCGCCGGCGGAAATGCCAAGAAGGCAGAGAAGCTGGTTGATCTGACAGTCGATGAACTGAATGCGATGAACCTGTAAGCAGCAGCGCAGGACATCGCAGCTAGCGGAATAGATCATAATTGAAGGAGAATATACAGATGAATTTTGAACTTGTTGGAGAAGCAGGATTTCAGCTGGCAAAGATTCACCTTGGCAATGGAGAAACAGCCAAGATCGAAAATGGTGCCATGGTATACATGCAGGATGTGACGCTGGAGGGAAAACTGAATAGCAATAAGAAGGGACTCGGCGGGTTCCTCAGTGCTATGGCGAAGAGCATTGTCAGCGATGAGAGCATTTTCATTACGCAGGTAACGGGGACGACTCCTGACGGCGTGGTTGCCATCGCACCTTCCGTTCCGGGAAAAATCGCCAAACTGGAGGTCGGCGCACGCCAGTACCGCCTGAATGACGGCGCTTTCTTTGCCTGCGACGATTCGGTTAACTATAAGATGCAGAAGCAGGATCTCAGCCAGGCTTTCTTCGGAGGTTCCGGCGGTCTGTTCGTCATGGAGACAGAGGGACAGGGCGATATGCTGATTGCCGCATACGGGGACCTCGTTGAAGTAGAATGCACACCGGCAAAGCCTGTTACGATTGACAACGAGCATGTTGTTGCCTGGGATGCTTCGCTTTCTTACAGCATTGAAGTGGCATCGGGTTCCTTCGGCTTTACGACCGGCGAGGGTCTGGTCAACAGATTTACCGGATCGGGTAAGATTCTGATCCAGACGAGGAACATCAATGCGCTGGCAGATGCTGTTAAGCCGTTCCTTCCGGATAAGTCTTCCAAATAATCCTGGAACAATTCGACAGCCAGATGCCGGGCGGAGACTTGTTCTCCGCCATTAATCTGGCACTTCATATTGCAGCGCTGGTGCGCTGACGGAAAGGGGATTATGATATGAAACAGCCTTCTCATGGGAAAGCAGTTGCTAGTCTGCTGCTTGGTATTATCGGTGTTATCTGCTGGTTCTATGGATATTCGTCCGTGGTGTCGATTATCCTTGGCATTGTTGCTGCAGAGCTTGCCAAGGCCGCAGCCAGAGACGGAAATACTGAAGGCATCTGCACCGCAGGAAAGATTCTTGGACGCATTTCGCTCATCGGCGGAATTATCTTCCTTGTCCTGACCTTTGCTGTGGTAGGCGGACTGATTGCGGCATCAATGTAATTTTCTGATCTGCATCATATTGCGGGCGGCGTACGATCCTTTCCGGGATGCGGCGCCGCCTTCTGTATATGGAATCGTATGTTTCCCAGAAATAGAAAGGAGGTATGCGGATTGTGGAAAAACTTCATATCGGTATCTGCGAAGACAACAAGGAAGAACGCGTGAGGCTGCTCAGGCTGGTTTCAGACTCGTATGCCGAGCTGTCTGCGGAGGCATTTGAGAATGCAGAGGATCTGCTGGCTGCTTTTTATCCGGGAAAGTATGATCTGATTATTTTTGATATCTATATGAGCGGTATGACGGGCATTGAGGCATTGGAGCAGATCAGGCGCTCGGATGTGCGCGTGGTTGCTGCGATTGCCACGACAAGTCAGGATTTTGCACTTGAATCGTATCGTCTGCATGCGGCTCGCTACCTGGAAAAGCCGGTTGATAAAAAAGAGATCCGGGATCTCATTCAGTTTGTGATCAGCCTGAAGGAATTCGGGCCTCATTTTGAATACGAGACCGCAGATGGGCGAATGAGAATTCCCTTTGATCGTATTCAGTTCGTGGAGCAGAGAGGAAAAAATCTGATCATCCATTTAGAAAAAGGGCAGGAACTGACGATGCGGGGAAAGCTGGATGAAGTACAGGCAGCGTTTCCGGAGAAATATTTTTATCGGTGCCATAAAAGCTATCTGGTGAATCTGTCGAATATCCGCTGCATTGACAGGACTCTGCTTACCTTTGTCATGGAAGACGGGCAGCAGGTGCATATTCGTCGGCAGGGATTTTATTCTGCCAAGCGTGCATATGAGCAGTATCTGTATTCGATTGCAGAAGGATGGAAGAAACAGGTACAGGAGGATCATTCCGAATAGGCAGAAAAGAGCAGATGGCTGCGGCAGAAGATACATGGAGGAACTGATGAAAAAATATCTTTCGATGCTATGGGATGGGATCGTGATCCTCTGGGAGGATTATCTTCTTTATCTGCGTTTCGTGTTATACACCGTGGTCATCATCTTCTTGATTATCGGAGCAGCAGCCGCCTTTACGGGAGCATTGGGGCTGGGTATTTTCCTGATTGCATTAAATGCATTTCTTCTGCTTCTCATGCTGAAGCTGAGCAGGTCGGCAGACGCAGACTTTGAGAAGGACTTTCAGGAAATGGTGCGCAAGAATCTGGAGGAGCAGAATCCGACCGACGGAAAGCAGAAATTATGAAGAAGACCAAACAGATTGCCCTGCTCATTGCAGGGCTCTTCACGCTCATGTCTGGATGCGCAGACGCAGAGACAGCTGCATCAGATCCGAAGAAAATGGCAGCGAAGGCAGGTACAATTGCCGGAAGCACGGATCCCGGCTGGACGATTATGGTTTACCTGTGCGGGTCTGATCTGGAGAGCAGCAGCGGAATGGCCTCTATGAATCTGGAGGAAATGTGCAGTGCGGTGATTCCGGACAATGTTAACGTTCTGGTGGAAACCGGCGGCTCCTCTGCATGGTACTGGGACGGGATTGAAACCGATGTGCTTGGACGATATCAGGTGGTCGACGGCAGCCTCGAGGAAGCGGAGACCGCTGAACTTGCCTCGATGGGAGATCCATCAACGCTGACTGATTTTATCCAGTGGGGAATGGATAATTATCCCTCAGAACATTATGGTGTGATCCTCTGGGACCATGGCGGCGGCAATGCGGACGGCCTATGCTATGACGAACTCTATGACGGTGATAACCTGACATTGCCAGAGCTGGGATCGGCGCTTAGCGATACTGGCAGCACGCTGGATTTCATCGGTTTTGATGCCTGCCTGATGGCAAGTTTCGAAACAGCCAAAGTGATCAGCGGCTTCGGGTATTATATGGTAGCATCCGAAGAGACGGAGCCGGGCCAGGGATGGGACTACGAAGCGATGCTGAACGCCATCGGGGAGGACCCTTCCATGCAGGGCGATGTGCTGGGACAGGTCATCTGCGATGCCTTTTTGGATAAATGTCTCCGCCTGGACTGCGCGGACGAGGCAACACTGTCCGTAATCGATCTGTCGGCTGTCGATATGCTGGACCGCACCTTTGATGAATATACCAGCGGCATGGCGATGGCGGCCGACGATGTGGAAGCCTTGAACAGCGTGGCATCAGGTGCTGATCAGACGGAATCCTATGGCGGCAATACAGATGCCGAGGGGTACTGCAACATGGTCGATATCGCTGATCTGGTCAGCAACACGCAGGATTATGTGCAGACGGATGGCAGCGGCCTTCTGACGGCGATCGATGAAGCGGTCGTATACAGCGTACATGGAGACAGCAGAGAGAATTCACATGGCATCTCGGTGTTTTATCCGATCGAAGTGACAGAGGACGAGCTGTCAGTCTACATCCAGAATTCGGACAACACGCCTTATCTGCAGTACATTGCAGCGGTTACGGATACCTATGGAGATGTGGACTGGGACCAGGAATGGGCAGACTACGATTCGTCCGTATGGTGGAGTTCATCCGAGGAGGATGTGCAGGAGCTCTTGACCGATATGCAGCCGGTGTCCGGAAGCAATTTCGATGTGCAGTATGAGCAGACGAGTGGTGATGATGGCTATCTGCACCTGTCAATTACCTCCGGACTGGAGGCTGTGAAATCCGTTCATTTCCTCCTCTGGTACATGACCGACGGATCTGAAGATGGATCTGCTTCGGAATTTGTCTACCTCGGCGAAGATAATAATATCGACAGCGACTGGGAAAACGGCAGGTTCAAAGATAATTTCTTCGGTCAGTGGATGACGATCGGCGGCGAGTATGTAAATGCAGAGCTGATCGAGGAAACAGAAAGTTACAATCGGTATTCTATTCCGGCGGAGGTCAACGGGAAAGAGACGAACATCCGGGCTATTTACGACTATTCCACAGAGACCTACCGGGTGCTTGGTACCTATGATGGCGTTGAAAGCAGTGACGGGATCGGAAGCATGACGAGCCGCGGCATTACCCCGCTGCAGGAGGGAGATGAGATCGTGTTTCTCCTGCCGGCTTATGAAGCGGATTCGGAGGAAGAGGTCTGGTATTACACAGATGCCGTGACATGGTCAGACGATGTCGTCATGGAAGACCAGGACATGGGGGATGGATCCTATATGTATATGTTTGAAATTACCGATGTTTTCGGAGTGGAATATGATACGGAACCGATCGTCATGGTTGCAGATGGCGATACCATTTATCAGATTGCGGAATGATCACAGACGAAAGAATGTGAAGTCCGGAAAATAAAGCAAGGATCAAAAAGAAGCGCAATTCATCCCTGCCTGAAGCGAGGGATATTCTTGCGCTATTTTCGATTATCCGGCGGCAGCTGTCTGAAACTTTGCAGGACATGACTGAAAAAACAAGAGCGTCAGACGCAGGCTGAGAGGCTGCAGTAATCGTATACTATAGATGCCGCTCAGCGGCAGGATAAGCATATCAAATATCAGGAAGGCGAAGCAGCACGTGAAAAATTCTAATCATGTTTGCAATCTGTCTGGCAGATCCGGGATTGTTTTCCATTCTGTCTGTATTGTTTTTTTTGTGATCTGCACGATTGTCATGATCTTTCGCATCATGGCCTATCACAGCTATGGAAACCTGGCGGGGCAGGCAGCTTCCGTGACACAGATCGAATCTGCTCAAGTCACGGTGAACGGAGAAACGAAGCCCTACAGTCTTCCGACGAAATTGAAGAATCTGGACCCCGGAACGCCAGTAGAGGTCACATTCACCTTGAATAATGCGTCCAATGATACATGGATGCAGATCCGTACGGCCTTCGCTCCCGTCACCGTATATGAAAACGGCAAAAAGGTTTATGAACTCGGCTCCAAGGATACGCGTCCTTCATTTATGAAGGATCCGGGCACCATGATCCAGTTCATTCAGGTCAAAGAGCAGGGCGAGGTTGAGATCACCCTGCATTACACATCACCGACAAGCAGAAATTATCTTACCGTTTCTGCTCCGCTGATTTCCAATCAGGCTGGCCTGCTGCGGTACGATAGTCAGAAGCTTGAATATGTCATGGGCGAAAGCTTTGTTCTGCTGATCGGCGGCCTGCTTCTTGCGGGCATCTCGGTTTTTATCATCCATCTGATCCATGAGGGCGTCATTCTGCTCTGTATTGGAGTTTTCACAGCCATCACCGGCCTGTGGGGAATATCCAATTGCGATCTTGTGCTGTTCTTCCTGAATGATCCCAGTCTCTGGTATATTGTCAGCTATGTCTGCTTTTTCAGCATTCTGATTCCGCTGGAGATGTTTCTTGAGGAATATGTTCATTTCCATTTCCGGAAACTTCTGAAGTCGCTGCACTATGCACTCTGCATCATGGTGCCGCTGACGGTAATGCTGCAACTGACCGGAACAGTCATGTTTTCACAGAGTGTCCGCATTTATCAGTGCCTTCTTCCCGCTTCTATTCTTGCTTTCACAGTCGGCGTCATATGGGAAGCGGCAAGGTATCGCAGCAGGCCTGCCGGACAGATGATTCCGGGCATGGTGATCCTGAGTCTGTCGACCATCGCGGAACTGTTCAATTACAGCGGGAGCCTGGATTATGATAGTTCGTTTTATTATCTTTTTGGCACGGGCATTTTCTGTCTCTACATGTGCTTTGTCGGGGCAGTGCAGGTCCGCAGGTCTTATGAGGACAGGCGCAAGGCACATGAACTGGAGCGTCAGCTCACGCTGATGAATCAGGAGATTATCGAGCAGAAGAAATATCAGGATATGGTGCTCGGCCATGAAAGGCAGCTCCGCCGCCTGCGGCATGATTACCGTCACCAGATTACGGTTCTTCAGGAATTTGCGAGAAACGGAGAAACAGAGGAACTGTCTGCATACCTGTCTGAGATGATGAAGGCTATTCCGCAGAATAGCGATATCCGCTATACCCAGAACATTGCAGTCAATGCAGTCATTGCCTACTATGCTTCTCAGGCAAAGAAAAAGAGTGTGCAGACGGATATTGACCTGCAGCTGCCCGCGGCGCTTTCCATGGATATGGAACAGAGTCTCTGCGTAGTTTTCGGAAATCTTCTGGAAAATGCCTGTGAAGCCATTGACCGACTGGAACGCGGGGATAATGGTGCTGCAGATAAGGGCGGAGAGCAGAAAAGGTTTATCCGTCTTTCGTCTGTGGAACATCAGGAAAATCTGATCATTCATATGGAGAACAGCATGGACGGAAAGATCAGAAAGTGGGGAAGATTTTATATTTCCAGCAAAAGGCAGGAGGTTGGCATTGGCCTGAGCAGCATTTACAATATTGCGGAAATGCATGGCGGAGATGCTGAATTTCATGGCGAAAACGGGGTGTTCGTATCGGATGTCTACATGGAACTGTTCCCGGAAGATCCTCAGAAACACGAACTGCAGAGAGATTTTTCTTAACTGCATTTGTCTGTTTGTCAAGTGCCGATTTTTCTGGAATCCGTCATTTTTTCGCGCTTTTTGGCATTCTGAAGTGCTGGTAGCATGTTACTAGATTCCGTTGCTGCTTGTTCGAAGCTGCAGAAGAGAACTGCACTCGAATGAGTCAGATCAGGAAGAAAAACAAAAGGAGAGAAAGAAATGACGTACAAGAAACTTATGGGTATTATGATGGCTGCTGCGATGGCAGCGACGCTGACAGCAGGCTGCGGAGGCTCTTCCGACAGCGCAGCAGAAGAGGACACTGCAGTCTATACCGAATCTGCTGAAGCTGAAGAGTCTTATGCTGCAACGGAAGAAGCAGAGGAAACAACTGAAGCGGAAGAGTCTGCGGATTCTGAAGGATTCTCGCTCAACGATGTAACAAGTGACATGATCACTGCTGCAGTCTATGCGCAGAATGCTGACGGCGACGAGCTGGTGCTTGCAACGTACGATGCGCCGTCCGGAAACACTTACGCTACACTGGTTGATGCGACCAACAGCGATCTGTGGACGATTCAGATTACAGCTGACGGAACGCAAAGAGAAGATGTGGAAGCGGAAGACGGCTCAACAGTTTCTCTTACAGTATTCAGCGGCGCTGATGTCTATACGGGTGATCCGATTGTGATCGGCCTGGCAGAGCCGGAAGACGGAAGTGCTTGCTACATCTACGACACCAACGGCAACATTTATGCAGGACAGCCGCTGACGGGCGACGAAGCCGTGACCTATCTTGGCGCTGCAATCGCTGTGGCGGCACAGTAACTTGCTGATTAACAGCTGACAGTTTAGCGTTAATAGTCACAGGCGGCCGCACATCCCATGGCTGAAGCTCGTTGGGGGTGCGGCCATTTTTATACGATCTGATGGCTCAATGACTTCGGTCATTGGGCCATCAGATTGAAAACTAAGAAAAGATAAAAATATGACTTCAGATAAGTTCAGAAATACCGCGGCAGCAATTACAACCTGACTTCTTGCTGCGACTATGGGCGCATGTTCATTTGGGAGGAAGCCCGCGCCGGCAATTTTACCGGAAGAAAGCGCATCTGCGAGTGTTTCCGCTTCTCCAGACGCTTCACCATCTCCTGCACCTTCCATGGACACTGCCGCATCTTCATCGCCAGCAGCGTCTTCGGAATACACCCCAGAGACCGGCACCGGCAGTTCAGCAGCTTCGAATCCAGGAATGAGCAGCAAGATACCTGCCAGCAATTCAGAAACGTATTCTGCTGCTGCATCTGTTCGCGGCACAAAGAATCAAACAGATCCTTTCGCGGAACAGAAGAATGCCTGCTTAGCAACGTGGGGCACCTGGATTTCGGGAACCGGATGCACCTGGCCGTCTTCCGGCAGCACCAGTACCACAACGAACACTGCTTCCAAGAGTGAAGATTCTGCGCCGTCTGATCCGGTTGCCAATGAGCTGACGCTGCTTCGCAATCATGTCGAGCAGGCAACGACGGCCCTTGCCAATGCCGTAGCAGCCCGCGATCATGCAGCAGCATCTGCCGAAAGCGCAAAGGCAGCGTTAAAGGAAGCACAGTCTACGCTTCTGACTTCGAAGGAGACGCTGGAATCCCGCAAGGCTGCACTAGCTCAGGCGGAGTCTCTTCTTTCCATTGCCAGTACCAATCTGGAAAACGTTCAGGCACAGTATGATGCTGCTATTCAGACTGCACAGCTTCAATATGTGATTACGATGGCTCAGGCAGTTCAGGACGGGATGATGAGCTGGGTGAGAGTGCTGCTGTCTATGCGCAGGCTGTTAAGGATGCAGAAAATGCGTATGGTCAGAAGGTTTCCGCTTTTTACTCTGAATACGGGAAGACAATAAGCGAAGCTGGACTTCTCCGGAATAGTGAATATGCAGAAGCGGATGCCGCGATCAAGAAGGCTAAGAGCGAAGCATCGGCAGCATTCACGCAGGCTCTTATCGCTGCGGGTAAGGCTAGCGAGCAGGCGATCGAGGACGCTGCTGCAGCGCATAACCTTAAGCTGGATGAGGCTGTTATGTAAAAGCCAATGTCAAGTGTTAGTTTCAGATTGATTCAATATTTTTCCTTTGCTGTTGAAGGCATGAGGAAAGAGTCTCGGATTTTCAA
>OMXA01000043.1 GCA_900314905.1 uncultured Erysipelotrichaceae bacterium
AGGAATACACCCAGGTAATCCTGACCTTACCATTGTAGATTCATATGCTCATGACAGCTCAATCAGGACTGGATTCTTCCTGATTTCATAATAGAAAAAGGTGATCCGATTGCCTCAGGAATAACCGATTCTGATGGTGTGGTGTCTTTCGGCACGGATCTGAAATACAACACCGTTTATGGGATTGTAGAAACTCAAGCACCAGCGGGATATGTCAGCAATAATATGCCGGTTTTTGCCGGTGTCTTCCGGACAAAACAGCTTGCCGGAACAGATGTATTCCCGAAAGATTATGATTCGACCAATGTCACCAGTGATAATTCCTGGACCCAGAAAGATCTGGATTCCTGGAAAAACGTCAATCTCTACTATACCGGAAGCACGTATCAATACACATGGCCAAACAGCAGAGCATCTGTTCTCATCAGCAAGAAATTTTATGACGGAGCAAGCAATAATCCTGTATCATTCCCTTCCGGAGAATTCAGATTCGGTCTCTTCTACGGCGGAAATCTGATTCAGACACTCACCATTTCCAACATCAGCGGAAAGATGACTTACCTGAGAACGGAAAATGGCATCACCGAATCAGAAAAAGAGCCTTTATTTACCGGCCTTAATACAAACGATGTCTACGCAATCTATGAACTCGATGATAACGGCAATCAGATAAAAAACGGCTTTTCTGCGTCAGTAAATGGAGTGACATATACAGTAAACTATCAGAACGACAGTACCGCTCTTTCAACAACCGACTCTTCTGTTCAGACCTTCAGCATTTCAAATCGGACATCAACATCCATTTCCGTAAAAAAAATCTGGGAGGATGGCGATAACCAGGATGGCAAACGGCCAAACTCCGTGACCGTTCAGCTCTATGCTGATGGAAACAAATCCGGTGATCCGGTGACGCTGACGGCATCGAACAACTGGCTCTACACGTGGACCGGCCTGCCCATGTACAAAGATGGCGGCACGCTGATTAAGTACACAGTTCAGGAAACTTCCACGCTGCCCGACGGCTATACCTCGTCTATCACCGGAAGCGCTAAAGACGGCTATGTCATTACCAACAGCTATACCCCTGAGAAGACAACGATCGAAGGCACCAAAACCTGGGATGACAACAACAACCAGGATGGAAAACGCCCTGCCCAGATCACTGTGAAACTTCTTGCTAATGGAATGAAAGTCGGTGAGAAGACGGTAACTGAAGCGGATGGCTGGAAGTATTCCTTCAGGGATCTGCCGAAGTATAGAGATGGGAAAGAGATTACATATTCGATCACAGAAGAAACAGTTCCAGATTATCTTATGACCAGGTCAGAATCTGGTTATGATATTACGAACAGCTATCATCCAGGAAAGGTCAACATCTCGGTAAACAAGATCTGGGATGACAAAAATAACCAGGATGGTATCCGGCCTGACAGCATAAAGGTTCAGCTGTATGCAGATGGAGCTGCTATCGGTGATCCGATCACTCTGAACAGCAATGGAAACTGGACCTATACCTGGGAAAAACTGGATCAGATGAATAAAGGTGTTCCGATTGTCTATACCGTTGGCGAAGTTTCCAGTCCGGAAGGATACACAGTTTCCGTTTCGGGAAATGCTTCTGAAGGATTCATGATCATCAACCAGCATACCCCTGCAGAAAAGACGACCGTAACCGAAGATCACAGCAACTCCGGAGGCGATACTCCGGCTCCTTCTGCGAAATCCGCAGATATCATCGATTCTTCGCCTGATACAGCAGATCATACAGATGTGCTGATGCACGGAATTACCATGATCCTTTCCCTGACAGCTGCATTGATCACAGTTGCTGTATACAGAAAGTATCAATGATCTCTGAGAATCAGCCTGACAATCAGGAAGATTCAGACCAGGGCGTATCTAAAAAGCGTCAGAATTATGCATGAGCGCATAGTTCTGACGCTTTGTTTTATGAGGAATTATAAGTATTTCTGCAATTTCAGTTTACTGCATGGATCTGCTGTTTGGTTACCAGCGGATAAGAGATCACTTCTGATCCATCCAGGTTCTCATGATGCATGTATACTGCCGAAATCTGGCTGTTATCATAAGTACGGTAATAGTAGATTCCCTGATCCATATTGCAGCAGGAAGAATAGATCGTGATCTCATACTTTCCATCTCCCAGGTCGCAGCATCCTCTCTGCTGTTCCACGGAAGAGAGAATATGTAAGAACTGGCTGACTGAAGAATCTTCAGAATCGTCGGAAAGAGAATTCAGTTTCGTGAACGCCACCTTCACAAACCTTGATCCGGAAGAAAGATCTCCAGGCAGACCGATACCGCCCATGCCGCGGCTGTATTCATTCAGCTCTGCACCGGGGCCGAACTTTGCCGGAGAAGCAGCAGCAGAGACATTGCGATAGTCATTGAGACGGAACAGCTGAATATCAAAGGTCGGATTATTCGTCATGACACCCACTGGATTCGGATAGACATGAATGCCATCTCTGACGGATTCCACGACGATCGATCCGGTCTGATCACTGATCATCCAGTGCAGCGGCGTGATCGGGAGTTCCTTGCTGAAAGGAATATTGACGAGACGGATCTTTTTCAGAAGAGATTCCGCTTCCTTAAGGTTTCTGCACTGTCCGAGAATCCACGGAATGAATTCAAACGGAGAAATCTCATCCTTTCCATCTTCTGCCGGCTCCGGGAAGTATCCGTTTCCAGGGAAATTCAGACCAGCCATGGAAAGGCCAGACTCATTTGTCGCATCATAATACAGCGGGAACCCTCCGCAGACAAAAGCCATGCCGATCAGAGCATAGTGCTTGTTCATGGTGTCTTTCTTCCGGAAGGGAATCGGGAAATTTCTCGGTGTGATCGTCACCGACTCCTGATAGGAGAATTCTAGGTCAAGGTTGCGTCCGAAATAATGATCTTTCGTCTGATAAGTTGCGCAGGTGCACATTATGAATACCTCCTTCCTGCACGCCGATTCATCCGGGGTACTCCCGGATCCTCTGCTTCTATCATAATGCAAAAATGATCAATTTTCCTATCTTGACAGCACCATCAGAAAAACGGGCCCGTCTCCGAACCCGTCAGATCCTATTTTTTCTCTGCAATTCTGAGCAGCCGCATCGAATTCAGCACGCACAGCATGGCAACTCCGGTATCCGCGAATATTGCCCACCACATATTGGCAATTCCGAATGCACCGAGAACCAGGGTCAGAATCTTGATGGTAATCGCACCATAGATGTTTTCATTGGTCACCCTCAGAACCCGCTTTGCACCATCGATTGCCAGAACAATCTTCGAAGGCTGATCATCCATAATGACCACATCCGCAGCTTCAATTGCAGCATCACTGCCAAGTGCACCCATGGCAATGCCGATATCTGCCGCAGTCAGAACCGGAGCATCATTGACGCCATCACCGACAAATGCGGTCACATATCCTTTCTTCAGCTCTTCCAGCTTTGCAACTTTCTGATCCGGCATGCATTCGCCGAACGCCAGATCCGCGCCCAGCTGATCTTGAACCATGCTGGTGACTTCCATCGAATCCCCGGAGACAATTGCAGTCCGGATTCCTGCTTTCTTCAATCCGTCAATTGCTTTCTTCGCATCCGGTTTCAGCTGATCTCTCAGAACAATGCAGCCTTCATAAGCTCCATCTCTTGCCACATAGACCAGAGAACCAGGCATACTGCATTCGGTGAACGGAATGTTTTCTTCCTGCATAAGCCGGGCATTGCCTGCCAGAATCTGCGCACCATCCAGCTTCATGCGCACGCCTCTTCCGGGAATTTCCTGAACTTCCGAAATCCGGCTTTCCTCAATCTTCTTTCCGTAGGATTTACGGATTCCTTCAGCAATCGGATGATTGGAATAGCATTCTGCATATGCTGCATCTTCCAGGACTCTGTTCTGGTCCTGATCAGTCAGCACTTCTTCTGCCGCAAAGGTTCCGGAGGTCAGAGTTCCGGTCTTGTCCATGACTGCTTGTTCTGTCTTTGCCAGCGTCTCAATCAGATTCGCTCCCTTGACCAGAACACCTCTGGAGCTCAGTCCGCCGATTCCGGCAAAGAAACTCAGCGGAATGGAAATCACAAGCGCACACGGACAGGAAATGACGAGGAACGTACATGCCCGATAGATTCCCTCACTCCAGTCCCCGGTGAAAATGCCGACCATGACTGCTACTGCAATCGCAGAGAACACAACAATCGGCGTATAGACTCTTGAGAACTTCGTGATGAAGTTTTCTGCCTTTGCCCGCTTCGTCTGCGAATTCTGAACCAGGTCCAGAATCTTTGAAACCGTGCTTTCTCCGAATTCCTTCGTGACTCTGATCTCCAGAAGACCAGTCTCATTCACGGAACCGCTGATCACTTCATCGCCAGGCTCCACATCTCTCGGCCTGGATTCCCCTGTCAGAGATGCGGTATTCAGGCTTGAGCTTCCCTTTACGATCATCCCATCCAGAGGAACCTTCTCTCCCGGCTTCACACGGACGATCTCACCGATCTCCACTTCTTCCGGACTTACCTGAATAAATGCCCCATTCCTGGATACGACCGCATAATCCGGCCTGATATTCATCAGATCACCGATCGACTTCTTGGACTTTGCGACAGCCCGATCCTGGAAGTATTCTCCGATCTGGTAGAACAGCATGACCCCTGCCGCCTCAGCATAATCACCAAGGAAGATTGCCGCAGCTGTTGCGACTGCCATCAGAAAATTCTCATCAAACAGCTGGCCGCGGCCGATATTCTTCACCGCCTTGATCAGAATCTCATAGCCAAGCACTGCATACGCGCCAAGCATCACGACATTCCTGACGGCTCCCTGCAAGAACAGAGAAACCGCCAGCAGAACTGCGCCAAGAATGATCTGCTTCAGAGTCTTTCCGGAATCTTCTTCCTCTTCGTCTTCTTCCGGCATGCCCGCCAGTTTCTCAAGACGCGTCACAATCACTTCCGGCTCCATCTCAGCAATGATCTTTCTCATTTCTGCTTCAATTCTCTGATCATCCTTCGGGGCACACTCATACGACGCAGACAAGGTCATGAAATCTACCTGAGCGTGCTCAATGCCCGGGATCTCAGCAATCCGCCCCTCAAGCTTTGCAGCACAGTCTGCACAATCCAGTCCATCCAGCCGGAACTTCGAGATCACTTTCTTTCCTGCTGCAATTCGGGTTACCTGTACTTCCGGTTCTTCTTCCGCGATGATCCTGCGTACTTCTTTCTCAATCTCTGCATCTTCTGCTGCTTCGCATTCATATACTGCAGAAAGATTCAGAAAGCTGACCTGAACATTGGAAATCCCCGGAATCCCTGCAAGTTTCCCCTCCAGCTTTGCCGCACAGTCGGCACAGTCCAGACCTTCCAGATGCAGTTTCACTCGATGCGTATGCCTCGCATCAGGAACTGCAGAAACAATCACATCCGGTTCTTCTTTTTTCACAATATCCCGGATCTTCCGTTCAATCTCAGGCTCCTTTTCAGCATCGCATTCAAAAGTACAAGTCAGATTCATGAAATCTACCTGGGCATGCTTCACTCCATCAATCTTCTGAATCTGCCCTTCCAGTTTCGCTGCACATGCTGCACAGTCAAGCCCTTCCAGCTTCAGCCGATATTCTGACATCATATTCTCCCTTCATATGAACAATTGTTCATATGTACGAATTAACTATAGAATTCTCCCCTGTATATGTCAATACATCAAAGCATGAAAAAACCGACTCGTGTCGGTCTTCAATGTCCCTGAGATGCGTTCTGTTTCTCAATCAGATCTGCCAGCCCTGACTGGCTGAACTTCTCATCAAATTCCTTTTCTGCAGCATCCAGTTTCTTCAGTATTTCATCAAGACGATCATCTGTCTTCTTTGCCATCTGTCTGAACCTCCTTGAGCACTTAGAGATTCTAGCAGGAACATTTCGGAATCATACTCTTGAAATGAATCACGAATCATGCTTGAACGATGAGAATCCATGTATAATCTCCTGGGAGAAAACACATATGATCAAGACGAACTGGCATACTCACACCAAGCGCTGCGGCCACGCAGAGGGAGAAGATGAAGCGTACGTTCAGGCAGCTGCCAAAGCTGGGCTGAAGACTTTGGGCTTCAGTGATCATGCGCCTTATCCGATTCCTACTCCTGGCGAATGCATGCCGATCGAGCTCTATGAAGATTACGTTTCCAGCATCACTGCACTGAAAAAGAAATACGCAGGAACCATCGAGATCCACCTCGGCATGGAAGTAGAATACTATCCCAGCCAATGGGAGACTCTGAAACGCTGGCGCAGAGAAATGGAATACTGCATTCTTGGTCAGCACTGCCTCTCTTTCCATGGCTTCAGCTCCTATGACATCACGGAAGAAGACCAGCTCAATGAATACTTTGACTGTCTGGAAGAAGCCTGCCGGCATGGGCTCTGCGATTATATTGCTCATCCGGATGTCTGCTTGTGGAGCTATCCCCGCCTGGATGAAAGTGTCCGCACCCTGGCAAAGAAGATCGCAGATCTGTCCCTTCGCTATGACATGCCTCTGGAACTCAACTGCGGCAGCGGCGTGCGCGACTATGGCTGGCGCCATTATGAAGACCAGGACCGCTACGCCTATCCGACCAGGACGATGTTTGAAGTATTCGCCGAAAAGAAATGTCCGGTGATCATCGGCATGGACATCCATCAGCCGGAATTATTTCTGACCGATGAATATCTGAACCGTGCCCTGGACATTGTGAAAGGACTGGATCTGAACTATCTGAATGACTTTGATCTGGTCAGCGCTGCCAGCAAGCGAAAACAGAACTTCTTCTGATTATTCCTGGATCAGCTTCCGCACCGCAAACGATGCCGCAAGAATTCCGGCAGCCGGCGGAACAAATGCCGTAGAGCCAGGAATGGACCTTCGTTTTGACCCCGCCCGCTGATTCTTCGCATCGCTGGCATCTCCAGCCATCGGCTTTACCGGCTCCTCCAGAGAGCACACCACATCAAGCGACTCAATGCCGCGTCTGCGGCATTCATGACGCATGATCCGGCTGAGCGGGTCACCGCTCGTCTCATAGAGGTCCATGATCCTGAGCTTGGAAGGATCCAGCCGGTTTCCGCAGCCCATGCTGGAAAGGATCGGAATATTCAGTGACTTCGCTTCCTCGATAATGTCCAGCTTTGCTGTAACCGTATCGATGCAGTCGATGATATAATCCCATTCGCGGAACGGGAACAGCTCCTTCTTCTCAGGCAGATAGAAAACCGGATACTTATGCACGATGATGGCGGGATCAATGTCATGGATCCGCTCTTCTGCAGCATCCGTCTTCTGTTTTCCGACCGTATGGACCGTCGCAAACTGCTGACGATTCAGGTTCGTCATGCATACCTGATCGTTATCAATCAGATCAAGCGTTCCTACCCCGCTGCGGGCAAGTGCCTCGACTGCACTGCCGCCCACTCCTCCGAGGCCGAATACTGCCACCCTGGAGTGGTGAAGCTTCTCGACCGCATCACTGCCGATGACAAGTTCTGTTCTTGAGTACGGATTCAGCATCTTTCTGTTTCCTGCTTTCTATTCATTCTGTATATTCTAAACCAGCAGAACCTCTGCTGAAATAGGACCATGCGCCAGATTAAGATCTATATTGAAAAAACACAGGAAGGCCAGCGGATCAAAGACCTTCTGAAACATATTTATTCCAGGAGAGAACTGACCAGACTCCATTCTGCCCGATCGATTCTCCTGAATGGGAAACCGGCAGCCCTGACCGCAATGGTCCAGGCTGGCGATCTGCTGGAATCCAGAATGGCTCTCCCACCGATTCTTTACGAAGACGAGGACCTCGTGATTCTTGATAAACCATCCGGGCTATCCTGCCACATGGAAAAAGAACACGAGGAAGACAATCTTGGCACCATGCTGAAAGAACGCTACGGATCCTCCTTCGTCATCCGGACCATCGGACGGCTGGACCGGGAAGTATCCGGCATCATGATCTATGCAAGAAATGCAGAAACTGCCCGGAAGATGGAAACCGGTCACCTCGTGCAGAAGCATTATCTTGCCATCGCTTCCGGAGTATTCCCGAAGCAGGAAGATACGCTCTTCTACACCATGGAAAAGAAGAGAGGAATCCGCGGAAATTCTGTCTCTGAAAGCGGAAAACCATGCATCACTCATTACCAGGTTCTTCATCAGTACCCGTCATATGCTCTTCTGCTCATTGAGATCAGAACCGGAAGAACCCATCAGATCCGCTCCGGGCTATCCGCAGCAGGACATCCGCTGCTCGGAGACCGGCTCTATGGCGGTGATCCCTCTCTGCTGAAACGCCCTGCTCTGCATTGTGGAGAAGCAGAATTCCGCCATCCCCGCACTGCTCAGCTCATCAAAGTGAAAAGCGAACTGCCGAGAGACATGCAGCGCATTCTCTCCCGGCAGGAATGAAAGGAATACAGGTTCATGTTATCTTCAGTATTGCTCGGAAATCTCTTCAGTCTCGGTGCCATGATCACCGATTCTCTCAGCAGCCATCAGAAATCCAGTGAAAAGATGCTCTCCTTCCAGTGCTTCAGCCAGGGATTCTACGGCATCAGCTCGCTGATTCTGAAAGGATACAGTGCAGTTGTCCAGAATACGCTCAGCATTTTCCGCAACCTGCTTGCCATCAGAAAAGTCCACTCCGATCTTCTGGAATGGACCATTCTGATTCTGGGAATCGTGCTTGGCATCCTCTTCAACAACCGCGGCCTGCTCGGAGTTCTCCCCGTCATCGCCAACGGCATGTATACGTTTGCCGTATTCAAGGTCAAAGACAATCAGAATGCGCTGCGCTGGGCTTTTCTGATCAACCTGATCATGTACGCAATCTTCAATTTCTGCATCATGAACTATGTCGGCTTTGCCGGAACCGTCATGACGATCGTTTCCACTGCAGCCTCAATGATCAGAAAACACTGATTCAGAACGCGATGTCATTCAGGCCAGTCAGCGGGTTCACTGCTCTTTCTGCATGACCTTCCATCGGCTCCACGACCATCTCCAGCGTGCCGCTGATGACTGCCTTATTCAGATGGCCGCCGACTGCACTTCCATCGGCTCCGGAAGCAGCCAGATGCAGATGCAGATAGACTTCTCCGTCTTTCTGCGTGATGGTTCCGAACAGAGAAGTAATCTCATACGCTCCTCTGTATTCTTTGCTGAAGTATTTCTTCAGCTGCACATCATACACGCCAAGCACCAGATCATCTGCTGCTCCAAGCGCCCGCACTTCTCCGAGTGCGATTTTTTCTTTCCGGCAGAGTTCCGTCAGTTCTGAAAGAACCTCATCTCCCGGATCCATGCGCACCAGATAGCGATTTCCGAATTTTCTGTATTCCATAATGATTCTCCTTCTGCTTTCACTATACTTCAGAATCAGAGCAGCAGGCACAGAACCAGCGTCAGAATTGCCAGTCCTCCCTGCATCAGGATGATCTTCGGATTGCTGGTAACACTTCCATAAAGTGCCACTGCAATGATATAGCACATCAGGATGATCACTGCAGTCTTGCTGGCAAACACCCATACTGCAAGCAGAATCAGCACAGCCAGAAGACCATTGTAGATTCCCTGATTCCTGAACAGCGTATTGACTGACTTCCGCTTCAGTTCCTCAATCTCCATTCCGAATACCTGCGAAGTCTTTTCTGACGAAGTGGCAAACGTCTCCAGATACATGATATACAGGAATTCCAGGGCAACCAGAGTTGCAGATAGCTTGATCAATGATGACATATTCTTTCCCTCTCTTATTCTCCGGAATGATTCTACCGCAGATTCTGAAGAATCCGATTCCTGACACTCTCTATCGTGATTGCAGTCCGCATGAGAATATCTTATTCTGTACAAAGGGAGGAAAGGAATATGAAAAGATACCTTTCAGGATTGACCGCATTGCTTGCTTTCTCACTGCTTGCCGGATGTTCCGGTTCTTCTTCCGAAGCATCTGCTTCAGAAGAACCTTCTGAACCAGCCGCTTCTGAATCTGCCGCAGCAGAAACCGCATCTGCGCAGCCTTCTGAATCTGCAGAAGCCGCTCAGGAACATGAGCCCATCAATGAAGAAACAGATGCCTACAAGGAAACCTATGTGGAGATTCCAGTCGATGACTATCAGATGCCAGCCATCACCTGCATTCCGAAAGGAGAAATCAATGGCGCGGTAGTTATGATGCACGGAACCGGATCTACCAAGAATGAAGCCGGCAACGGATACTTCATGGCTGCCCCGGTTCTGGCAGAGAAATACGGGATCGCAACGATCCGGATTGACTTCCCAGGCTATGGAGATTCCAAAGCAGATCCGACCCTGTATGACTTCGACGAAGCAGTCAAGGACGCAGTTGCTGCAAAGAACTATCTGATCGAACAGGTCGGCAGCGATGTGAAAGCCGGTGTCATGGGCTGGTCCCAGGGCGGAACTGACGCAATGCTCGCAGCTGGGGAAACCACGGAATTCGATTCCGTCGTTCTCTGGGCAGGAGCACCGGATCTCAGCGATATGCTTTCAGATGAAGACTACAAGACCGCAGAAGAACAGGGATACTTCATGATGCAGTTTGATTTCCGCGATCCGGTTGCAGTTTCGAAGCAGTGGTGTGAAGACGTGAGAAACACAGATGTCATGAAGGTGTTCTCCGCTTATACCGGACCGGTACTTGCCATTGCCGGTGAAGACGATACGACCGTAGATCCTGCCTGGGCAAAGAAGATCGCTGATCAGAGCACCAATCCGGAATCGGAAGTCTACTACATTCCGGGAATGGATCATACCTTCAACGTATTCTCAGAAGAAGATTTCCACAGCCTGTATGACGCTGCCGACAAGACTGGCGAATTCTTCCGACAGACTCTCGGAAACTGAGCGAGTCATTGATTAGATACTCAGGCGCTGTCCAGGGACGGCGCCTTTTCTGTTCCCTCTCCTCCTGAGAGATTCTGAGAATGCGGCATCTGTCAGGTTCTTCACGCAAAACATCCCCGCAAGTCTAGATGGCTTGCGGGGATGTATGTGATTATTCCAGTTCGAATGCGCCAGTATAGAGCTGGTAGTATTCTCCCTTTTCGGCAAGGAGTTCTTCATGGGTTCCTCGCTCGATGATAAGTCCATGATCAAGCACGATGATCACATTGGAATTCTTGACGGTGGAAAGACGATGCGCAATGACGAATACGGTTCTGCCCTTCATCAGAGCATCCATGCCCTTCTGAACGATCTGCTCCGTACGGGTATCAATCGAAGAGGTTGCTTCATCCATGATCATGACCGGCGGATCTGCAACTGCAGCTCTGGCAATCGCCAGAAGCTGACACTGGCCCTGGGAGAGGTTGGATCCATCTCCGCTGAGCACGGTCTGATAGCCCTGGGGAAGCGTGCGGATGAAACCATCTGCCCCAGCCAGTTTCGCTGCGGCGATGCACTCGCCATCTGTCGCATCCAGTCTGCCGTATCGGATATTCTCCATCACCGTTCCGGTAAAGAGAACGGTATCCTGCAGAACGATTCCCAGCGACTTCCTGAGCGAAGACTTCCTGATCTTGTTGATATTGATGCCATCATAGCGGATCTTGCCATCTTCAATATCATAGAAGCGATTGATCAGGTTCGTGATCGTCGTCTTGCCTGCCCCGGTCGCACCGACAAATGCGATCTTCTGGCCAGGCTTTCCATACAGCGTGATGTTATGAAGGATGACTTTATCCGGGTTATAGGCAAACGTCACATCATAGAAGCGCACATCTCCCTTCAATGGCGTATAGGTGATCGTGCCATCTGCCTGATGCGGATGTTTCCATGCCCAGAGACCGGTATTCTCAGTCGTTTCTTCCAGAACGCCGTTCTTCTCCGTCGCGTTGACCAGCGTCACGTAGCCATCGTCTGTCTCGGGTTTCTCGTCCATAAGCTGGAAGATACGCTCTGCTCCGGCAAGGCCCATGACCACCGAATTGATCTGCGGAGAAATCTGCTGAATATTGCCCGCAAACTGGCGGCTCATGCCAAGGAACGGAACAATGACCGCAATCGAGAACGGCAGGCCGGAGAAAGAAACATTCGGTACATGGTATTCCAGGAAAATGCCTCCGAATACCGCAACCAGCACATAGATGATGTAGCTGACATTATTCAGGATCGGCATCAGCGTATTGGAATACTTATTCGCCTGATAGGCGGCTTCAAACAATGCATCATTCTGCCGATCGAAGTCTGCTTCGGAATCTTTTTCATGGTTGAAGACCTTGATGACCTTCTCCCCATTGATCATTTCCTCAATGACACCTTCCGTAGCGCCGACTGCTTTCTGCTGCGCCATGAAGTACCGTGCCGATTTTCCGCCGATGTCTTTCGTGATCCGGATGGATACCAGAGAGCCGAGAATGATCACGAGCCCCATCCATACACTGTAGTACATCATGATGCACAGAATCGTAACCAGGGTAATGCCCGAAATCAGCAGCTGCGGAAAAGACTGCGAGATCATCTGACGCAGAGCTTCCACGTCATTGGTATAGTACGACATCACATCGCCGCGCTTGTTCGTATCAAAATACCGGATCGGAAGACTCTCCATGTGGGCAAAGAGTTCTTCCCGGAACTTCGCCAGGGATCCTTGCGTGAAGACTGCCATCAGCTGATTATAGAGGAAGCCTGCAATCAGCGAACATGCATACAGAACTGCAAGAATCATGACAAAATGCATGATCTCCGGCTTCGCTTCCGCCCAGGTCATGCCGGTTTCCCAGCTATTCTGAATCACTGCAACCACATTCTGCTGGAAAATCGCAGGCAGTGCAGAAATCACGGCATTGATGATGATCAGCACAATGATCGCCGGCATCAGCTTCGGATTGTACTTGAACAGCAGTCCGATCAGACGCTTGACGGTCGACCCGGCATTCTTCAGTTTTCTCTGCTTCATGCCAATGCCTCCTTTCCTGCCTCATCGGCAATGGATTCTGTCCCCTGCTTATTCTGCGAAATATAAACTTCGCGATAGATCGCATTCGTACGAAGCAGCTCCTCGCTTGTGCCGATGGCATCAATTCTGCCGCCATCCATGACGATAATCCGATCTGCGTCTTCCACAGAGGAAGTACGCTGGGCAATGATGATCTTGGTCGTTTCCGGAATGTATTCCCGCATTGCCTTGCGGATCATCGCATCAGTCTTGGTGTCAACCGCACTGGTGCTGTCATCCATGATCAGGATCTTCGGCTTCTTCAGAAGTGCTCTTGCAATGCAAAGGCGCTGTTTCTGTCCGCCGGATACATTCGTGCCGCCTTGTTCAATCCAGGTATTGTATCCATCCGGCATCTGATCGATGAATTCATCCGCACAGGCCAGATGACATACTTCCCTGACTTCCTCATCCGTTGCATTCTTATTTCCCCAGCGGATATTGTCTGCAATGGTTCCGGAGAACAGCACATTTTTCTGTAGAACCATGGCAACGCTGTCACGCAGCGCCACGAGGTCGTAATCCCTCACGTCTTCCTTGCCGACCCGCACCATTCCTTCCGTCACATCATAGAGACGGGGAATCAGCTGGACCAGCGAAGACTTGGAGGAACCAGTTCCGCCGATGATGCCGATGACTTCTCCGGACTTGATATGAAGATCAATTCCTTCCAGCACCGGTCGATCCGCATTTGCCGAATACTTGAAACGCACATGATCGAAATCAATCGAGCCATCTCTGACTTCCTTGATTCCATTCTCCGGCGAAGTCAGCGTGCTCTGTTCCTGAAGCACCTCGCAGACACGCTCAGACGATTCTTCTGAGAACGTGATCATGACAAAGATCATGGAAAGCATCATCAGGGAAACCATGATCTGGAAGCTGTACGTCAGCAGCGTAGAGAACTGCCCGATATCCAGTGCAGTCCCGCCCGTTGTGATAATGAGTTCAGAGCCCCTGGACAGCACAAACAGCATGACTCCGTAAATGCATGCCTGCATCAGCGGATTATTCAGGGCAAGAATACGCTCTGCCTTCGTGAAGGTTGCACGGATTTCTTCAGAAGCCTTGTTGAACTTCTGCTTCTCATAATCTTCCCGCACAAACGATTTCACTACCCGGATCCCCTTGATATTTTCCTCTACGGAATTATTCAGCGCATCATACTTCGGGAAAGCACGCTTGAAGATCGGCATCACTGCTTTATTGATGACAAAGAGACCGATCCCGAGAATCGGAATCACCCACAGGAATACCACCGCCATGGATCCGCCCATGATATATGCCATGGCAAACGAGAAGATGATATTCAGCGGTGCCCTGAACGCAGTCCGGATGATCATCATCCAGGCCATCTGAATATTCTGGATATCCGTGGTCAGCCGCGTCACCAGCGATGCAGACGAGAACTTGTCAATGTTCCCGAACGAGAAATCCTGGATCTTGTAGAAGACATCATGACGGAGATTCTTCGCAAATCCGCACGAAGACTCTGAGCAGTAAACACCGGCAAGATATCCGAACAGCAGAGAAGCAAACGACATCGCCAGAAGAATCCATGCGTAATGCAGAATCCGGTTTACGCCGCAGCCGGCTTTCACATCATTGACCAGCAATGAAATCACATACGGAATCAGGGCTTCGAAGATTACTTCTCCGATGACCATGATCGGAGTCAGATACGTCGCTTTCCTGTACTCACGCAGGGATTTCATCATGAGTTTCCATGACTTCATATAGTTTCTCCCTTCCTTAATAAAGTAAGCGGAGGAATTTTAACATATTCCCTGGAAAACGTAATAACTTTTTTTGTTCATGGATTCACTTTCACGACTCCATGCCACATCAGAGAAACAGCAAAGGAAGCCCTCAGGCTTCCTTCCATTCAGACTCTGCTGATCCTTATTTCATTATAAGAAGCCATGATTGCCTGATAACCCGGAACCGATTCCATCTGCACGGAAGCAGTCCCTGCTGCCATAGACATCTTCAGCGCCTCTTCTGCATTGCCTGACGACTGATACGTTCCGATGAATGCAGCCAGTGCAGCATCTCCGGCGCCATTTGTGCTGATGACCGGAACCTTCGGAGACTTCAGCACAAATCTCCCGAGCTTCCCATCAAAGTATCCGCCTTCCGCTCCCATGGTCAGAAGCACATTCTCCGGGCCTTTCTGCAGAACCTTCTCTACTGCCGCTGCACAGTTCTGCATGGTGACTTCTTCTTTCAGAAGCTCACTGAGCTCTTCCAGATTCGGCTTGATCAGGAATGGACTGCAGTAGACCAGATCCTCGAGCCGGCAGTCTGCAGTATCCATGATCAGCCTGGCACCTGCTTCATTGACCCGGTCGGAGATCTCATACAGGAACGTACTATCGATGCCATTGGCTGCCCTGCCGCAGATCATCACATAATCTCCTTCCTTCAGAGAATCGAGATGGCTGAGCAGGTCCTGCCGGGCTTCTTCCGGGATTTCCGGGCCTTTCGTATTGAGCACATATTCCGATCCATCTCTGACTTTGACATTGATCCTGTTCGGCTCGCTGATCTTCGTGCTCTGGTTCTCAATAAACGGATAAGCTTTGATCTGTTCCTCGATATAGGATCCGGTAAACCCTCCGAGAAAAGCAAGCACCGTACTATGAATGCCGAGATTGCTCAGCAGCATCGATCCGTTGATGCCCTTTCCTCCCGCATGAACAGAAACATGGTCCGCAAGATTCACTCCTTCAGAATGCAGCGGATCTGAAAACCCCATCAGATAATCCACTGCCGGATTCAGCGTGATGGTATAGATCATATGCACGATTCCTCCTGGTTACCTCCAAGATAGCATATTTCTGCGCCTGAGAAGATGCGGCTGCCATTCAGGCCAAAGTCTGATTTCTGTCCTGAACTCGAACAAAAGATGATCTGAAAAGCATTTGGTAGGATCTGGCTTTGTGATTACATTGTAAGTGGAAAAGGAGAGGGATTATGAGACTGAAAAAAGCTAGCACTACTCAGAAAATGTACGATATCTGCGCATTTGCGGTAGTCCGTGCGGATGTCAAGCGCACCCTTGAAATTGCCGACGGCCTGGTAAAAGGCGGACTTCCCTGCATGGAAATCAGCTTCACCAACAATGACGCCGCTGACTGCATCAAG
>OMXA01000058.1 GCA_900314905.1 uncultured Erysipelotrichaceae bacterium
GAGACGGTAAACACCGTTCACGACCCGAACATCGTAGCCCTTAGTCTTATATGGTTTTGCATAATCAGGAAGAAGATCGATTCTCATGTATGTATTATATCAAAAAACAATACAAATATTGGAATAAAAAATCAGGCTTATCAAAAGCCTGATAAAGTCATGCGTAATTACTATTTCTGAGCTTCCTGCTTGCGTCAGAAACGATTCTCGGATATACTTTCTCCATCCAGTAAGGATTAAGAAAGGATCATAACATGAATGCAAATGATATGGCTGCCATTCATCTGGTAGACTATCAGACGGATTCTGCTGTGGTTCATGAATACATGTCGTCCGCGGACTTCCTGGCGCTTGCCGAAATGGAAGCTTCCGGCCGGATTATCATTCTGAATCACCGCAGCCTCTGAGGGATCGCGCGCTCTGCAATTGCATGGCGCGTTTTTTTTGAACTTGAAAAAAGGCTTCTCCTTGCGAAGAAGCCTTCTGGTTCAGATCATATGCCGAATGGCGGTCCAGACCTCTTCAATCCCTGCCCGGGAGATGGAAGAAACAGCGATCTGCTGTTCTGGCCGCAAGCCGGTCGCATTGCGGATATTCTTCAGAGAATTGATCTGCTGATTGCGGCTCAGCTTATCTGCTTTGACACATGCAGCAAGAATCGGCAGATCCGATTGTCTTGCAAAGCTCAGCATTTCCAGATCATCGCTGTTAGGGATCCTGCGGATATCGAGTACCAGAATCATTCCTTTCAGATTCTTCCGATGATCGAAATACGGATCAAGCAGAGCAGCGAAATTCTTTACCGACATCGTTCCGCCTTTGGCATACCCATAGCCAGGGGAATCGGTGAAGACAACCTGATGATCCACTTCATAGAAGTTCAGAAGCACGGTCTTGCCTGGCGTCTTGCCGACATATGCAGCATTGCGGCGGTTGATCAGCGCATTGATCAGGCTGCTCTTGCCGGCATTGGATCGGCCGGCGAAGATGATCTCCGGCATCCCGGAATCCGGCCACTGTTCCTCATTGGCTGCGGTGGCTAGAAGCTGGACTTCATGGTACTGCATGTCAGCGGACCATGGCTTCCTTCAGAACCTGGGACATATTCTCAACCGGCACATAGGTCATCTTCTCCCGGACTGCGGACGGGACCTCATCCAGATCGCGCAGGTTGCCCTTCGGGAAGAGGATCTTCGAAATACCAGCCCGGTTTGCGGCAAGACTCTTTTCTCTCAGACCGCCGATCGGCAGAACATTGCCGCGCAGCGTGACTTCGCCAGTCATGGCAAGATCGCTGTAGACCGGCGTATTGGTCAGTGCCGAAACCAATGCCGTCGTCAGGGTTACCCCGGCGGAAGGACCATCCTTCGGCACCGCCCCTTCCGGAACATGGATATGAATATCATGCTTCGAGAAGAACGACGGATCGATCTTCAGTTCCTTTGCATGCGCTTTGACATAGTCCAGGGCGATCTCCGCAGACTCTTTCATGACATCTCCGAGCTTCCCGGTCAGCACCAGGGAACCCTTGCCATCAAAGTAATTCACTTCAATCTGCAGCACATCGCCGCCGAATGACGTGTAAGCAAGCCCTGTCACGACACCGACACGATTCTGCTTTTCTCTGACCCCGTAGTCGAAGAGATCCTTGCCGAGCCATTCATGAATCAGCTTTTCAGTAACGGTCACGGACTTCTTTCCGTCCTTGAGCACTGCCAGCACGGTCTTTCGGCAGAGGCTTGCAATGACCCGTTCCAGCTGGCGGACTCCGGCTTCCCGGGTGTAATGGCGGATCAGGTACAGAATCTCCTTCTCCTTCAGATGGAACTGCGAAGGCTTCAGCCCATTTGCCTTGATCTGCTTCGGAATCAGATGCTCCAGCGCAATATGAACCTTGTCCACTTCGGTATAAGAAGGCAGCTCGATGATTTCCAGACGGTCCTGGAGCGGAGCCGGAATATTGTCGAGATAGTTTGCAGTCGCGATGAACATGACCTTCGAGAGATCATACGGTTCTTCCAGATAATGGTCACTGAAGAACTGGTTCTGTTCCGGATCCAGAACTTCCAGCAGCGCATCGCTCGGGTCTCCTTTGTAATCTGCCCCCATCTTGTCGATCTCATCGATCAGGAATACCGGATTGATCACCTGAGCCCGCTTCATGCCCTGGATCACACGGCCCGGAAGCGAACCGAGATAGGTTCTGCGATGGCCTCTGATTTCAGCTTCGTCTCTGACTCCGCCAAGACTCATCTTCACGAACTTGCGGTCCAGTGCTCTGGAAATCGATTTGGCAAGACTGGTCTTGCCGACTCCAGGAGGACCGACGAGGCAGAGAATCGGTGAATTCAGATTGCCTGTCATCTCCTTGACCGCCAGGTATTCCATGATGCGGTCCTTGACCTTTTCCAGGCCGTAATGATCCTCATCGAGAACCTTGCGGACTGCTTTCAGATCACTGTTATCTTCGGTTTCCTGCCACCACGGAACCTTCAGCAGCCAGTCGAGATAGGTTCTTTCAACGCTTGCTTCTCCGCTTCCCGGCGGCAGCATCTCATAGCGCTGCAGTTCTTCTCTCGCCTTCTGCTTGACATGTTCCGGATATGGATTTTTCTCGATCATCTCGCGCATCTGTGTCGTGTCATCGGTTACATTCGACACATCGCCGAGTTCTTCCTTGATTGCCTTGAGCTTCTCACGCAGGAAATATTCCTTCTGGCTCTCATCAATGCGTTCCTTGACCTTGTCATTGATGTTCGCTTCGATCTGCGAGAACCTCTGCTGCTTTTCCAGCTCGGCAATGATGGTGACCATGCGCTCATTGACATTCACTGTCTCGAGAAGCTTCTGCTTCGCTGCGGTATCAAGCGGGAAATACTGGGCAAACTGATCCGTCAGCGTGATCGCTGAAACGCCTTTGGAGAGCTGGGACACGATATCCGAAGGAAATGCGCTCGAAAGGTTGCTGACCTTCTCGAATTCCGAGATGATGCGCTTGACAAGCGCCATTTCTTCCAGATGATTTCCTTCCACCTCTTCCAGCGGCTGGATCGTCGCCATCATCATATCGCTGCTGTCTTCGAGGTTCAGAAGAGAAGCCCGTTTCATGCCGGTGAAGGTCACCCGCATGAACCCTTCTTTGCGGCGGACAATCTTGATCTTGCTGAGGGTACCGACCCGATACAGATTCTGTTCTGAAGGATTATCGACCATAATATCATTCTGGCAGACAATCCATACCATGGAATCATAGGAAGCACTTGCTTCATTGACCGCGTTGATGCTCTTCTGGCGGCCGACCTCGATCATCACATCCTGGCCCGGGAACACGACGACACCGCGCGTGCATACTGCCGGAACCCTGATACTGACCTCTTTGCTCATAGTGTGTTCCTCCTTTCATGAGAGGGTATCAACCCCCTGCGGATAAAATAAGACGCATTGAAAGCGTCTTATTGGTTTCTATCTCTGAATGCAGAAATTACTCTGCTGCAGAAGCGTCAGTTCCTTCCTCTGCTTCATGAGCTTCCGGCTCCTCAACGGCCGGAGCACCGACAGCGTTCTTCTTGATGAAGCGGAACGCCTTATCTTCGCTGAGCTGCTGTTCCACTGCTGCCCGGCTGATCGCAGCCTTTACCCGATCCACCGTCATTCCGTACTGCGCAGCAATATCGCCGAATTCCTTTTCGACTTCTTCCTCGCTCGGCACCAGTCCTTCTGCTTTGGCAACTGCATCCAGGGCAAGTCTGGTCTTGACCGCCTTGCGGCTGTCTTCCTCGTAGTCCTTTTTCAGCTGATCCAGAGTCGTCCCCATCATGGAAAGATAGCTGTTCAGCTTCATGCCATACTGCTG
The DNA here is from genome assembly GCA_900314905.1 of uncultured Erysipelotrichaceae bacterium. GTDB lineage: Bacteria > Bacillota_I > Bacilli_A > Erysipelotrichales > Erysipelotrichaceae > Bulleidia. Next base: position 3,854 of record OMXA01000058.1, read on the forward strand.
GATCTGAGCAGAAAGCTGATTGATGCGGTTATTGACTTCGTCTTCCACCAGGACATCCGGAATCTCCACTTCCGTCTTGGCAAGCAGCTGATCAAGAAGATCATTGTCTCCCTTGTCCTCTGCCGTCTGCTTCTTCTGCTTCTCAAGGCGCTCACGGACCATCTTCTTCAGATCTTCTGCAGTCTCAACACCCTTGGCGTTGACATCCTTGGCAAAATCATCATCCACTTCCGGCAGAACCTTGCGCTTAACTTCATTGACCTTGACCTTGAAGACAACATCCTTTCCAGCAAGATCAGCCGCATGATAGTCTTCCGGGAACTTCAGATTCAGCTCCTTCTCTTCGCCAGCCTTAGCACCTACCAGCTGATCCTCGAAGCCAGGAATGAAGCTGCCGGAGCCAAGCACGAGATTGTAGTTGTCTGCCTTGCCGCCGTCAAACGGAACGCCATCCTTGAAGCCTTCATAGTTGATATCAACCGTATCGCCATTTTCCGCTTCGCCATCCTTGGTTTCCATATCTGCGAAGTTCTCGCGCATGCGATCGATTTCCTTATTGAATTCTTCCTCGCTTACGGAAGTATCATCCATGTGGTACTCCAGTCCCTTATAATCGGATACCGAAGCTTCCGGCATGATCGCAAATTCGAAGACGACGACTGCCTTCTCCGGATCAGCGGAACGGATATCAAGCGTCGGCTGGGAAATCGGTTCCAGGTTCTGCTCCTTCAGCGCAGCCTGCAGCCAGGAATTGGCATTGTCATAGATTGCTTCCAGTTCACGGTTGCGCTCCGGAATTGCATGCTCCAGCATCTTCTTCGGAACCTGGCCCTTGCGGAAGCCATTCATGGTCACTTCTTTTCCGAGTTTGCTGAATGCTTTTTCAACATCCTTCTTCCATTCGTCACCCTCGATGGTAACGACCAGTTCACCTGCTGATTTTTCTTTTAATGTCCACTCTGACATGTTGCTCAAAAACTCCTTTTCTTTCAAACGCTCTCAGTATATCAAAAAGAGAATTGATCCGCCACGGATAAGATCACGATTTCTGTGCGATTGTTCTGCCTGTTTTCTGAAATCTCAGGCACAGGATCGCTTTCTCTCTTTCCATGCTTCATAGTTCTTCGCCAGCTCGGATCGGCCTGCACGATCCCCTAATAAGTCAGCCGCCTCAGCGGCAGCCTGATAAGCAGCCTGTTCAGCGTCTTCTTTCTCATAGCTCAGCGGCAGATTCATATAAGCCTCATGAACAAGCAGGCTTTTCGCAGTTTCCAGAAGCGAAGGATTCCGGCTGACCCACTGTTCCAGAAGCGACAGTGCTTCGAGAAACCCCGGACTGCGGGTAATCGGCGTGATCGCATCTGGCCAGAACGTATATTCAATGCCATCTCTGGTATAGACGAATTCTTCGCCGACTTCCTGCTCCGCCAGGGCTTCGATCAGCAATGCTGCCGCTTCCGGAAACGGATTGCAGTTCAGAAATTCCTGAATCTCGCTGGTGCACGAGCGCAGATTGCGTTCCTGCAGGCGATAGGCAGCCGCAAGCTGTGCTTCCGGTTTCCCTTTCAGCATGCCAAGCAGAACCGCCAGCGGCGCTTCTTCAGGCTCATGGCCTTCTTCTGAAGCATAGCGGAGGTCTTTCTCCAGCTCATGAAATTCTGCTTCCGCATCCTCTGGAATGTATGGCATTGAAAGCTCCCGCTTCAGCAGGAACCTTGCATCTTCATATCGGTGTTCATCGATAGCTGTTCTGATTTCCGATACAATCTCTTCGTAATAACCCATGGATCTCCTTAAACAGCAAATACCGCCATGAGGCGGTATCTGTTATGGTGTCCACGGTGAGATTCGAACTCGCGACCGTCCGCTTAGAAGGCGGGTGCTCTATCCAGCTGAGCTACGTGGACAGCACTTAGAATTTTAACAGAGGCTCTGGAATTATTCAAGCCCCCGGATTGTACTCCATACGTGAAACCGTTACTTCCTGCCCATTCAGCCGGACGAGCATATAAGAAGGATTGCTGCCATCCCGGTTGCGGCGGATGCTGCCCGGATTCAGCAGCCAGATGCCCTTTGCCTCTTCGCAGGAATAGAGATGCGTATGTCCATAGAAAACCAGATCGCAGTGTTCCTTCTGTGCTTCCTGGATCAGCCCTTCTTTCCCTCCGCGATACAGTTCCCGATGTCCGTGAGTCAATAGGATCCGATGTTCTCCGATCCTGATCACCTTTCTTTCCGGATAGTCCGGGTCATAGTCATTGTTTCCTCTGACGCAGGCATATCCGTTCAGCCACCGCATCGGTCCTTCGCTGTCTCCGAGGTGTACGAAATAATCAGCATTCTGATACTTTTCCTGGAGCCACTGCACCGGTCTTCTGGAGCCATGGTTATCTGATACTGCAACAATCAGGAGTTCGCGCATGACTTTATCTTATCAGAAACCCGCATGGAAAATAGACTGTTTTCGCTTTATAATGAAGTTCAGAGAGGGAATTCTATGCAATTCAGTTTGTATCCGTACAATTACTGGTGTCTGATCGCTGCCTTCGTGCTGCTTCTGATCTTTCTCGTCATGACCCTTCTGAAGGCCAGTCCCCTGCTGAAGCAGCTGAAGGCGATGAAGCCGCAGCTCGCCGAACTGCAGAATGGAGCGGAGGCCTCGAAAATCAAAGCAGACGCCATTACCGCCAAAGCCAGGAAAGACGCGGATCAGGGTTCCGGCGTTCTGAGCAGCCTTCTGATTCTGCACGCAATCCGCAAGGACTATCAGAACTCGGATGGCGCCGGCATGAAGCAGCTGATGAAGTCGGCAGCACACGTATATCAGAAAAAAGCCAGCGAACAGCGCATCATCCGGAAAGTCAGGAACAACCTCAGAACCAGATAAAAAGGAGATCAGATCCAACGTCATTAAGTTAAACTTTTGTTGAACTGATGACGCATACACTCATACTCACAAACGGTATGGGTGTTTTTTTCTACACTTTCTTCTAAAAGATA
>OMXA01000046.1 GCA_900314905.1 uncultured Erysipelotrichaceae bacterium
CAGTTGGATACAGCCTGACGGGTCACGTGCAGCCGTGCGGCCATCTCTTCCTGGGTCAGATGATTCTCTTTCCTGAGTTCTCTGATCTGTTCTGAAAATCCCATACCATTTCTCCTTCCGGCTCTTCCGGTTTACCTGACATGAGCAGGTTCTTCAAGAAAGCTGTGCTTGCAGGCAGTATTCAGCCAGGCAAGCGATGCTTTACATGCGTGAAAACAGCTTATATCATGCGGGTTCTGCTATTTCAGATGAGCAGCGAAGAAGTCTGCGGTATTCTCGACGACGATCCGCTTGACATAGGCAGGGCCGCCATAGAATCCATAGGAATGTCCATCTTCCGGAGTCTTGACCACTTCCGATCCGAGCTTCTCTGCAACTCCCTGGCTGACGGAAGGAGAGACGGCCGTATCATCGACAGCATAGATGACCATGGAAGGGCCGCTGTAGGCAGCAGCTGCCGCATCGGTGATGTCCTCGAACGACTTCGCCTCAAGGTCTGCAAAGAACTGCACGCCAAGGTGCTGTACCTGGCCATAAATAGTCGTGAATTCCACCCATTTATCAGGAGATGCTTCTGCATCTGCTTTCAGGGTTTCCCAGTTCTCTGCACCGCCGAACAGGTTCTTCAGATCCTCCGTATCTGCAGCTGGTGCCAGCATCACTGCGGCGGAGAATGAATAGTCAGGATCAGCAAGCATTTCCAGGGCAATTCTTCCGCCCATGGAATAGCCGAAGATTCCGTAATCAGAAGTGCTGACCGAATAATTGTCTTCCAGATAGGCAATGGCACTCTTCGTGTCGTTGATCATATTGGTCATATTATTCTCGCTGAAGTCTTCTGTGGAATCTCCGCAGCCAGGATAATCAACCCGGATGGAAGCGATGCCTTGTTCTGCAAGTGCTTCCGCAATGTCATCGAAACCTCCATTTTCATGCCGGCTGCCGCCGTGACCGTGGCAGAGCACGACGAACGGGGAATCTGAAGCGCCTTCCGGCATGACTACGGTTCCTGGAATCATGGTTCCGCGGGCCGATTCCAGCTGAACCTCCTGGACCTGGATTCCTGCACTGGAAGATGGTTCTGCGGATTCTGAAGGCACTGCAGTTGCTGAAGGGGATGCTGCAGCAGAAGAGCTGCTGCATCCGCAGAGCGGTAAAAGGCATAACGATGCCGCGATGAAAACAGGTGATTTCTTCATGATCTTTCCTCCCTTTGCCGGAATGATTCCGGTCTCTGATAACAGGATAATCAGAAAATGCATGCATGTGAAGAGAAAAAGCAATCCTGAAAAACGAGTCAGAAAAGCGGCTTCACAGAATGGTGTGAAGCCGCTTGAGGAGCTTAGTGCGCGATGATTTCCATGCCGATGGCACGCTGAACCTTGTCAAGCTTTGCGGCAGCGATCGGACGGGCTTTGGCGGCGCCTTCCGTCAGAACTTCTTCCAGTTCACCGGAAGACAGTACTTCCTGATAGCGGGTCTGGATCTTTGAGAGAGTATCGCAGACGGATTCCGCGACGGCTTTCTTGAAGTCTCCGTAGCCTTTTCCTTCAAAGTCTTTCTCAATCTGCTCGAAGGATTCATTGTCATTGAGACAGCTGTAGATCTGCATCAGGTTGGAGACGCCCGCCTGGTTCTCCGGGTCAAAGTGCACGTGGCCGATGGAATCAGTCTTCGCACTCATGATCTTCTTTCTTGCCTTAGCCAGATCATCAAGCAGGTAGACGCACCCTTTATCATTATGATCCGATTTGCTCATCTTCTTTGACGGATTATCGAGGCTCATGATGCGGGCACCTACTCTGGCAACCAGCGGTTCCGGAACCTTGAACAGTTCGCCATAGCGATGGTTCATGCGGATCGCGACGTCTCTGGTCAGTTCAACGTGCTGTTTCTGGTCATCTCCGACCGGAACATAGTCCGGGTCATAGAGCAGAATATCAGCAGCCATCAGCGCCGGGTAGGTATACAGTCCGCCAGAGAGATTGGTTTCTCCTTTTGCCTGCTTGTCCTTGAACTGGGTCATGCGATTGAGCTCGCCCATGTAGGTATGGCAGCACATGATATAGCCGAGCTGAGCGTGTTCCTTCACATCGGTCTGCAGGAAGATGGTAGCTTTCTTCGGGTCCAGGCCGCAGGCAAGATATAACGCTACGCAATCGCGCAGGTTCTTCTGCAGAGCTGCCGGATCCTGGGGAACGGTGATGCAGTGAAGATTGGCGATGAAGGCGAATACATCGTATTCCTCCTGATAGTCCACGAAATGCTTCAATGCGCCGATGTAGCTGCCGAGATGCAGCTGACCGGTCGGCTTGATGCCGCTTAACATGCGTTTTTTCATATTGATTACCTCCAGAAAAATAAAAGCGTCTCTTCCTGCGAAGGGACGCAAAGAGAACGATCTGCGCGGTACCACCCAGCTTATCAGTTCAGCTGAACTGATCACTCTCAGAAATAACGGTTCTGTTCCGCTTCCGTTCGGAAGATGCTCGCAGGTTCCATCATGCAGACTGTTCCGGCAGCTTTCACCTGATCTGCCTCTCTTCTTTTTCAGGAACAGGAGATTCCGCACTTTTCACCTGGTCAATGCAAACCCTATTCTATTCAATCCTTCTTTTCAGTTCAAGAGCGATCATCGAGAGAAATGTACGGCTGATCGCTGCCTACATAGCGATAGGCAGGGCGGATCAGGCGATCGGCAAACTCGACTTCTTCCATCCGATGTGCACACCAGCCGGGAACTCTGGCAATGGCGAACAGCGGCGTATACAGATCTTCAGCGATGCCAAGCATCCGGTAGATCAGACCGGAGAAGAGATCCACATTTGCACAGACTCTTCTGGTGCCTTTCTTTTCGAGCTCGAAGGCTTCCGGGGCAAGCTTCTCAATGCTGCAGAGGAGGTTCCACTCTTTTTCAAATCCTTTCTTGCAGGCAAGTTCATGTGACTGCTTCTTCAGAATCTGAGCACGCGGGTCGCTGACGGTATAGACGGCATGGCCGATGCCGTAGATCAGACCGGAATGATCGCCTGCTTCCTTGCGGAGCACTTTCCTGAGCAGATCCAGCACTTCCTGATCATCAGCAGGGTCATTCAGCTCTTTTCTCAGCCAGTCAAGCTGCTGCATGACTTTGAGATTGGCACCGCCGTGTTTCGGGCCTTTCAGAGCCCCGATGGAGGCAGCGATGGAAGAATACGTATCGGTGCCCGTAGAAGAGATGACCCTGGTCGTGAAGGTGCTGTTATTGCCGCCGCCATGATCTGCGTGGACAACCATGCAGAGATCCAGGAGCTTTGCTTCTTCGTGGGTGAACTTCTGATCCGGACGGTAGATGGAAAGAATATGCTCGGCAGAACTCAGGCCGGGAATCGGGTAGTGGAAGTACAGAGACTTGTGCTCATAGACATGGAGCTTGGTTTCATAGGCATAGATCATCATGGTCGGCAGTTCTGCAATCAGGTTGATGGACTGCTTGATGATATTCTCAAGACTTGTATCGTCCGCTTTGTCATCATAGCTGTACATGGCAAGAACGGATCTTGCCATCTTGTTCATGATGTTCGGGGAAGGAGCATTCATGATCATGGTTTCCGGGAAGCCGTCCGGCAGTTCCCGGTGGCTTTCCAGAATTCTTGAGAAGCGCTCAAGATGCTCTTTGTTCGGAAGGGTCCCGAACAGCAGCAGCCAGACAACCTCTTCAAACAGAAAACGGTCTTTCGTGATGGCTTCATTGACGATGTCATTCAGATCGATGCCGCGGTAGATCAGCTCTCCGGGAATCGGGTTGATGGTTCCGTCTTCCTTCCGCTCGTAGCCGATGACATCGCAGACATTGGTCAGACCGGCCAGCACGCCAGTTCCGTCCGGGTTTCTCAGCCCGCGCTTTACTCCGAGTTTTTCACTGATCTCTACATTGATCCGGTTGTTCTTCCGGAATTCCCTGCAGAGCAATTCCATGTCTTCCGGGGCAAGTTCTGCTACATTCGGATAAAAACGTTCCATGTCTGTCATCCTCCTGAGAAATCTTTGGTCTATTATAGGACATAATGCATGGATCGGGGCTATTCTTCGTACATGCATGGTATGATTTCGGTAATCGGGAGCGCTTCTAAAATGAAAAAATTCTATCAGCTGATTTCCCTTCTCTGCATCGTATCCGGAATTCCAATGCTGTCCATGAGCGTGCTGCTTGGCATCGGCCTGATTCTGCTTGGTGCGATCGGCCTGATCCTGACGGCAGTGCTGAAGCCATCACCAGGAATTACGGGTCCTGGCCTGCCGCTGGATGAGACGACGATGCCCTCGGATGATACACCGGAGGTGCCGCATGCCTCGGCAGAAGATCTGGCTGCGATTGCAGAACAGGTGCTGAGCCAGAAGGTGACGGTCAGCAGCTCTTCGGGAGATCGGGAGAGCGGAAGCTATGAGTACCTGTTCTATGCGGAAAAGAGCGTGCATGGCGACCAGCTGGATGCCCTGAAGAAGCAGCTGCGCAAGAAGTATCCGGGTGCCTACCGGATTCTGAGGGTTTCAGAACATTCTCTGAAGGTACTCTACATCCCTTCTGTCTGAAAAAGGATTATTCTATATGCATGAAACTGGAGGCAGCTGAATATGAAAACGGTACTGATTCCGGGCGATGGCATCGGAAAAGAAATCTCAGCAAGCGCAGAGAAGGTATCAGAGGCGCTGAATACCGGCATTGAATGGGAAGAGTTTCATGCCGGTGCAGAATATTATGAGCAGACCGGAAGTCTGATCGAGCCAGGTCTGATTGAAGCAATCGAGCAGGATGGCATTGCCCTCAAGGGACCCACTGCAACTCCGATCGGCAAGGGTTTCCGTTCTATCAATGTCCAGCTGCGTCAGCGGTTCCAGACGTATGCAAACCTCCGCCCGGTTCATTCCAGAACCGGCGTGAAGAGCAGATATGACAACGTGGATCTGGTCGTGATCCGGGAGAATTCCGAAGATCTGTATATGGGTCTGGAGTATATGATCGGCCCGGACACGGCTCATGGCATCAAGCTGATCACCCGTCAGGCAAGTGAGCGTATTGCCCGCTTTGCGTTTGAATATGCAGAAAAACATGGCAGACATCTGGTTACCTGCGTGCATAAGGCAAACATCATGAAATATACGGATGGCCTGTTCCTGGAGGCGTTCAATCATGTCGCAGAGTCTTACCCGGATATCGCGCATAATTCCGTGATTGTTGATGCGATGACGATGAAGCTGGTGCTGGATCCTGCGCAGTTTGATGTGATTGTGGCGCCGAATCTGTATGGCGATATCCTGAGTGATCTCTGTTCTGGTCTGGCAGGAGGGCTCGGGTTTGCCCCGAGTGCCAATATCGGGGATCATCAGATCATCTATGAAGCAGTTCATGGCAGTGCACCTGATATTGCCGGAAAGGATCTTGCAAATCCTTCCGCGCTCTTGCTTGCGATGGGAATGCTGTTAAGGGATCATGGCATGAGCGAGAAGGCGGACGCCCTGGAATATGCAGTAGATGAAGTGATCCGAAGAGGCGAACATACCACGAGAGATATCGGCGGGACGGCCGGAACGAAGGAATTCACAGAGGCAGTCATCGCTGAACTGGAGGAGACCAGATGATAGAGAAGATCAGTCATGGGGTTTATTATCTGCAGGGAAGAACCGTGCAGTTCATTGCCGGAGAAAAGCCGGAAGAAGCCAGAAAGAAGACCATGGCATGGAAGATTCTGAGTGCCCATGACCAGGGGGCAGAGGATGGAAGCCTGCATCTGCGGTTTGATTCTCTGACCAGCCACGATATCACTTATGTCGGTATCATTCAGACTGCACGGGCATCCGGCATGAAGGAATTCCCGATGCCGTATGTGCTGACGAACTGCCATAACAGCCTCTGCGCGGTCGGCGGAACGATCAATGAAGATGATCATCAGTTTGCGCTGAGTGCTGCCCATAAGTACGGGGGCATCTATGTGCCGCCATGCCTGGCCGTGATTCACAGCTACAATCGGGAGATGATGACCGGGTGCGGGCGCATGATTCTCGGTTCGGACTCCCATACGCGCTATGGCGCATTAGGAACCATGGGAATCGGCGAAGGCGGCGGAGAGCTGGCCAAGCAGCTGGTCGGCAGAACGTATGATCTGGCCAGACCTGAAGTCGTTCTGGTCCATGTGACCGGAGCGCTGAAGTCCGGGGTCGGGCCGCAGGATGTCGCACTTGCCTTAGTCGGAGCAGTTTATGCGGATGGCTTCGTGAAGAACAAGGTGCTGGAGTTCGCGGGTCCCGGGATTCATGGCCTCAGCCAGGATGAGCGCAATGGCATCGATGTCATGACGACGGAAACAACCTGTCTCAGCTCCATCTGGGAGACAGATGAAGTGACGGAAGAATACTATGCAGAGCATATGCGCCCGGATGATTATCAGAAGCTGGAGCCGGAGGATGGTGCTTACTATGATTCCTGCATCGAGCTGAATCTCGATCAGATTCCATGCATGATTGCGCTGCCGATGCATCCGAGCTATGCGCTGCCGATTCATGAGCTTCAGAAAGATCCGGAGAAGTATCTGAAAGAAGCAGAAGAAAGGGCAGATCGCCAGCTGAACGGAACGGTGAAGATGAATCTTGTTTCGAAGATTGATGAAGCCGGAAGAATTCATGTGGACCAGGGCGTCATTGCCGGATGTTCCGGAGGAACTTATGAGAATATCTGTGCGGCAGCACAGATCCTGAAAGGACAGGACTGCGGAAACGGCGAGTTCAAGCTGAGCGTATATCCGGATTCCATGCCTACCTACAAGGCACTGGTGGAAAACGGGGCAGTTTCAGATCTCATCACGGCTGGTGCAGTTTTCCGGGAAGCGTTCTGCGGTCCTTGTTTCGGGGCAGGAGATACCCCTGCAAATGGCGAGCTCTCCATCCGGCACAGCACCAGAAACTTCCCGAACCGGGAAGGATCGAAACCATCAGAGGGACAGATTGCAGGCGTGGCATTGATGGATGCGCGCTCGATTGCGGCAACGGCAAGAAACGGCGGCATTCTGACTGCGGCAGATGAGATTGTGGAAGAACCGCTGCAGGTTCCTCTGTATCACTTTGATGCAGGCATCTATGCACGACGGGTTTATGATGGCTGGAACCATCCGGAGCCGGACTATCAGCTTCGCTTCGGACCGAACATCAAGGACTGGCCCGAGCAGCCTATGCTCAGTGAGGATCTGCTGGTGAAGATTGTCAGCTATATCACGGATCCGGTCACGACGACCGATGAACTGATTCCTTCCGGAGAAACATCAAGCTATCGTTCCAATCCGCTGCGGCTTGCCCAGTTCACTTTAAGCCGCAGGGATCCTGCTTATGTCGGCAAGGCTGAAGCAGTCTCGAAAGAAGATGCAGACCGGAAAGCAGGAAATCTGTCCGATCATCTGAAGCTGGTATATCAGAGACTTTCGGATCATGGCATTGCGAATGATCCGCTGCATACGAACTACGGGTCGGCGATCTTTGCAAATAAGCCGGGAGACGGCAGTGCGAGAGAACAGGCTGCTTCCTGCCAGAGAGTGCTCGGCGGGGCAGCAGACTTTGCGGTCAGCTATGCCACGAAGCGCTATCGTACCAACTGCATCAACTGGGGGATTCTGCCTTTCCTGATTGAAGAGCCTGAGGAGATTGCGGATGGCGATTATGTCTTTCTGAAGGGAGTGCGGAATTCTCTGAAAGAAGGAAGAGATCACTATCAGGCATATGTCATCAGAACAGATGGCAGCGTGAAAGAGATTGCGGTCCGTCTTGGCGAAACAGAAGCGGAGGAACGCGAGATTCTCTCTGATGGCTGTCTGATCAATCATTACCGCAGAACCATCTGAATCCGCACACGATCGGGTGCAGTCTATGAGCAGACTGCACTTTTTCTATGTTTGGGAAGATACTGATGAGCCGGCCTGAAAGAGAATGCGCAGAGAAAGAAAAAACGTGCAGAGAAATCAGCCTGCACGTTCTGTGAATAGGGGGTTCAGATCTCAGTTCAGCTCCCAGCTGCCGCCGCCAAGATCCTGAAAGGAAGAGGAGAAGAATTCCTGCATTGCTTCGGCAAGATAGGCGGTGTCTTTCGTCCCGGCGGTCTCCCAGCATGAATGCATGGCTAGCTGCGGCAGGCCGATATCAATCGTGTTGAGCGAGAAATGGGCGTTGGAGATGTTGCCTAAGGTAGAACCGCCTGCCATATCAGAGCGGTTTGTGAATTCCTGAAGCGGAACCTGGGCTTTGCGGCATACTTCCCGGAATACTGCCGCGCTGACGGCGTCGGTCGTGTAGTGCTGGTTTGCGTTGAATTTGATCACGATTCCTTCATTGATCTTCGGACGGTTCACCGGATCTGCTTTGGAGGCGTAGTTGGGATGGACAGCATGGGCATTGTCAGCGCTGACCATGAACGAGCTGATACGGGCCCGTTCGGTGTCTTCGGCATTCTTTCCCATCAGGGTGCAGATGCGGCGGACGACGTCTTCCAGGAAGGTGGAATCTGCGCCCTGCTTGGTGCCGGAACCGACTTCTTCGTTGTCAAAGACCGCAAGCAGGGGAATGCTGTTCTGCGGCTGCGCATGCAGGAATCCCTGCAGGCATCCGAATGCGCACTGCAGGTCATCAAGATGGCCTGCGGACAGGAATTCGTGATTGGCTCCCCAGATCGTTCCTTTTCCTCTCTGATAGAGAAACAGATCATGGCCGAGGATGTCTTCCTGGTTCACGCCGGCTGCTTCCGCAATGATCTTCATGAAGGATCCTTCTGATCCTTCAAGTCCCAGAATGGGCTCCATCTCATTCTGAACATTGATCTCATGGCCGCTGTTGGCAGTGCGGTCCATATGGGGTGCAAGATTCACGATCTGAACCAGATCCCGGTCTGCATTCACGAGCTTTGTCACAATCCTGTTTCCGTCTCTGACCAGCAGTCTTCCTGCCACGGACAATGGGCGGTCGAACCATGGGCTCATCAGCATCCCGCCGTATTTCTCAACGTTCAGGGTGATGTATCCTTCTTTTCTGATCTCCGGGTTTTCCTTGATCTTGAAGGAAGGAGAGTCGCTGTGGGCTGCTCCGATCATGAAGCCCTGAAAGTCTGACTTCGGAATGGCAAAGGCGATGACAGAACTCTCATTGCGGAGAACGAAATACTTTCCCCCTTCCGAGAGATTCCATGCATTGCCTTCAGAAAGCTCTTCAAAGCCGTTCTGTTTCAGAATCCTGCGGATCTGATCTGCGGCGTGAAATGCGTCCGGGCTTTCATTCAGAAAGTCCAGCAATTCTTCATTTACTGATTCGTACATGTGCTGTCCTCTTTTTCTCTGGGAATTATACCATGAGGCAGAAAAACTGTTTATAATAGCGGGGTTGCGGAATAAGAGCACTGTTTATGAAAACGACTGGAAAACTGTCTTCAAGGGAAAAACGAGAACTGCGCCAGCAGCAGGAAACGAAGAGAAAACGGAATCGGATCATTGCCGCTTCCATGCCCGGGCTGTTCTTTTTTTATGATGAGCTGGTTCTCAAGGCATCCACGGTCAGCCGGAACTGGAATATCGATCTGCTGTATATCTTCTTATTCTCGCTTGGATATGGAGCGATTGCATGGTTTCTCAGCTCACTGAGCAGAAACGAGAAATTGAATCGCAGAATCCGCACGACTGTGATTGTTCTGGTCACGGTGCTGTTCTGCATCTTCTACTTCGTGTTCCTGCAGTTCAAGGTGTTCTATGATCTGAATACGGTTTTTGCCGGAGCCGGGGATGCGATGGGAGAATTTCAGAGTCTGGTTTTCTCATTGATCTTTTCAGCAAGAGGAATCACGAGACTTCTCTTATTCTGGGTCCCGGCAGCAGCGTATCTGAAATTCCGGAACCGGTTTGATGATGGCAGACAGTCTTCTTCTTATGAAAAGTTTCTGAATGGAACAATTGCGGTGATTTCCCTGGTTCTGAATCTGCTGCTGATTTCGATGAACCCGCTGTACTGGCATGGATACTCGGATGAGTACAGCTTTCAGAATGCGGTGACGGAGTTCGGACTGCTCAGTGCGGTCCGCATGGATCTGGTACGCAATGCGGATTCTGGTTCTTCGGTGAGCTTTGAGACGGTCGCACCGGAGGAAACACCGGAAGCCGAGGCGGAAGCTTCACAAGAACCGGCTGCTTTTGGGTATAACGAGATGGAGATTGATTTTGAGGCCCTCGAGCAGACTGGCACCAGTGCCCAGCAGGAGCTGGATCGGTATGTCAGCTCTCTGACTCCGACGAAGCAGAATGCATATACGGGTCTCTTTCGAGGCAAGAATCTGATCTTCATCAGCGCGGAAGCCTTTTCGGGAGATATCATCGATCCAGACCTGACACCGACGCTGTATCGCCTGGCGAATAAGGGAATTCAGTTTACGGACTATTATCAGCCTGCCAGTGCCGGAACCACGGGCGGAGAATGTGAGAATCTGTTCGGGCTCATGCCGACCAAGGGCGGTTCTTCCGTGAAGATCACTGCCGATTACAATAATTACTTCACGATGGGCAATCAGCTGAATCGCCTGAACTACAATGGCTGGGCGTTCCATGACAATGACTACACGTTCTACAACCGCAATCTGACGCATAATCATCTCGGCTATTCCAATGGGTTCATGGGCTATGGAAATGGCATGGAGAATTATGTCACTGCGCAATGGCCGCAGTCGGATCTGGAAATGATGGAAGGAACAGTTGATTTCTATATCAGCCACCAGCCATTCAATGTCTATTACATGTCCGTTTCCGGGCATAATCCGTACTCCGTATCCGGCAATGCGATGTCGGCAAAGCACTGGGATGAGGTCCGCGGCCTGGATCAGTACAATGATGAGGTCAAGGCATATATCGCAAGCCAGCTCGAACTGGAAGATGCGCTGACGTATCTGGTGGATCGCCTGGAACAGGCGGGAATTGCGGATGATACCGTCATCGTGCTCAGTGCAGATCATTTTCCGTATGGGCTTGACTACAATGAGACGCTGGAGAACAGCACGAACCTGGATAATCTCTATGGCTATACGGTCACGAATTATCTGGAACGGGACCATAACCGCCTGATCCTATGGAGCGGATGCCTGGAAGACATGGATCCGATTGTCGTGGATACGCCGGTTTCTTCTATCGATATCCTGCCTACCCTCAGCAATCTGTTCGGCACGCAATGGGATTCCAGGCTTCTGCCTGGCAGAGATGTGTTCTCGGATGCAGAGCCTCTGGTATTCAATATGAACTATGACTGGAAGACGGATCAAGGATACTATCTGTCTGCCACCGGAACATTCTATCCGAATGAGGGAGTGACCGTCAGCGAGGATTATGCACAGCGCATCCGTACCCTGGTACGCAATAAGATCAATTTCTGCAGCGGAGTTCTGAGCACGGATTACTATGCGCATGTCTTCGGAAACGAGGAACCGGCAGGGCCTTCGCCGATCCCGACACCGACGCTGGTGCCGGAATCTTCTTCTTCGGCACAGCCGGATCCGGAATCCTGAAGCGTCAGAAGCGTAATCTGGCTTCCGAAGAATTTTCAAATTACTGTTGCATTACCGCTTCGGGTGAGGTATTATATCTAAGCGTTCGGAAGAACACATGGTTCCTTAGCTCAGTTGGTAGAGCAACTGACTCTTAATCAGTGGGTCGAGGGTTCGAGTCCCTCAGGAACCACTTTGCTGGCCGCAGGTTCTGCGGTTTTTTCTTTTTCTGCAGCAAAGAGCTTCCAGGGCTGTGGGGAAATCATGCATGAATGGCGTGAAAGCGCTTTGATTAAGGGACTTTATGATATTCTGATATTTCTCTGCAAAAATGCTTGATTTCCGGAAATGATGTGCTATTATCATACCTGCCTTGAGCTGGAAAAGCTTATGGCGGAGAATTGCGAGTATCACTGAATGACTGTTCAGTGATTGATATACAGCAGTTCCTCGGGAGATACTCCTGAGTATATATACAAAGATGACCTCAGCAGATGCTGAGTTTTTTTGTGCTGATAGATGAAAATGCGTTAAGATGCACTCAGGAGGAGATCAATATGATAAAGGAGTTCGGGTCAAAGCAGGCAGTGATTCTGCCGGAAGGGGTATTCATAATCGGAACGTATGATGAAAACGGTGTACCGAATGCGATGAATGCAGCATGGGGACAGCAGTCAGATTACGGAGAGATTACGTTTTTTCTTGCCCATCATAAGACAACTGAGAATATCAGGAAGACGGGCGCATTCACAGTGGCGTTTGCGACAGCAGATACGGTTGAGATTTCTGATTACTTCGGAGTGGAAACCGGGGCAAAGGTCAACAAGATCGAAGCTGCAGGAGTGCATGTGAAGAAGGCTCCCCATGTCAATGCGCCGGTGATTGAGGAGTATCCGGTGACCCTGGAATGCACCTGCAAGTCATGGAATGAAGAGACTGGAATTCTGGTCGGCGAGATTGTTGATATGCTCGCAGAGGAATCCGTGCTGACCGATGGAAAGGTTGATGCGGATAAGCTGAAGCCGATTGTGTTTGATATGGGAACCAGTTCCTACCGGGTCATCGGGCCGGTGGTCGGCAGAGCATTCCATGATGGTCTTGCTCTGAAGAAGTAAGCTTTTTCTGAAATGATTCTGAGATCCTCGTGTTCTGCACGAGGTTTTTCTTTCGGCAGTTTTCTGTTTCTGATGTGGTACAGATCCGGAAACTGCTTCTGAAAGGGATTGCCCGGAAATTCAGTTCTTCTTACCATAGAGCCGATAGAGTCAGAATCGGAGAAGCTTATGGATTTCAGAACATGTGTCACGAAGATCATTGCTTTCTGCATGCTTGCCGAAGGCTTATGTGCGTGCGGGAAAGAGTCTTCTGAAACTGAGCTCAGGAAGAATGAATGGACGCTGTCAGAAGCGGCTGTGCTTCTGCTGAGTGAGACAGGATTATCAGAAGAAGTTCTGGGAACTTCTCAGGCAGATCGTCTGTCGTTTGCACAGAGCATCGGAATGCTTGGAGAAGAAGATCCGGGGCTTCCCTGCAGCAGGGAAAGACTGGCGGAGATGAAGGAGATTGCCGGACAGGTAAAGAATGCAGCTTCCGACAGAACTCTGAAGCCGCTGTTTCTCAATGGCAAAGCCCAGCCGATTTTTCCGTATTCGAGCGGCACTGGGGGAAAGGAAGATCAGGCGATCCTCCGTTATTGTGTCTATGTCGAAACCGATTATGACACAGATGGAGATGGAAAGCGGGATCTGATCAAAGCAGTGGTGCAGGTACCGGAAGCGGCTGTGAGAGGAGACTATCAGGCTGCTGTGATCTATGAAGCCAGACCTTATATCAGCGGCTGCACGCCATTTTATGAGATTGATGAAATGGAAGGCGATTCCTTTGACCTGAGGAAGCTTTATGAAAAACCAGAACCAAGAACTCCTGCCGGTGAGATGACTACTGAGGAGGCATCCAGAAAAGCCGTGCCTTCTGACTGGTATTATTACAATCCTTTTGAAGGCCGTTACATGTATGAAGATCTGGAGTGGTATGACTATTTTCTCGTCAGGGGCTTTGCGGTGGTGCTGTGTGCGGGACCTGGAACGTTTCGGTCGCAGGGATTCCAGACCTGCGGCTCAGCGCTTGAAATTGCTGCCTTCCGATCGGTCATTGAATGGCTGAGGGGAGATCGGAAAGCATATGCAGGCCTGGATTGCGACATGGAGATCAGGGCGGACTGGTGCAATGGCTCAATCGGAATGACAGGCATGTCTTATGCTGGTGCGACGCAGTTCGGGGTTGCAGGAACAGGGACAGAAGGACTGAAGACGATTGTGCCGGTATCCGGCATTGCCAGCTGGTATGAGTACATGAACAGCCAGGGGGCTTCAATTGTCAGGGAACCGGACAATCAGCTGAGCGGCCTGGCGCTGTATTGTGCAGGAAGATACCTGGATCCAGAGGACTGGAAGACCATTGAAAAGGATTATGGCGGCTATCTGCATCAGATTCAGAAGGATCAGATGGCGCATGGCGGTGATTACAGCAGGTTCTGGCAGGATCGGGACTATACCTTGAATGCAGAGAATCTGCACTGCTCTGCCCTGATCGTGCAGGGACTCAATGATGACAATGTGAAGACGAAGCAGGCAGATCTGATGATGAGGGCGTTTCAGAAGGCAGGAAGGACCGTAAAGCTTCTGCTTCACCAGGATGCTCATATCACGCCTGTCTCTCATGCGGGACACTGGACCATGATGGTGAATGGAGAACCTTATGAGGATCTTCTGAATCGCTGATTTTCCCATTACCTTTATGGGGTCGAAAACGGAATTGAAGAGATGCCTGCTATGCTGGTTCAGAACAGCCATGATCCAAAGCAGTGGGATACGTATGAGACGCTGCAGGCTGGACATATGCTTACCATGCATGCAGAGCTGAGCGAAGATCAGACTGTTTCTTCTTCCTCTCAGAAGCAGATTGCTGGCAGGGTGTGCTGGAGCGCAGAAATGGAACAGTCTGTCACGATCCGAGGCAGTGCGGCAGTCACTTTTGAGGCTGCAGTGGCTGAAGGAAGCGCCGAAGATTCTCTCGTGGTGACTGCCGCTCTGATTGATACTTCAGAAGAACCATTTCCGGTTTTCGGGAAAGAAGAAGGCTGTTTCGAAGTGGCAAAGGAAATCGTCGGGGAGGCTGCCTGCTGGCAGGGTGCTCCTCTTCCCTGGCTGGATCTGGTGCGTCTGAAGACAAGAGAAACAGACAGGAAGGTCATTGCAGAAGGATGGATTGATCTCTGCAATCCTGAGTCTGGATATGACAGTGCGTCTGCAGAAGCTTCGATCATGCCGGTGATCGGAGAAGATCATACGTATACCGTCTATCTGCAGCCGGAAGTCTATCAGGTTCAGGCAGGTCATGAACTGGTCCTCATTCTGGCGGCATATGATCCGGAATGCGGTCCTGTCAGAGAGCCATATTCCTTTGTGGTCAGAAAGGAGTCAGTGTCAGCAGAGATTCCCTGTGAGGAAGGAGGCTCTGCCTGGATGAAACTCAGCCCGCAGGAGAATCACGGTCTTCTGCAGTGATAAAATGGTCCCTGGAAAGAAGGACTGCTATGAGCGAGAAAGTCTATCGTATCTTCGTGATCAATCCGGGGTCAACCTCGACGAAGCTGTCATTGTTCGAGAATGAGAAGAAGGTATTCGAGGACAATGTCTTCCATGACTCGACGGTACTGAGGTCTCTTGGAGATATCAATAACCAGCTGAATTACCGCATGGAGGTCATTGAGGAATTCCTGAAGGAACATCATATTGACCTGAAGGGGCTGGATGCGGTCGTAGGCAGAGGCGGACCGTGCTATCCGCTGGAGAGCGGAACGTATGAGATCAATCCGCAGATG